>CBIMFD010000377.1:0-2983 GCA_966243085.1 uncultured Shinella sp.
CGAACGTCTCCAAGGACATGCGCGAGATGCTGAAGACGCATTTCACCGTCGCGCGCCCGGAAATCGTTGAGGAGCAGGTGTCGAGCGACGGCACGCGCAAGTGGCTCCTGCGCTTTCCCCCGCGCGGCGCCGGCCGTCCGGTCGAGATCGAGACCGTCTACATTCCGGAAGAGGGCCGCGGCACGCTCTGCATCTCCAGCCAGGTCGGCTGCACGCTCACCTGCTCCTTCTGTCACACCGGCACGCAGAAGCTGGTGCGCAACCTGACGGCGGAGGAAATCCTCTCCCAGCTCCTGCTCGCCCGCGACCGGCTCGGAGATTTTCCGGACCGCGACACGCCGGCCGGCGCCATCGTTCCCGCCGAGGGCCGCAAGGTCTCCAACATCGTCATGATGGGCATGGGCGAGCCGCTCTATAATTTCGAGAGCGTGAAGACCGCGCTCCTGATCGCCACCGACGGCGACGGGCTCTCGCTCTCCAAGCGCCGCGTGACGCTGTCGACCTCCGGCATCGTGCCGGAAATCTACCGCACCGGCTCGGAAATCGGCGTCATGCTGGCGATCTCGCTGCATGCCGTGCGCGACGAGCTGCGCGACATGCTGGTGCCGATCAACAAGAAGTATCCGCTGAAGGAGCTGCTGGAGGCCTGCCGGGCCTATCCGAGCCTGTCGAATGCGCGGCGCATCACCTTTGAATATGTGATGCTGAAGGACGTCAACGACACGCTGGAGGACGCCAAACTGCTGGTGCAGCTCCTCAAGGGCATTCCGGCGAAGATCAACCTCATTCCGTTCAACCCCTGGCCGGGCACGAACTACCAGTGTTCGGACTGGGAGCAGATCGAGCGCTTCGCCGATTTCATCAACCAGGCCGGCTACGCCTCGCCCATCCGCACCCCGCGCGGCCGCGATATTCTCGCCGCCTGCGGCCAGCTCAAGTCGGAATCCGAGCGCATGCGCAAGGTCGAACGCATGGCCTTCGAGGCGATGATGATCGCCGGGCACGGCGAGGACGACTGAGCGGGCTGTGCTCCGACGTCCCGTCAGAAAATATGATCGACCGAGCGGGTCGCGAGAATTGATTTGACCGTCCGTTTTGCCTAGAAACGGCCAAAATCATTCAGGGAGACCCATCCATGCGCCATATCCTGCTCGCTTTCGCAGCAACGCTCGCGATCACGCTGCCCGCACAGGCGGAAGACGTCACGGTGGCCGTGACGGCCATCGTCGAACATCCGGCGCTCGATGCCGCCCGTGACGGTGTCAAGGAGGCGCTGGAAGCGGCCGGCTACAAGGAAGGCGAGAACCTGACGTTCGTCTACGAATCGGCGCAGGGCAACCCCGCGACGGCCGCGCAGATCGCCCGCCAGTTCGTCGGCGAAGGCCCGGACGTCATCGTGCCGATCTCCACGCCGTCCGCCCAGGCGGTCGTTTCCGCCACGAAGGATATCCCGGTCGTCTTCACGGCCGTCTCCGATCCGGTCGGCGCGCAGCTCGTCACGAACATGGACAAGCCCGGCGGCAACGTCACCGGCCTTTCCGACATGTCGCCGGTCGCCGAGCACCTGGCGCTGATCAAGGAAATCCTGCCGAACGCCAAGACCATCGGCTATCTCTACAATTCGGGTGAAGCGAACTCCGTCTCGCTGCTTGCCGTCCTGAAGGCGGAAGCCGAGAAGGCGGGCCTCGCTGTCGTCGAATCCGCCGCCACCAAGTCCGCCGAAGTGCAGGGCGCCGCCCGCGCGCTGGTCGGCCGCGCCGATGCGATCTACATCCCGACGGACAACACGATCATCTCGGCGCTGGAAGGCGCGGTCGCCGTTGCGGAAGAAGCCAAGCTCCCGCTCTTCACCGCCGACACGGATTCCGTCTCACGCGGCGCCATCGCGGCCCTCGGCTTCAACTATCACGACGTCGGCAAGCAGACGGGTGAAGTCGTCGTGCGCATCCTCAAGGGCGAAAACCCCGGCGACATCGCCGTGAAGGTCGCCGCCGGCACGGACCTCGTCGTCAACAAGTCCGCCGCCGCCAAGATGGGAGTCACCCTGCCGGAAGCCGTCGTCGGCCGCGCGACCCGCGTTATCGAATAACCCGGGTTCCCGGACAGTCGAAATCGGAATCAACCGCTGCCGGATCGCCCGGCGGCGGTTGATCTGTTAAGAAGGCCCATCCCGCGGGAGACGCGGAACGGGTAGTGCCAAGAGAAAGCCGAGAACCGTGAGCCTGATTGCCTTCTGGGGTGCCGTCGAACTGGGGCTGGTCTTCGCCTTCGTTTCCATCGGCGTTTACCTTGCCTTCCGTGTCCTGGATTTCCCGGACCTGACCGTGGACGGGTCCTTTCCGCTCGGTGCCGCCGTTGCGGCCGTGCTGATCGTCGCGGGGATCAATCCCTGGCTCGCAGCGGGCGTCGCCATGGTGGCGGGCGCCATTGCCGGCCTCGTCACGGCGATGCTGAACGTTCGCTTCCGCATCCTCAACCTCCTCGCCTCGATCCTGACGATGATCGCGCTCTTTTCGGTGAATCTCCGCGTCATGGGCAAGCCGAATGTCGCGCTCATCAATGCCGAGACGATGATCAGTCCCTTCTTCGGCCATGGCCTTAGGGATTTCTACGTCCGCCCGCTCTTCGTCGGGGTCCTCGTCATCGTCGCGGTCATCGTTGTCTGGCGCTTCCTTGAGAGCGATGCCGGCCTTTCGATGCGCGCGACCGGGGCGAATGCCCGCATGGCCCGCGCGCAGGGCGTCGACACCAACCGGCAGATCTATCTCGGCATTGCGCTTTCCAATGCGCTGGTCGCCCTCGGCGGCGCGCTCTTCGCCCAGACGAACGGCTTTGCCGACGTCACCTCCGGCGTCGGCACCATCGTCGTCGGCCTTGCCGCCGTCATCATCGGCGAGACGCTGTTCGGCGCGCGCGGCATCCTCGCCGCGCTGATCGGCTGCGTCGTCGGCTCGATCCTCTACCGCATCGCCATCCAGCTCGC
>CBIMFD010000378.1:0-2954 GCA_966243085.1 uncultured Shinella sp.
ACAAGGAAACTTCTGATCTTCACCCGATGACTCACTGTATGCCTTCCACAGACACCTTGAGCGCCTTGAACGCCGAAGAGAAGCTGCCCTCGAACGCCATCGTTGTGCAAGCCGGACCCGAATGTCGGCGCAGGAGCCAGCTTTTCGCCGAGACGCTCGATCCGATCTTTCGCGCGACGGTACAGACGCCGGAGCGGCTCGCCGACTTCCACACCCATCTCTCTTCCTATTTCATGGGCCCGGCGCTGTTCTTCGCCGCCGACATGCTGGGCACGACTTATGTGTTCTCGCGTGATCCCGGCCGTATCGCCCGCAGCGGGCTCGACCTCATCTTCGTGCAGGTGACGCTCGAGGGCAGCGATCTTCGCACCATTGGCGACGAGACGGTGCTGGTGGAGGCCGGCGACGTCTCCTTCTTCGACCTTTCACGCCCGCTCCATGCGAAAACGTCGCATTGCCGCAATCTCACGCTTGTCCTGCCCCGCCATCTGCTTTTCAGCAAGGAGGCGCAGAACGACGCCCTGCATGGGCTCGTGCTGAAGCGTTCCACCAGCTCGGCCCGGCTGATCGGCAACCATCTGCGCACTCTTTTCGAGGACCTGGCGAGCATCAGCCAGGCCGAAGCTCCGGCGATCGTCACCGCCACGGCCAACCTCGTCGCCACGCTGATCGCGTCGCAAGTCGCCGCGCGCAGCCAGCCCTCTCCCACCGTGCGCGGCGCGGTCATCATGGAGATCCGGCGCTATATCGAACAGAACGTCGCCCGGCCGGATCTCGATCCCGATCATCTCTGCAAGGTTTTCGGCCTCTCCCGCGCCTCGCTCTACCGGCTTTTCGAACCGTTCGGCGGCGTCACCGACCACATCCGCACGCGCCGTCTGCGCGCAGCCTTCGACCTGCTGGTCGATGACGGCAAGCGGACGGTGGGCGAGGTTGCCTATGCCTGCGGCTTTTCCGATGTCTCGGCCTTCTCGCGCGCCTTCCGCCAGCAGTTCGCCATGAGCCCGAGCGAGGTGCGCGGCCTGGATGCCAGAAAACCCCTCGCCCGCGGATCCGCGGAACGACGGACCGCCACCACGGTGCATGACTGGCTGCGTATCGTCGGCTCCCTGTAGTCCCGTCGCCGTTCAGCCGATACCAGCCACGGTTTGCCGAGGAGCGGGCGCCTCGCCCCGCTCACGCATCCCTGTGCAGGTTGGTGCGCGAGAGGTTCCTCACATCGCGTTCGCCGCAGAGCGCCATGGTCGTGTCGAGTTCCCTGCGGATGATCTCGATGGCCCGTTTCACGCCAACCTTGCCGCCGGCGCCGAGGCCGTAGAGGAAGGGACGGCCGATATGGGTGCCCTTGGCGCCATAGCAGAGCGCCTTGAGGACGTCCTGGCCGGAGCGGATGCCGCCGTCGAGATGGACCTCCATCCGTTCACCGACGGCATCGACGATGCGCGGCAGCATGCTGATCGAGGACGGTGCGCCGTCGAGCTGGCGGCCGCCGTGGTTGGAGACGATGATGGCGTCTGCGCCGCTGTCCAGCGACATGCGGGCGTCCTCCTCGTCGAGGATGCCCTTGAGGATAAGCTTGCCGCCCCAAAGGTCGCGGATCCATTCGATGTCCTTCCACGAAAGCTGCGGATCGAACTGCTCGGCCGTCCAGGAGGAAAGCGAGGAGAGGTCCGTCACGCCCTTGGCATGGCCGACGATATTGCCGAAGCTGCGGCGCTTCGTGCCGAGCATGTCGAGACACCAGAAGGGCCGCGTCGCCATCTGCCAGATATGCTTCGGCGTGAATTTCGGCGGCGCGGAAAGGCCGTTTCGCAGGTCCTTGTGGCGCTGGCCTAGGATCTGGAGGTCGAGCGTCAGGACGAGCGCCGAGCAGCCGGCCGCCTTGGCGCGTTCGATGAGGTTGCGCACGAAATCCTTGTCCCGCATCACGTAGAGCTGGAACCAGAACGGCTTGGCGGTGACGGAGCGCACGTCCTCGATGGAGCAGATGCTCATCGTCGAAAGCGTGAAGGGGACGCCTGCCTCCTCGGCGGCCTGCGCAGCGAGCATTTCGCCGTCGGCGTGCTGCATGCCCGTAAGGCCCGTCGGCGAAAGGGCTATGGGCATGGAGACCTTCTCGCCGATCATCTCGCTTGCCAGCGACCTGTTCGTCATATCGACGAGCACGCGCTGGCGCAGCTTGATCTTGTGGAAGTCGTCTTCGTTGGCGCGGTAGGTGCCTTCGGTCCAGGCACCGGAATCGGCATAGTCGAAGAACATCTTCGGCACCCGGCGGCGGGCCTGTTCCTTGAGGTCTGCGATTGTCAGGGCCTGTTCCACGCTCATGTCGTCCTCGCTCGATCGCCTTGCGCCGGATGCGTCCGGGTCGCCATCTTTTACGAGGAGGGACGGTTGCCCGCAACGGATTCCTGCCGCCGGGCATTCAGAAAAGTACGCTCCTCCCGGCGGGGACCGGGAGGAGGTAGAAGCTGCGGCACGGCCTACTTCGCGGCGTAGAACTTCGCCATGTCGGGCAGGCGCTTGACACGGATGCTGGACGCCTTGCCGGCGGTGCGGAAGGCCTCGAAGCGCTCCTTGCAGACCTCCATCATGCGCGCCGTGGCCGGCTTCAGGTAATTGCGCGGGTCGAAATTGTCCGGCTTTTCCTTGAAGTTCTTGCGGATCGAGCCGGTCATGGCAAGGCGCAGGTCCGTGTCGATGTTGACCTTGCGAACGCCGAGGGGAATGCCCTTCTGGATTTCGGCGACCGGCACACCCCAGGTCTGCTTCATCTCGCCGCCATAGGCGGTGAAGAGGTCCTGGAGATCCTGCGGGACGGACGACGAGCCGTGCATGACAAGGTGGGTGTTCGGCAGCTTGGCGTGGATCTTGGCGATGGTCTCGATCGACAGGATCTCCCCGTCCGGCGCGCGGGTGAACTTGTAGGCGCCGTGGCTGGTGCCGATGGCGACGGC
>CBIMFD010000379.1:0-2929 GCA_966243085.1 uncultured Shinella sp.
GTTTCAATCCACGCCTCCGCGGGGGAGGCGACGGGATGTGTCTAGCTCATTGGCAATGCGAGGAAAAGGTGGGCTCGGGTGCGAACCCGTGGCGGGAAGGCCGTGCGGTGGGGGCTTCGCGGGGAAAGCCGGGCGAAGGACGAGAGATTTCAGGGGGATGAGGCGGGTGCGGACGGGCCGGGGATTTGCGGCACGCTTCGGGTTCGCGCCGGTGCGGCGCTGACCGTGGGTGGCGTGAAGCGGGGGAGTTACTTCACCGCTGCCGTCTCCTCCCCCGGCATTGCCATGCGGTGACCGGAGACGGAGGCGCCGGCGTTCTTGGCCATGGCGATGAAGGGGAAGATGGCGGTCAGCGTCAGGGCCGAGATCACCATGAAGGCGATCTGGAAGTCCTTCAGTTCCAGTACGGTGCCGGTCAGCGCGTTCTCGATTTCGAGGATGGAGCCCGCAACCGCGACGCCGAGCGCCAGGCTGATCTGCTGGAGCACCGCGCTCATCGAGGTCGCCTTGCTGGCGTCGGCATCGGCAATGTCGGCGAAGGAGAGCGCGTTGACGCTGGTGAAGAAGAAGGAGCGGGCAAAGCCGGCGACGAGCAGCACGCCCGCCATGAACCAGAAGGGTGTCGCCGGCGTGAAGAGGCCGTTGACGAAGGTCAGCGCCGCCCCGCAGACGCTGGCGACGAGGAGCGTCGTGCGGAAGCCCGCGAAGACCAGCACCCGCTTTGCGAGGACCTTGGTGGCGATTGCGCCGACCGCGCCGGTGAAGGTGACGAGACCGGACTGGAAGGGCGAGAGGCCGAAGCCGACCTGCAGCATCAGCGGCATGAGGAAGGGTACGGCGCCGACCGAGATGCGGAACAGCGTGCCGCCGATGGCCGCGGCGCGGAAGGCGCTGTCGCGGAAGAGCTTCAGGTCGAGCAGCGGTGCCGGATGGCGCCGGGCGTGGCGGACATAGAGCACGCCGCAGAGGAGCCCCACGGCCGTGGCGACGATACCGATGACCGGGGGCAGCGCCGGCAGGCTGACGACGGAAAGGCCGAACATCGTGCCGGAGGCGGCGACCGCGCTCAGGAGGAAGCCCATCCAGTCGAGCGGCGGCGGCGCGGCGGCGCGGATTTCGGGGAGATAGATGCCGGAAAGGATATAGCCGACGATGCCGACCGGCACGTTGACGAGGAAGATCCAGTGCCAGGAGAAATAGGTCGTGATGAAGCCGCCGAGCGGCGGGCCGGCGAGCGGGCCGACGAGGGCGGGAATGGTCAGCAGCGCCATGGCGGAGACGAGATCGGAGCGCGAGGTGCTGCGCACCAGAACGAGGCGCGCCACGGGGGTCATCATCGCCCCGCCCATGCCCTGCAGGAAGCGCGAGACGACGAACGCGACGAGGCTGTCGGCCACCGCGCAGAGGATGGAGCCGGCGACGAAGACGAGAATGGCGAGGCGGAAGATGCGCTTTGCCCCGAACCGGTCCGCCATCCAGCCGCTGAGCGGGATGAAGGTGGCGAGCGAGACCATGTAGGCCATCAGCGCCAGCTTCAGCGTGATCGGGCCCACGCCGAGATCGGCGGCGATCGCCGGCAGCGAGGTGGAGATCACGGTGGAATCCATCTGCTCCATGAAGAGCGCGACGGCCAGGATGAGGGGTACGAGACGGTTCATCGGCAAATCGGGTCCGCGGCCCCGTGCGGGCCGGCCCGTCTTCTGCGCCCCTTGCCGCAATCTGTCAAACCGGGAGGATTTCCCGCCGCCATCACAAGCCCGTGATGCGGCGTGCCGGTGCGGCGGCGGCGCCCTAGATGGAGCGTGGCATCGCGCCGCCGCCGGCGCCTTCACGAAAGAGGAAAGAGCTATGGACGACCCTTCCACGATCTCGCGCCGGTCCTTGTTTCTGGCCGCCGGTGCCGGCACATTGGCCGCCCCGCTGGTGTTTTCCCGAGCGCCGGCCCTTGCCCAATCCGCCGAGGACACCACGGACATGCGCATGAGTCCCATCGATATCCGCAGCTTCAAGCTCGGCAGTTTCCGCATCCTGGCGGTGCGCGACGGCATGCGCGCCTCCGGCAATCCGGGCGAGACCTACGGCCTTGGCCAGCCCGCAGAGGCGGTCGGCAAGCTGCTCGAGGAGAATTTCCTGCCGGCCGACAGCTTCGTCAACAGCTTCACCCCGGCGCTGGTCGATACCGGCGCGGAGGTCGTGCTGTTCGACACCGGCATGGGCGAGGGCGGGCGGGAGGCCGGCATGGGCCGGCTTCGCGAGGGCCTGAAATATGCGGGCTATACACCCGACCAGATCTCCGTCGTCGTCCTCACCCACATGCACGGCGATCATATCGGCGGGCTGATGGAAGACGGCAAGCCAGCCTTTCCGAATGCGCGCTACGTCGCCGGTCGCACGGAATACGATTTCTGGGTCAATCCGGAGCGCATGGGCACGCCCGCCGAACAGGGCCACCAGGGCGTGCTCGCCAAGGTGCAGCCGCTCGCCGAAAAGCTCACCTTCATCGAGGACGATGGCGCGGTCGTGCCCGGCATCACCGGCCACGACGCCTTCGGCCATACGCCGGGCCACATGATCTTCCGCGTCGAATCGGAGGGCAGGGCCTTGATGCTGACGGCGGACACCGCGAACCACTATGTGCTGTCGCTGCAGCGGCCCGACTGGGAGGTGCGTTTCGACATGGACAAGGCTGCTGCGGCGGCGACGCGCAAGCGCGTCTTCGACATGATCGCCACCGATCGCCTCGCCTTCCTCGGCTACCACATGCCCTTCCCTGCCGTCGGCTTTGTGGAAAAGGCGGGCGGGGGCTATCGCTTCGTGCCGGCGAGCTATCAGTTCGATATGTGAGGCGGGTCAAGAGAAGACCCCTCCCTAAATCCCTCCCCACAAGGGGGAGGGACTTAACGTGCCGCTCCCTTCGCGCGAAAAATGG
>CBIMFD010000380.1:0-2899 GCA_966243085.1 uncultured Shinella sp.
GGGTTTGCAATTCAACATTTTCTAAATTCTAAATTTGGCGATCGTCAAGAAATACATGCGAGGTGAAGACGCGTCTTCGGTCTCCGCCGCCGGCCCCTGCGACGCTATTGCACTTTCACCGTGCGACCCGTTGCGCTAAAAGCGGCATTGAGAATACTTCTTATCTCATGCGGCCGTTCGTGGCCCGGGATGCAACCCATGCGGATGACGCTTCATACCGATTATGCCTTGCGCATGCTGATCTATATCGCCTCGCGCCGGGACGGTACATGCACCGTCAACGACGTAGCGGAAGCCTACCGTCTGTCGCGCAACCACCTTCTCAAGGTGGCCCAGACGCTGCGCGGCCTCGGCATCATCGAGACGACGCGCGGGCGCAGCGGCGGCATCCGCCTCGCCATGGCGCCGGGGGAGATCAGGGTCGGCGCGCTGGTGCGGGCAACGGAAGAGGAATTCTCGCTCACCGAATGCATGCAGGCGCAGGGACGGGCCTGTGCGATCTCGCCCGCCTGCCGGCTCAAGGACATGCTGCACGAGGCGCTTGCCGCATTCCTTGCAGTTCTCGACAAATACACGCTTGAGGACGTCGTTCGCAACCGGGCCACACTCGGCCCGCTGCTCGGCCTCGAGGCCCGGCACAGCTACAGGGCGGTCCCATGAGAGGCAGGCCCGCACCCGAACGCACCATTGTCATCGACGGCAAGCTCCTGCCGGAAGTGCTCGACGAGGCGATGGTCCATGCGGTCGTCCATGGTTTCTACGACGAGATCCGCAAGGACGACCTGCTCGGCCCGATCTTCAACGACGTCATCGCGCCGGAAGACTGGCCGGTGCATCTCGCCAAGATGTGCGATTTCTGGTCCGCCACGCTGCTGCGCACCGATCGTTATGGCGGCCGGCCGCTGTCGCCGCATCTTGCGATCCCCGAGCTTGGCGAAGAGCATTTCCACCGCTGGCTCTCGCTCTTCCGCGCGACGGTCGAACGGCTCTGCCCGCCGGAGGTCGCCGATCTCTTTCTCGACCGGGCGATGCGCATCGCCCATTCCTTCCGCCTCGCCATCGCCTTCCATCGGGGCGAGGATTCCACCGGGATCGTACCGATCTCACGGGAGGCCCTGTCGTGACGGGAAGACCGCTGATGCTCACCCGCGACCCGGAAGGCGAATTCCTCTTGCCGGCGGACCTCCTGGCCGAACGCTTCGGCTGGCCGACGCAGACGCTGCGCGACTACATGCGCCGCGGCCTCGTCGCCTCGCGGGTCGAGCGTGGCGAGGGAGAAGACGAGGGTCGCTGGCGGCTTTCCGTACGCTGCGGCAACCGCCGCTGGCGGGCGATCGTCGAGGCGGACGGCACCGTCGGCACCCAGCAGGTGGAGGTCCTTTCCGCACAGGCGCCCCGCCGGGCCTAGGACCGATCAGTTCCGGGCCTCGGTGCTGACGAAATGGCCCGGATGGAAGGCGACGCGCACCGTCGTGATGGCGCCGAGATCGTTCCACGTCGTGCGATGAAGGACCAGAAGCGCCTGGCCGTGGCGCGCCCCGAGCAGCCGTGCATCCCGACGATCGGCGTTTTCCGCCGAAAAGGCGACGTCGGCATGCAGGTACGGCGTATTGAGCACCAGCCATTCATTGGCGTTAAGCCGGCCGAGGTCCACCTCGTCCAGTCCCGGCACGGCCTGCGGATTGAGCCAGCGGTCTTCGAGCTGGAACGGCCGCCCGTTGCCGTAATGCACGGCCCGCATGTGAACCAGTACCTCACCTTCCGCCAAGTTCAGCCGCGCGGCGATCTCCGCCGGAATGGGGCTGCGCCGATGCGCGATGACACGGTGGCTGTAGGCCATGCCCGCCTGCTCGACCTGTTCGCGGACGACCGGAATGGCGAAGACGGCCTTTGGATGGAAGGCGACGCGCGTTCCCGCACGGCGGCGGCGATCGAGAAGGCCCTCCTCTGCCAGCATCTGCAGGGCCTTGTTGACGGTCGCGCGCGCGGCGTCGAACTCAATGGCAAGGTCTGCCTCGTCCGGGATACGGTCCCCGTGCCGCCATTGACGCCCGACGATGCGCCGCCGCACCTCCGCGGCGATGATCTGCGCCTTGGCGACCGCCGAACGTGATCGCTTGTCGGTCATCCGCTCCTGCCTTCTGCCGGTCGATGCACTCCGATGGATTCACACATAGCATAAAAATATGTCTAGACATATGAAGTGTTATGTTTATACATATTCTCGTGGCTCGGCTGGGAGGACGCATCACATGCAGGCATCGTGCGACAAGGCATCCGCCCCTCTTTCCGGCATCAAGGTGCTGGATCTCTCCCGCGTGCTCGCGGGCCCCTATTGCACCGCGCTGCTTGCTGATCTCGGCGCAGAGGTCATCAAGCTGGAGCCACCGGCCGGCGACGACTATCGCCATGTAGGACCGTTCCGCGACGGCGAGAGCGCGCTCTTCACGCTGAACAATCGAGGCAAGAAAAGCCTCGTGCTCGACCTCAAGAAGCCCGAGGACCAGGCGATCGCGCAGGCCATCGCCGCGCGCGTCGACGTGGTCGTCGAGAACTTCCGCCCCGGCGTCGCCGCCCGCCTCGGCCTCGGCCCCGAGGCCCTGCGAGCGGCGAATGCGCGGCTCGTCTATTGCTCCATTTCAGGCTTCGGCCAGCAGGGCCCCTTCAAGGACCTGCCGGCCTACGACCTCGTGGTGCAGGCCATGTCCGGCCTGATGGCCGGCACGGGCGAGGAAGGCGGCGCGCCGCTGAAGACCGGCGAAAGCATCGCCGACCTCATCGCCGGGCTCTTCGCGAGCTGGTCGATCATGGCCGCGCTGGTGCAGCGCGAGCGGACGGGACAGGGCGCGACGCTGGACGTCGCCATGTACGACGCCCTCTTCTCCATGCTGACCACCAG
>CBIMFD010000381.1:0-2890 GCA_966243085.1 uncultured Shinella sp.
TCACGCCGGCGCTCGTCAACCGTGCGCCCGTCGCCGTCGCCATCGGCACGGAAGGGGCAGGCCCCGTTCTCGCGCAGATGATCCGCGCGCAGGTCGACCAGCTCCTTTCGCCCTCGCTCGGCCGGCTCGCCAGCCTTGCCAACGGCTACCGCGAGGCCGTCGACCGCGTCCTGCCGCGCGGCGTCACCCGTCGCGTCTTCTGGCGTCGGTTCTTCCAGGGCGCCGTCGCCGATGCCGTCAATAACGGCGATATCGAAACGGCGCGCCGCGCCGCCGATTCCCTCCTCGGCGCACAGGGCAAAGCCGAAGGCCATGTCTGGCTCGTCGGCGCCGGCCCGGGCGCCGAAGACCTCCTGACGCTACGCGCCCAGCGCGTGATGATGGAGGCCGACGTGATCGTCTTCGACGCGCTCGTGCCGCAAGCCATCGTCGACATGGGCCGGCGCGATGCCGAGCGCCTCTCTGTCGGCAAGCGCAAGGCCTGTCATTCAAAGTCGCAGGAGGAGATCAACGATCTCCTCGTCGACCTCGGCAAGGCCGGAAAGCGCGTCGTTCGCCTGAAATCCGGCGATCCGCTCGTCTACGGTCGTGCCGGTGAGGAAATGGCGGCGCTCCGCCAGGCCGGCGTCACCTGCGAGGTCGTGCCGGGCATCACTTCGGCCTTCGCCGCCGCTGCCGATTTCGAGCTGCCGCTGACGCTGCGCGGCGTCGCTTCCTCGCTCGTCTTCACGACGGGCCACGACCTTACCGGCGCCGTGCTGCCGGACTGGGCGCGCCTTGCCATTTCCGGCGCCACCGTCGCCGTCTACATGGGCCGCAGCGTTGCCGCCTCCGTCGCAGAACGTCTCATGGAGGCGGGTCTTCCGGCCGAAACGACGGTTGCGGTCGTGGAAAATGCCAGCCGCCGCGAAAAGCGGCTGCTGCACGGCACGCTGAAGGACCTGCCGGGCCTTGAACACCGCGACGAGCTTGCCGGCCCGGTCATGGTGATCATCGGCGATGCCGTCGCCGGCGCCAATTTCCAACATTCCGAACCGCTCGCCGCCCGCGAGCCGGTTCATGCCACAGCAGCATTGGGAGCATGATATGGCCGACAAGGTTCTGACAGCCAACCGCCTCTCCGACGGCACCTCCGTCTGGCTGGACGCCGCCGGCAACTGGAACGAACGGCTCCAGGCCGCTTTCGTCGCGCGCCACAAGGAGGCCGTCGAGGCGCTGGAAGCCACCGGCAAGCAGGCCTTCGCCGACAACCATGTGGTCGACGTCAACGTCATCGACGTGGAAGAGGTCGATGGCGTTCTGCGGCCGCTGCGCATGCGCGAACGCATCCGTGCGGAAGGCCCGACCATCGCCTATGCCATCGGCTATTCCGGCCTCGCCGCGACGGCCGCCTGAGGATATCGCATGTACCGTTACGACGAATTCGACCACGCCTTCGTTTCCGGCCGGGTGGAGCAGTTCCGCGACCAGGTCGCTCGCCGCCTTTCCGGCGAACTGGCCGAGGACGCCTTCAAGCCGCTGCGTCTGATGAACGGCGTCTATCTGCAGCTTCACGCCTACATGCTGCGCGTCGCCGTTCCCTATGGCACGCTCAATTCCCGCCAGATGCGCATGCTGGCGCATATCGCGCGCAAGTACGACCGCGGCTATGGCCATTTCACGACGCGCCAGAACATCCAGTATAACTGGCCGAAGCTCTCCGAGCTGCCGGACGCGCTGGCCGACCTTGCCACGGTGGAGATGCATTCGCTGCAGACCTCCGGCAACTGCATCCGCAACGTGACGGCCGACCATTTCGCGGGCGCTGCCGCCGACGAGGTCGCCGATCCGCGGCCCTATGCGGAGATCCTGCGCCAATGGTCCTCCGTCCATCCGGAGTTCTCGTTCCTGCCGCGCAAGTTCAAGATCGCCGTCACGGGCGCCGAGCGTGACCGCGCGGCGATCCAGGTGCACGACATCGGCCTGCATCTGAAGAAGAACGGACAGGGCGAGATCGGCTTTGCCGTCTATGTCGGCGGTGGGCAGGGGCGCACGCCCCTCGTCGCCAAGAAGATCCGCGACTTCCTGCCGGAGGCGGACCTTCTCACCTACACGACCGCGATCATGCGCGTTTACAATCTCTACGGCCGGCGCGACAACAAGTTCAAGGCGCGCATCAAGATCCTCGTGCACGAGATGGGCGCGGAGGAACTGGCGCGGCAGGTCGAGGCCGAATTCGCCGAACTGCGCGGCAGCGAACTGACGCTGCCGGAAAGCGATATCGCGGCGATCGCCACCTATTTCGCCCCGCCGCGGCTTGCGCCCCGCGCCGAGGGCTGGGCCAATCTTGCCCAGTGGAAGAAGGCCGATCCGGAATTCGCCCGCTGGGTGCAGCAGAACGTGCAGCCGCACAAGCATCCCGACTACGGTATGGTGACGATCTCCCTGAAGCCGATCGGCGGCATTCCGGGCGATGCCTCCGACGCGCAGATGGAAGCCGTCGCCGATATCGCGCAGGAATATGCCTTCGACGAGATCCGCGTCAGCCACGAGCAGAACCTCATCCTGCCGCATGTGGCGCTGGCCGATCTGGAGCCGGTCTATCGCGGCCTCGTCGCCGCGGGGCTGGCGACCGCCAATGCCGGCCTCATCACGGATATCATCGCCTGCCCGGGGCTCGATTACTGCGCGCTCGCCAATGCCCGCTCGATCCCGGTCGCGCAGGAGATCTCCAACCGCTTCGGCTCGCCGGAGCGCCAGGCGGAGATCGGCGAACTGAAGATCAAGATTTCCGGCTGCATCAATGCCTGCGGCCACCACCATGTCGGCCATATCGGCCTTCTGGGCGTGGAGAAGAAGGGCGAGGAGCTCTACCAGATCACGCTCGGCGGCTCGGGTGACGAGAACACGT
>CBIMFD010000382.1:0-2888 GCA_966243085.1 uncultured Shinella sp.
GTCCTGCTGGGCGCGGTTGAAGCGGTGGATCTCGTCGACGAAGAGCAGCGTCTGGCGCCCGCCCATGCGGCGAGCGCGGGCGGCCTCGAAGACCTTCTTCAAGTCGGCGACGCCGGAGAAGATCGCCGAGATCTGCTCGAAGGCGAGGCCCGTCTCGCCCGAAAGGAGGCGCGCCACGGTCGTCTTGCCGGTTCCGGGCGGTCCCCAGAAGATCATCGAGCCGAGCGAGCCCGCCTCGATCATGCGCGAGAGCACGCCGTCCGGGCCGGTCAGGTGCTCCTGGCCGGAAACCTCGCCTAGC
The DNA here is from genome assembly GCA_966243085.1 of uncultured Shinella sp. Taxonomy (GTDB): domain Bacteria; phylum Pseudomonadota; class Alphaproteobacteria; order Rhizobiales; family Rhizobiaceae; genus Shinella. The sequence goes on from CBIMFD010000382.1 coordinate 302, forward strand.
GTGCGGGGACGCAGGCGATCGGCCAGAGGCCGTTTCGCCGCCATCTCTTCCGGTTCACGCGGGGCGAAGAGGTCGCTCATCGGAAGAACTGGCGGATGCGCTGGCCGTCACGCTCGATCTCGACGCGCCAGAAGGCCGGGTTCTCGTCCACCAGCGAAGCGAGCGCCTCGGTGTCCGAAACCGCCGTGCCGTTCAGTTCCACGATGATGTCGCGCGGCTTGAGGCCGATGCGGGCGGCAGGAGAGCCGCGATTGACTTCGGTGACGACGACGCCGGCCGTCGCCTGGCTTGCCGGCATGCGCATCTCCTCCGAAATCCGCGGCGAAAGGTTGGCGACCACCGCACCCGCGAAGGGATTGCGGCCCTCGATCAGCCGTTCGTCGCGCGGCGTCGTTTCCGGCGCCCGGTCGAGCGAGAGCGTCAGCTCCTCCTTCTTGCCGTTGTCGATGACCGTAATGCCGGCCGTGCCGCCGATGCCGACGGTGGTGAGGCGATAGCCGAGCGCGTCGGGATGCTCGACCGGGATGCCGTTGACGGCGGTGACGACCTCGCCCGGCTTCATGCCTGCCTTTTCCGCGGGACTGCCGGGCTGGACCTGCGAGATGAGCGCGCCGCGCGCCTTTTCGAGGCCGAGCGCCTCGGCGACTTCCGAGGTCACCGGATCGAAGGTGGCGCCGACATAGGGCCGGTCGAAGGTCGCGCTTCCGTTCTCGGCGCTGGTCACGAAGGTCTTCACGAGATTGGCCGGAATGGCGAAGCCGACGCCGTTGGATCCGCCGCCGCGCGAGAAGATCGCGGTGTTGATGCCGATCAGTTCACCGTTCATGTTGATGAGGCCGCCGCCGGAATTGCCGGGATTGATGGCCGCGTCCGTCTGGATGAAGAAGCCGAAATCGCCGGAACGCACCTGGTTGCGCGCAAGCGCCGACACGATGCCGCTCGTCACCGTCTGGCCGACGCCGAAGGGATTGCCGATGGCGAGCACGAGGTCGCCGACCTCGACCGCGTCGCTGTCGCCGAGCGGCAGCGCGGTGAATTCGATATCCGACTTGATCTTCAGGACGGCAAGATCGACGCGCTCGTCCTTCAGCACGACTGTGCTTTCGTATTCCCGGCCGTCCACCAGCGCGATCTTGATGTCGCTCGCGCCCTCGATGACGTGGTTGTTCGTCACCACGTAGCCCTTGGCGCCGACGATGACGCCCGACCCGAGCGAGGTCTGCTTTTCCGTGCGGTTCGGCATCTGCTGGCCGAAGAACTGCTCGAAGAAGGGATCGCCGTCGAACAGCGAGCGGTGCTCGACGACGCGCTCGGCATAGACGTTCACCACCGAATGCTCGACCTGCTTGACGAGCGGCGCGAAGGAAAGCTGCATTTCCGTGCGCGACTGCGGCACGACGCGCTCCTCGGCGGCGGCAGGGTTCACGAGCGCCAGCGCCATGAGGATCGGGGCGGCAAGCAGGATGCGGGCATTCGGCATGGACGAGTCTCCTTCGTTTCCGCACCACGATCAGATAGGATTTCGCAGGAAAAAAGGCAAACGCGGCAGGCCTCCTCCGCGCGGATCACACGCCGCGCACGAAAAAGTGCCTGCCAGAAAATTTTCCGCCGTTGAAACAACACGGGGTCCGTTTACGTAGGAACAAGGGAAACAACCGAACGGATCGAGCCTCGCCATGCCTGTCTATCGCCCTCCCCGCATTTCCGCCAGCGACATCACGCCGGAGCATCTCTTCCTCGGCCGCCGCGCCTTCCTTGCGACGGCGGCCGGCGGCATGCTGGCGGCGACCGGCGCGCCGGCTTTCGCAAAGCCTCTCGAGGCGACAGAAAGCCGCTACAATGTCGACGAGAAGCTGACGCCCGAAAAGGACGTGACCTCCTACAACAATTTCTACGAATTCGGCCTCGGCAAGGGCGATCCGGAGGCGAATTCCGAAAACTTCAAGCCGACGCCCTGGACGGTGAAGGTGGACGGCCTCGTCGGCAAGCCGAAGGAATTCGGCCTCGAAGAGCTGCTCGCCATGCCGCTCGAGGACCGCGTCTACCGAATGCGCTGCGTGGAAGCCTGGTCCATGGTCATCCCGTGGGTCGGCTTTCCGCTTTCCGCCCTGCTCGACAAGGTGGAACCGCTCGGCGATGCGAAATACGTCGCCTTCGAGACGATCGTGCGGCCCGAGGAGATGCCCGGCCAGTCGGGCTTGTTCCAATCGCTGCCCTGGCCCTATGTCGAGGGCCTGAGGCTCGACGAGGCGCGCCATCCGCTGACGATCCTTTCCGTCGGCGTCTACGGCAAGACGCTGCCGAACCAGAACGGCGCGCCCATCCGCCTCGTCGTACCGTGGAAATACGGCTTCAAGGGCATCAAGTCGATCGTCAAGATCACGCTCACCGACAAGCAGCCGCCTTCCACCTGGAACATCTCAGCGCCTCAGGAATACGGCTTCTACGCCAACGTCAATCCGGAGGTCGATCATCCGCGCTGGAGCCAGGCGAGCGAGAACCGCATCGGCGAAGGCGGCTTCTTCGGCGCGAACCGCCGGCCGACGCTGCCCTTCAATGGCTACGGCGAGGAGGTCGCCGGCCTCTA
>CBIMFD010000383.1:0-2878 GCA_966243085.1 uncultured Shinella sp.
GGCTCCTCTTCCTGTCGGCGCATGCGCAGGCGCTGACAAAGCCTGCTCCCTTTCCCCTTCTCAGCGCCGTGCGGAGCGACTACCGCCTATGAACTCCGCGTCGCATCCGTCACTTGCATACTAGTCGACTAATTGTTAACACTGGCCCACGATACGCAATCCGCAAGGGGGATGAGATGCGTCAGACATGGCGGTGGTTTGGGCCGAAGGATCTCGTCTCGGTCGACGATATGCGGCAGGCGGGCGTAGAGGGCGTCGTCTCGGCGCTCCACCATGTGCCGACCGGCGCGGTCTGGTCTCCCGAGGAGATCGCCGAGCGCCAGCGTATCGTCGGCCTCATGGCCGATGGGGCGCCGTCCGGGCTTGCCTGGGAGGTGGTGGAGAGCCTGCCCGTCTCGGAAGACATCAAGAAGCAGAAGGGCGACTGGAAGGCGCATATCGCCGCCTGGAAGGAGAGCCTGACGAACCTCTCTCGAGCCGGGATCGAGGTCGTCTGCTACAATTTCATGCCGGTGCTGGACTGGACGCGCACCGACCTTGCCTATCGCCTGCCGTCCGGCGCCACCTGCATGCGCTTCGACGTGGTCGATTTCGCCGCCTTCGACATCCATATCCTGAAAAGGCCCGGCGCGGCCGAAAGCTTCCCCGCCGACGTGGTCGAGGATGCCGCGCGCCGCTTTGCCGGGATGGACGACGACCGGCGCCGCCAGCTTGCCGGCAACGTCGTCTTCGGCCTACCGGGTGCCGCCGAATCCTTCACGCTCGAGGACGTGCGCGCCCATCTTGCGGAATATGCCGCCATCAGCGAGGAAAGCCTTCGCGGCCATCTCGTCAATTTCCTTGCCGAGGTCGCGCCGCTGGCGGAAAAGCTCGGCGTGCGGATCTGCTGTCACCCGGACGACCCGCCGTTCCCGCTTCTGGGCCTGCCGCGCGTCATGTCGACCGAGGCGCATTATCGCCACGTCATGGATGCGGTCGACATCGCCGCGAGCGGCATCACGCTCTGCACCGGCTCGCTCGGCGCGCGCCGCGACAACGACCTGCCGGGCATGATGCGGCGGCTCGGCGACCGCGTGCATTTCCTGCATCTCCGCAATGTCTTCTGCGAAACCCCGCAGTTCGGCGGCTCCTTCTACGAAGCCGGACACCTGGAGGGCGGCACGGACATGGTGGCGATGATCGACGCGATCCTCGCCGAGGAGCGCCGCCGCAAGGCGGCCGGCCGCACCGACTGCAACATCCCGATGCGGCCCGACCATGGGCAGGACATCCTCGACGACCTCAAGCGGAGGGCGCAGCCGGGCTATCCCGCCATCGGCCGCCTCAAGGGCCTTGCCGAGCTGCGTGGCATCATGACCGCGCTCGACCACCCGATCATGCGCGCTGTGGGGCTATGAGGCTCTCATCCAAGGCAGGGCCGCTCGATGGCTATCCGGCGCGCTGGCCGGGCTATGCGCTCGAGGAGAGGAAAGCCGGAATCGTGCATCTCGGCCTCGGCGCCTTCGCGCGTGCCCATATCGCCGCCTATACCGACGGCGCCATGGCAGCCGCTGGTGGCGACTGGCGGATCCTCGGCGTTTCGCTGCGCGGCGAGGACGTGGCGAACGCCCTCAATCCGCAGGACGGCCGCTACACGCTGATCGAACGGGGCGAAAAGCCGGATGCCCGCATCGTCGGCGCGATCGCCGGCGTCGTTGCCGGCAAGGATCTCGGCCCGCGCGTTCTCTCCGCCATGACGGAGGCCGGCTGCCGGATCGTCAGCATCACCGTCACGGAAAAGGGTTACGGCCTCCTGCGCAGCGGCGGCTGCGACGAGAACCATCCGGCGGTCGCCGCCGATCTTCTTTCGCCCGCGTCGCCGCGTGGCGTCCTGGGTCTGATCGCGCAGGGGCTTGCGCTACGCTTTGAGAGCGGCCTGCCGCCCTTCACCGTCCTTACTTGCGACAACCTACCGGAAAACGGCACCCTGCTCCGGGCGGCGGTGATCGATTTCGCACGGCGTGCGCACGGTCCTGCCCTGGCGGAGAAGATCGCCGGAGAGGTCGCCTTCCCCTCGACGATGGTGGACCGCATCACCCCGGCCGCGACGGCGCGCACGCGGGCCGATGCCGCCGCGCTGACCGGCTACGAGGACGAGGCGGCCATCGAGACGGAACCGTTCAGCCAATGGGTGATCGAGGATCGTTTCCCCGCCGGCCGGCCCGCCTGGGAGGAGGCCGGTGCGCTCTTCGTCCCGGATGTCGCGCCCTACGAGAAGATGAAGCTCAGGATGCTGAACGGCAGCCATTCCATGCTGGCCTATGCCGGTTTCCTCAGTGGCAAGACCTATGTCTGTGACGTCATGGCGGACGGGGCGCTCGCCGCGCTCGTGCGCCGGCACATGACGGCCGCGGCGGCGACCCTGCCGGACATCGCCATGGACCTTGCGGCCTATGCCGACAGGCTCTGCGCGCGCTTCGCCAACCCGGCCATCGCCCACGAGACACGGCAGATCGCCATGGACGGCACGCAGAAGCTGCCGCAGCGCATCTTCGCGCCCGCCCTTGAAGCGCTGGCGCGCGGCAACGACGTCGCGCCCTTCGCCTTCGCGACGGCGGCCTGGATGCGCTACGTGCTGGACCGGGGCGATTATCCGCTGAACGATCCGCGCGAAAAGGAACTTGCGGCCGCCCTGGCGGACACGCCGCGCGAGGATGCGGCGGCGGTCTTCTCCGCCCTTGCCGCGCTGCCGGATTTCCTTCCCGAAGGGCTGTCGCACGGCGCCTTCGCTGAGGCGACGATCTTGAGGCTCGGCCGGATGCTGTCGCTCGGCATGGAGAAGGGGATCCGCGCGGAAGCCGGATAGGTCCTGCGCGGTCAGATATCGTTGACGATGAGG
>CBIMFD010000384.1:0-2876 GCA_966243085.1 uncultured Shinella sp.
GCGGCGTTCTGCTGGGTGCCCTGGTCCATCGTGTTGACGGCGGTGTTGATCTCCTGAAGGCCGGTCGACTGCTCGCGGGCGGACGTCACGATGGCGTTGACGTGGCCGTTGATCTCCTGCACCTCGCGCACGATCGTCTCAAGGGCCGCCCCCGTCTCGTCGACCAGCGCCACGCCGGAGCGGACCTGATCGCCCGAGGTGGTGATGAGCGTCTTGATCTCCTTGGCGGCATTGGCCGAACGCTGGGCAAGTTCCCGCACTTCCTGCGCGACGACCGCAAAGCCCTTGCCGGCTTCGCCGGCGCGGGCGGCTTCCACGCCGGCGTTCAGCGCCAGCAGGTTCGTCTGGAAGGCGATGTCGTCGATGACGCCGATGATGTTGGAGATCTCGTGCGAGGACTTCTCGATGCCCTGCATGGCCGAGACGGCACGGCGCACCACATCGCCCGACTTTTCCGCACCGAGACGGGTGCGCGAGACGAGCGAGCCGACTTCCTCGGCGCGGCGGGTGGAGTCCTTGACGGTCGTGGTGATCTCCTCCAGCGCGGCGGCGGTCTCCTCGACGGAGGCGGCCTGCTGCTCGGTGCGGCGGGCGAGATCGTCGGCGGCCGAGCGGATTTCTGTTGCGCCGGCATCGATGGCGCGGGCGTTCTGGCCCACCGTCGTCATGGCCGAATGCAGCCTGGCGACGGAATTGTTGAAGTCCGTGCGCAGGCGGTCGAGATGGCCGGCGAAGGGCGTGCTTATACGATGGGCAAGGTCGCCTTCGGCAAGGCGGCCGAGGCCGTCGGCCAGCGCCTCGACGACATGCCTGATCTCCTCGGCTTCGCGGGCCTTGGCGGCCTCGCGCTCGCGGCGCTCGCTCTCGGAGAGCACGCGGCCCTCCTCGGCGGCGTTTTCGAGGCGCGTGCGCTCGATGGCGTTGTCGCGGAAGACGGCGACGGCGGCGGCCATGCGGCCGATCTCGTCCTTGCGCTCCTGACCGGGAATGTCGGTGCCGACATCACCGGCGGCAAGCTTGTCCATGGCGACGGTCATGTCCTTGACCGGGCGCACGACGAGGCGCGACAGCACGGTGGCGAGGAAGCCCATCATGACGATGACGGCGAGCACCGTGGCGATCGTCGCCGCGATGCGGAACTCGTCGATGGCAGCGAAGGCCATGCCGCTGTCGATGGTGAAGCCGAGATACCATTCCACCGACGGCAGGCCCGTGACCGGCACGAAGGAGACGAGCACCGGCTTGCCGGCATAGGTCGTGTGCATGATGCCGCCGCCGATGGCGGGCGTCTTCTCGGGGAAGGCGTCGGCCAGCGTCTTGGTGACGAGCGCCTTGTCCTGGTGGACGAGGATCTGGCCGTCCTTGCTGACGAGGAAGGCAAAGCCCGCGCCGCCGAGATCGACCGAATTGACCATGTCGACGAGGGACTTCAGCGAGAAATCGCTGCCGGCGACGCCGACCAGCTTGCCGTCGTGCTTGACGGGGCTTGCGGCACTGATGATGAGGTCATTGGTGGAAGCGTCGATATAGGGCTCGGTCAGCACGCTGCCGTTCGCCTTGACGGCATCCTGATACCACGGGCGCTGGCGCGGGTCGTAGCCTTCCGGCATTTCCGACTTCGGCCATTGGGTAAAGACGCCCGCCTCGTCGCCGACATAGGTGGTCATGAACTCGCCGACCAGAACGTCGTTCTGCAGCACGGCCTCGATGCCGGCGGGGTCGGACGCCTTGGCGGCGGCATTGCCGGCCATCTCGGTGAGGGCCACGCGGGCGTTCAGCCAGTTGGCGATGCTCTGCGCGGCCTGTTTGCCGGACGAATCGATGCTCTCTTCAACGGACGCCGTCAGCACCTTCCGCTGCAGGCTGTCGATATAGACGGAAAAGCCGGTGAAGGCGGCAACGACGACGAGGGACGCGACGACGAGGATACGCGTCATGAGATTGGTGCGCTTGGACACGGGTGCGGTATTCCTTCGGGGCCCGCCGGAGGGCAGGCGCGATGCTGAACGGCATGCCGGAGGCGAAAGTCAACCGCGTCATGCGGCCGCCGGCAGGACGCCGGAAAGTGACCGCACTATAGGAAAACGTGTTTAAGAGCCTGTTAAAATTGACCAACCCAAATCATGGAACGCTTACCGGCGCGCCATGAACGCCTCGAAGGCAGCGCGAGCTTCGGCGCTTTTCAGTTGCGCGGCGAAGTGGCCCGCCTCCTCGTCGATCCTCGCCAGCACGTCGGCGCGGTCGCCGCGGATGAGGCTGCGGGCGATCGCCATCGCCTTCGGCGGCTTGGCGGCCAGGCGCCGAGCGGCGGCAAGCGTCTCCGCCTCCACCGCGCCGGGTTCGACGACGGCATGGACGAGGCCTGCCTCGCGCGCGGCGACGGCGGAAAAGCCCTCGCCGGCCGCAAGCAGCGCGAAGGCGCGCTGGTGGCCCATCAGGCGCGGTGCCAGCAGGCTGGAGGCCGCCTCCGGCACTAGCGCGAGGTCCACGAAGGGCGTGCGGAACTGGGTACGGATCGAGGCATAGGTAAGGTCGCAATGAAGATGGATCGTCGTGCCGATGCCGATGGCAAGCCCGTCGACGCCGGAGACGAGCGGCTTGCCGTGGGTGGCGAGCGCGTGGAGGAAATCGATCACCTCGCGTCCCATCGTGCCGCCCATGGCGAAGGCCATGAAGTCGTTGAGGTCGTTGCCGGCGGAAAAGCAGCCTTCCGAGCCGAGGAAGACGGTGGCGCGCACCGTCTCATCCGCATCCCCTGCCTTCAACGCATCGGTCATCGCCTGATACATGGCACGGGTGATGGCGTTCTTCTTTTCCGCGCGATTGAAGCGGATCACCATGACGCCGGGAGCGTCTTGCGGGCGCTCGATCAGGAT
>CBIMFD010000385.1:0-2833 GCA_966243085.1 uncultured Shinella sp.
TCCGAGGTCAGGCGGATCTCGGCGGCGTTGAAATTCTCGCGCACGCGCTCCGGCGAGCCGGATTTCGGGATGGCGATGACGCCGGCCTTCGTGAGCAGGAAGGCAAGGGCGACCTGGGCGGAGCTGGCATTGTGGATGCGGCCGATCTCCTCCAGCGCCGGATGGCCGACGAGGCGGCCCTCGTCGAGCGGCGAATAGGCCATGACCGGAATGCCCTGCACCTGGCTCCAGCGCAGGAGATCGTACTCGATGCCGCGGCGGGCGAGGTTGTAGAGCACCTGGTTGGCGGCGGGGCGCGCTGGCTCCACCGCGCCGAGCAGTTCCTGCATGTCGCTTTCGTCGAAATTGGAAACGCCCCAGGCGCCGATCTTGCCGTCCGCCTTCAACCTCTCGAAGGCCTGGACCGTCTCTGCGAGGGGATGGCGGCCGCGCCAGTGCAAGAGATAGAGGTCGATATGGTCCGTGCCGAGGCGCTTCAGGCTCGCCTCGCAGGCGGCGATGGTGCCGGCGCGGCTGGCATTGTAGGGCAGCACCTTGCTGACGAGGAAGACCTCGTCGCGCCGGCCGGAAATCGCTTCGCCCACCACTTCCTCCGCTCCGCCGTCGGCATACATCTCCGCCGTGTCGACGACCGTCATGCCGAGGTCGAGCCCGGCGCGAAGGCTGGCGACCTCGTCGGCGACGGGCGCGCCGTCCTCGCCCATGTGCCAGGTGCCGAGGCCGAGCGCCGGCACCTGCCGTCCGCCGGGAAGGGTGACTGCCGGTAGTTCCGCTTTCATGCTGCGCTTCCTCTCGGGCCGAATTGTCTGCGTGACAAGAATTGGCTGGTCGTTGCAAAGAGATGGGCTATCAATCCGAAAAAACAATCCGGATACAAGAGTCCGCCATGCCGATCGAAATCTTTCTGGCGCTGATGGTCTTCGCCTTCACCACCTCCATAACCCCCGGCCCGAACAACATGATGCTCTTCGCTTCGGGGGTGAATTTCGGCTTCGTGCGCACGATCCCGCATATGTGCGGCATCGGCGTCGGCTTCCTCGTGCTGCTGCTGGCCGTCGGCTTCGGGCTCGGCGCGCTGCTGGAGACCTTTCCCGTCGTCTACACGGTGATGAAATTCGCGGGCGGGGCCTATCTCCTCTGGATCGCCTGGAAGATCGCCACGTCGCGCAGCATCGCCAAGGGCAAGGCCGGGGCGCAGCCGATGAGCTTCCTCGAAGCGGCCGCCTTCCAGTGGGTCAACCCGAAGGCATGGGTCATGGCCGTCTCCGCCATGGCGACCTATACCGATGCGCATAACTACACGATCAGCGTGCTGATCGTCGGTCTTGCCTTCGCCATCGTCAATTTCCCGAGCGTTTCCACCTGGGCGGGCTTCGGTTCGGCGCTGCGCCAGTGGCTGTCCGATCCGGTGCGCCTGAAATGGTTCAACATCACCATGGCGCTGCTGCTCGTCGCCTCCCTCTGGCCGATGCTGCGCTAGCGGGCTATGAAAGGGCGAAGCGGGAGGAACGACCGTGTCGCACGATCACGACCACGACGACCATCACCACCACGACAACCATTTCTCGCCGATGGAGGCGCGCGTGCGCGCGCTCGAGACCATCCTGACGGAAAAGGGGCTGATCGATCCGAAGGCCATCGACGCCATCGTCGAGACCTACGAGACGAAGGTCGGCCCGCGCAACGGCGCGCGCGTCGTCGCCAAGGCCTGGGCGGAGCCGGATTTCGCCGACTGGCTGAAGCGCGACGCGACGGCGGCCATCGCCAGCCTCGGCTATACCGGCCGGCAGGGCGAGCATATGCGGGCGGTCTTCAACGACGGCGAGACGCATAACCTCGTCGTCTGCACGCTCTGCTCCTGCTATCCCTGGTCCGTGCTCGGCCTGCCGCCCGTCTGGTACAAGGCGCCGGCCTACCGTTCGCGCGCGGTCATGGACCCGCGCGGCGTTCTGGCGGAATTCGGCGTCAGGCTGTCGGAAGAGCGGAAAATCCGCGTGTGGGATTCGACGGCGGAGCTGCGCTATCTCGTCGTGCCGGAGCGCCCGGCCGGCACGGACGGGCTGGACCAGGACGCGCTCGCCGATCTCGTGACGCGCGATTCGATGATCGGCACCGGGCTGGCGCTTGCGCCGGAGGCGCGGCCATGAACGGGCCGCACGACCTTGGCGGCCAGCACGGCTTCGGCCCCGTTGCACCCGAGCGGGACGAGCCCGTCTTCCACGGCGAATGGGAAAAGCGGGCGCTCGGCGTGACGCTCGCCTGCGGCGCCTTCGGCGCGTGGAATATCGACGAGAGCCGCCACGCGCGGGAGAATATCCCGCCCGCCACCTATCTCTCCGCGAGTTATTACGAAATCTGGATCCGCGCGCTGGAGACGCTGCTGCAACGCCACGGCTTCGTCAGCGCTGCGGAATTGGCCGAGGGGAACATGCTGGAGAAAGGCTCCGAGCCGAAGCGTATCCTCACGGCGGACATGGTGCCGGCGGTGCTCGCCAATGGCGGGCCCTGCGACCGGCCGGTGGCGACCGCGCCGCGCTTTGCCGCCGGCGCGCGTGTGCGTACCCGCAATTTCAATCCGGCAACGCACACCCGCCTGCCGCGCTATGCGCGGGGCAAGGCCGGCATGGTGGAGGCCGTGCAGGGCTCCTTCGTCTTCGCCGACGACAACGCCCACGGCAGGGGCGAGAACCCGCAATGGGTCTATACCGTCGTCTTCGACGGCGCGGAGATATGGGGCGACGGCGCCGCGCCCGGCCTTACGGTCTCCATCGATGCCTGGGAGAGCTATCTTGAGCCGGTGTGAGACGCTCGCCGATTCGCCCCATCTGCCGAA
>CBIMFD010000386.1:0-2829 GCA_966243085.1 uncultured Shinella sp.
TCGCGGAGATCAAGAACAGCGGGAAGGTTTTCTCGCTTTCGATGAAGGCGAAGAACGCCGTGCGTTTCGGCGATTTTCTGTCACGCAATCTGGATGCGCTCTATGCGCAGTTCCTGGACGAAGAAAACAGAGGAGACTGAACAGCAAAAGAAAAAGGCCCCCAAGCGGTTGCCCACGTGGAAGCCTCTCTCTGATCTAAGCACTCCGAGAATCGCATTTCCACGAATCACAGTCAAGAGTCTTTGGCGCCGAATTTGGTGGGCGGAATTCTTTTGCCTTCTGGAAGGTGAAGAAAGATGCAGAGTGGACATGTGACGACGCCCTTCGGGCGGCGGCCGATGACGCTCGCGCTGGTGAAAGGCCAGTTCGAGACGGCCAATATCAGGAGCGGGAAATCCGCGGACAAGTGGAAGATCTATCGGGATGCCTGCGACGCGCGCACGCTGCTTGGCGTGCGGGACCGTGCGCTTGCCGTTCTCAACGCGCTTCTCTCCTTCCACCCCGAGGTGGAGCTGAAGGAGGGCGAAAATCTCGTCGTCTTTCCATCCAACGCGCAGCTCTCGGCCCGGGCGAACGGCATTGCCGGCACGACGCTCCGCGAGAATCTGGCGCTTCTCGTCCAGGCGGGCCTCATCCATCGCCAGGACAGCCCCAACGGCAAGCGCTACGCCCGCAAGGGCAGGGACGGGGCGATCGAGACGGCCTACGGCTTCAATCTCGCGCCGTTGCTTGCCCGTGCCGAGGAACTGGCGCAGATGGCACAGGAGGTCGCCGAAGAACGCCGCCGGCTGAAGATCGTCCGTGAGCGCGTCACCATCACGCGCCGCAATATCCGCAAGCTCATCTCCGCCGCCATGGAGGAGGGCGCAGGCGGCGACTGGGCGTTCGTGGAGGACCAGTATCTTGCCGCCGTCGCTCGCCTTCGCGGAGCAAAGACATTGCCCGATCTCGCAGGTTGCCTCGACGAGCTTTCCCTGTTGCAGGAGGAAATCTCCAACATGTTGGAAGATTTGCTTCTTTCTCAAAAAAGCGATGCCAATGATGCCGAATGGCGTCAGCACAAACAGAATTCAAATCCCGAATCCAGCAATGAACTTGAACCTCGCTCAGAAAACGAGCAGGGCGCGAAGCCGGCTATCGAAAACAAACGCCGGCATGAGCCGCTGAAGGCGTTCCCCTTGGGCATGGTGCTGCGGGCCTGCCCGGATATCGCGATGTATGGCCCGGACGGTGTTATTTCGCATTGGCGGGACCTGATGACGGCGGCGGTGGTGGTCCGCTCGATGCTGGGGATCAGTCCCTCGGCGTATCAGGAAGCCTGCGAGGTCATGGGGCCTGAAAACGCCGCGGTCGCCGTTGCCTGCATCCTCGAAAGGGCAGGGCACATCAGCTCGCCGGGCGGCTATCTGCGCGATCTGACGCGAAAAGCCGCGCGCAGCGAATTCTCCCTCGGCCCGATGCTCATGGCCCTGCTGCGGGCGAACGGCAATAGGGACAGCGTCGGGAATGCCGGATAGCGCCATGCGGGTTTCACCGTTCTTCAGCCGCCGTTTCGGGTTTGCCGCCTTGAGGATGAGGCTTGCGAATGGCTACCGGCCGGGAGAGGGGAAGAGGAAGAGGAAGAGGTTATCCGTCCTCTTTGCCTCTGAAAAGGCAGCGGGGCGCCGGCCGGCCGTTTGCGAACCTCTACAGCCCGGCAGCCTTGGTGAGGTTGATGCGGAACCGGTCGCGCCGGCGCTGGTAGCGGCGAGTCATTTCGGCGGAGGCGTGGCCGAGCTGCTTCTGGACATGGCGTTCGTCGACTTCGGCCGAGGAGGCAAGGCCGGCGCGCAGCGAATGGCCGGCGAACTTTTGTACACGCTCGGCCTCGGGAAGCTCGCCGCGCACGCCGGCGGCCAGCGCCGTCTTCCTGACGAGGCGGGCCACCTCCTGGTCGTTGAGCCGGTCGGGGCCGACGTCCTTGCCTTTGCCGGTCACGCGGCGGAAGAGCGGTCCCCTGGCGATCTTGGCAAAGCGCATCCAGGTTTCAAGCGCGACGACGGGGCAGGTGGCGTCGGACGAGCCGCGGCCGATCTCCACCTCGCGCCAGCCCGTCTTGCCGCGCAGCGTCAGGAGCAGGCCCTGATCGAATATCTCGATCCAGCCGCGCCCGTCCTCCGTCTGGTCCCGCCCGAGATCGAGGCCGGTGATTTCCGAGCGCCGCAGCCCGCCGGCAAAGCCGATCAGCAGCATGGCCCGATCGCGCAGGCCCCGCAGACTGCCCCGGTCGAGCGTTTCCAGCATGGCGATCAGGTCTTCCGGCAGGATCGCTTCCTTCTGGCGCGGCGGAGCGGCATGCCTGTTGCGGATGCCGGCCAGGACCGTGGCGATGGCGCGGTCCCTGCGGTCGAGCTTTTCTCCGCCGCGCTGGGCATAGTTCCAGCAAAGCGACGACAGCCGTCGTTCGATCGTCGAAACGCTCATTGGCTTGCCGCCGGCAGGTGTGCCGCTGGCGCAGGCGGTGATGTAGAGACCGACGACCTGCGGATCGGCGGGAAGGGGCGATAGGTTCTGCCGCCGGCACCAGGCGGCAAAATGCTTCCAGTCGGATGCGTAGGCGCGGCGGGTATTGGCGGAGGACGCCGCCTCGACATAGGCGCGGGCGCGATCGGCGAGGTCCTGCAGATGCGCGGGCACCCCAGTCTCTCTTTCCGAAAGAGGGGAGGGGAGCGCAGGCGCAATCGACACGGGCGAAACATTAACCGCAGGCACTGTATTGTCCGGCTGAGCGGAGCGTTCCGGAGCGCGATTTTCGCTGTTCTGCTCGACGAGAGAGGCCATTCCTCTATA
>CBIMFD010000387.1:0-2826 GCA_966243085.1 uncultured Shinella sp.
TCGCCGCGGCGCATGACGGAGACCTCGTCGGTGATCGCCATGATCTCGCGCAGCTTGTGGGTGATGAGGATGACGGTCTTTCCCTGCTCCTTGAGCTGCTGGAGGATGCGGAAGAGATGATCGGCCTCCGCCGGGGTCAGGACGCCCGTCGGCTCGTCGAGGATGAGGATATCGGCCTTGCGGTAGAGGGCTTTCAGGATTTCCACGCGCTGCTGGATGCCGACCGGCAGCTCCTCGATAACGGCGTCCGGATCGACCTCCAGCGCATATTCCTTTTCGAGCCGCTTCAGTTCCGCGCGCGCCTTGGTGATGCCGGCATTGAGGATCTGGCTTTCCTCCGCGCCGAGCATGATGTTCTCCAGCACGGTGAAGTTCTCGACCAGCATGAAGTGCTGGTGGACCATGCCGATGCCGGCGGCGATCGCCGCGTTCGGGTCGCGGATGTCGACCTTGCTGCCGTCGATCAGGATGTCGCCATGGTCGGCCTGGTAAAAGCCGTAGAGGATCGACATGAGGGTGGATTTGCCGGCGCCGTTCTCGCCGATGATGCCGTGAATGGTGCCCTTGCGGACCTTCAGGTTGATGTTCCGGTTGGCGTGGACGAGGCCGAAGCTCTTGTCGATGCCCTTCAGTTCGATTGCCAATTCGCTCATGACGATCCGCTCTTACGGGGATTTGGGGCCGAAGGGCCGCGCTTCCGGCCTATCGGCTCGTAGTCTTGTTGCTTCCGCCGCTCTTGTCCAGCCCGATTGCGGGCAGGGTCCCGCGCCGCTATAGCTCGTGCCGCCGCCTCTGACCGGCAAAGAGGACCATGCCCATGCCCGACCGTTCCGAAGAGACCCAGGCCGAGCGCATCGCCCGTCTGGAGGAGCATGCCGCCCATCAGGCCAACACGATCGAGGAGCTTTCCGACCAGCTCGCCGAGCAATGGCGGGTGGTCGAGCAGCTTCGCACAAAGCTCGACCGGCTGACGGAACGGTTCCTCGTGCTGGAAGAAGGGTCGCTGGAAGCCCCGGCCGTCACCCGTCCCCCGCACTATTGAGGCCATGAGACGGAATCAGCCCGCCTGCTTGCGCAGACGGGCCGGTGATCTGGCCGATGCCGCTTAGTAGGGGCAGGTCTCGTCCGACATGTAGTCGTGGACCTTCACGGTGCCGGCGATGATGTCGGCGCGCGCCTTGTCGATGGCGGCCTTCATTTCCGGGGTGATGAGCGGGGCGTTGTTCTCGTCCATGGCGACGTCGACGCCGCCTTCCTTGAGGCCGAGCACGTTGATGCCGGGCTTGAACGTGTCGTTCTTGGCCGACATGAAGGCGTCGTAGACGGCAACGTCCACGCGCTTGACCATCGAGGTCAGCACCTTGCCGGGCTGCAGGCCGTTCTGGTTGGAATCGACGCCGATGCCGAGCTTGCCCGCGTCGGCCGCAGCCTGCAGGACGCCGACGCCCGTGCCGCCCGCGGCATGGTAGACGACGTCGGAGCCCTGGTCGAACTGCGACTTGGCGATCTCGCCGCCCTTGACCGGGTCGTTCCAGGCGTCCGGCGTCGTGCCCGTATAGGCTTCGAGCACGTTATAGTCCGGGCCGAGCGACTTGGCGCCGCCGATATAGCCGCAGGCGAACTTGTGGATCAACGGAATGTCCATGCCGCCGACGAAGGAGACGGTCTTCGTCTTGGAGGCCATGCCCGCCAGGATGCCGGCGAGCCAGGAGCCTTCCTCTTCCTTGAAGACGACCGAGCGGACGTTCGGCTTGTCGAGCACCATGTCGATGATGGCGAACTTCGTGTCCGGATATTCCGCTGCGACCTTCTCAAGCGCTGCGGACCAGGAGAAACCGGCCATCACGATCGGGTTGTTGCCGTCGCCGGCGAAGCGGCGCAGCGCCTGTTCGCGCTGGGCGTCGTTGGCGATTTCGAAGTCGCGGTATTCGATGCCGGTCTCGGCCTTGAACTTTTCCGCGCCGTTGAAGGCTGCCTCGTTGAACGACTTGTCGAACTTGCCGCCGAGATCGTAGATGATGGCCGGCTTGATGTCGGCGGCGAGCGCGCTGGCGGACATCGCAGCGGTGGCAAGAAGGGTGAGAAGGGTTTTCTTCATTGTGCAGCCCTGTTCGCTATTGATCTTATAGGGACCTTCCGGGCGGCGCGTGAACAGCGCGCACGGAGCCACCGACCCCTTTCCCTCGGGTCAGGCTGGCCGCATCCTTGCACGGCTGCTGGAAAAATTCACCAGAAATTTTTCAGTTGGTAAAAAATACGGCCGCCGCGAGGACGGTTTTCCCTCTCTTTTCGCGTCGGCGATAACCCTTTGGAATGGCGGCGCTATCAGCCGATGGCGCAGGAGACACCCGTGCCGCGCAGGCCGCAATAGCCGCCCGGATTCCTGGCGAGATACTGCTGGTGCGCCTCCTCGGCGAAGTAGAAGGGCCCGGCCTCGGCGATCTCCGTCGTGATGCGGTCCGTGTGCCCGGCCGCCCTCAGCGCCGCCTGGTAGGCGTCGCGGACCCGGCACGCCGTTGCGAGGTCGGCGTCATCCTCGACATAGATCGCCGAGCGGTAGGTCGTGCCGATATCGTTGCCCTGGCGCATGCCCTGCGTCGGGTCGTGCGCCTCGAAGAAGGCCTTCAGCAGAATCTCGAGCGAGACCCTGGCGGGATCGTAGACGACGAGCACCACTTCCGCATGGCCGGTGAGCCCCGTCGTCGTTTCGTGATAGGTGGGGTTCGGCGTGAAGCCGCCGGAATAGCCCGATGCCGTCACCCAGACGCCAGGGATCTGCCAGAGCAGCCGCTCGGCGCCCCAGAAGCAGCCCATGCCGAGGAGCAC
>CBIMFD010000388.1:0-2802 GCA_966243085.1 uncultured Shinella sp.
TATCGCCCGCTTCGGGACGCCTGCGATCGAGAAGATCATCGGCGCGGCGCGCGTGGCCGGGATTCATGACATGATCATGGGGCTGCCACAGCAATACGATACCCCGCTCGGCCCGGAGGGCGTCGGTCTTTCGGGCGGGCAAAAGCAGCGGCTCGGCCTCGCACGGGCGCTTCTCGGGGCGCCGTCGCTGCTCGTCCTCGACGAACCGAACGCCAATCTCGACACGGCGGGCGAGAACGGCCTGCGTGAAGCCGTTCGAGCGCTGAAGCAGAACGGGTCCACCATCATCGTCGTCACCCACCGCCAAGCCGTGCTCGACGTCATGGACAGGCTCCTGTTCATGACGGACGGACGGATAGCGGCTTACGGCGAGCCTGCGGACGTCTACGCCCACATCAAGGCCTCCACGGTGCAGCCGGCAGCACCGGTTTCGGCGGCATAGGAGGGGACATGCGATCCGAACCGAACATCTCGCGCGCAGCCTATGCCAATCCGTGGAGACCCGCGGCTTTCGGGCTTGCGGCCATCGCCGGTTTCATCGTTCTCTTCGGTGCCTGGGGCGCCACGGCGCCGCTGGCCAGCGCGGTCATCGCCAACGGCAGCCTGCAAGTCGAGGGGCGGCGCCAGAAAGTGCAGCATCCCTATGGCGGCGTTGTTTCCGCCATAGATGTGAGAGAAGGGCAGCCGGTCCGGCGCGGCGAGGTGCTCATGACGCTGTCCGATACCGAAGCGAGAGCAAAGGTCAGCGTTCTGATGCACACCAGGCGCGAACTGCTGGCCGAGAAGGCACGTCTTGTCGCGGAACGGGACGGCGGAACGCCGGTTTTCGGCGGCGAGATCATGAGCGGAGCAGACGGGGCGGAGCTGGCCGGCAGCCAGAAGGCGCTGATGGATGCGCGCCGGCGCCAGTTCGATGCCTCGGTTGAGACCGTTCGCCGCCAGATCGCCCAGGTCAGCGAGCAGGCGCGCGGCTTCGAGGCGGAAATCGAAGGCTTGCGGCAGCAGGTCGAGATCGCCGGCGAGGACGTGGCCTCCGGCGAAAAGCTCCTGAAGGCGGGCGCCGCCTCGCGCTCGCGTGTTCTCGCGCTGCGCGGGCGTCTCAGCGCCGCCCAAGCCGAACTGGGCGCTCGCCGCTCCGATCTCGCGGCCATAAGGGAAAAGGCAGGTGAGGGGGAGTTGAAGATCATCCAGCTCGAACGCTCGCGCATGTCGGAGATCATCAACCGTCTGCAGGTGGTCGACAAGACGCTCGCGGAACTTCAGCCCAACCTCGACACGGCACGGGACATGTTGGCGCGCACCGACGTGCGCGCGCCGGCGACGGGCCGCGTGGTGGGTCTTTCCGTCTTCACGCGCGGCGGTGTCGTGGAGGCGGGCGCGACCCTGATGGAGATCGTGCCGCAGGACAATCCGCTCTTCATCGAAGCCAAGCTGAAACTTTCCGACGTGACGGATGTCGAAGCCGGCCAGAACGCCGATGTGCGGCTGGTCGGCGTGCCGCGCACCATGAGGCCGAAGCTTGGCGCGACAATCCGCACGATTTCGGCCGACAGTCTCTTCGACAAGAAAACCGGCGAGGGATACTATTCCCTGCAATTGGCTCTCAGCGCGAGCGACCTTGAAGCGGCGAATATCGCGCTTCAACCCGGCATGCCTGTCCAGGTCATCGTCGAGACCCGGCCGCGAACCCTCGTCAGCTATCTCGCCGGCCCGCTGATCGACGAGATCACGGGGGCGTTCCGCGAGCGATAGGAGGAAACGATGACCCGACGATCCATCAGCCGGCCGGCGCGCGAACGGACCGATGTCGGCCTTTCTGGCATCCCGCCGGGTTTGGCGAGGTTCCCTGAAACCGGCAGCGTCGTGACAGCGGCGGCTGTCGTGCTTGGCATCGTTCAGGCCAACGAAGCCTATGCGCGCTCGTTTTCCGACAAGGCCGCGGATTTGAGACTTCTGCCGTCGGCACTCCCGGCGGCGGAGGGGCAAAGTCCATTGTCGAGCCGGCCCGAGGAGCCGGGCGTGATCTCTTATGGGGATGCGGCTCGGCACGAGGAGGCCGCCGATCCCGCGCACCAGGCCGGCGTCGTTCCCGAACCCGCTTTGTCGCGCGACGTGACGACGCTCGATGAAACGGCGGCGGTTTCTCACCAGTCCCCCGCCGACATGGACCATGATCTGGTCCGCTACGTTGCTGAAAAGATGACCGCAGGCCTGTCGAACCTCGTGGATACGGCAATCGAGGGAACGGCGGGACCGGTGCAACTTCACGATCTTGCCCGAGACGTCGTCGGGATGGCGGCGGGCGTCGTCGAAGAGGTGCGGGCTCAGCTCAATGCCGGGAACATCTCCGGGGCCGTAAGGGACCTTCTTTCCAACGGCACGCCTTCCGCAGCAGGTCTGGTCGATGCCGTCCACGACACGGTGGCCTCGACCGGCGTCATCGATCTTCTTCACGGTGATCTTGCCGGTTCCGCCGCCGCTGTCGCGCCCCTCGGCGGTATCGTTGCGAGCTTGGCGGGCGAAGCGATGGACCTGCCCGCGAGCCTGCCGGTAGCCGGAGCGATCACGAACGGCTTGCCCGAGTTGGTGCAGCATGGCGGCACGACCGGTGGGATGCTGGCCGACATCTTCTACGACGATGGCCAGGCAAGCCAGGATATGAGCGGCGGATCGCACCTCGCCGCGCCGATCACCGACCCGATCGACATCGGATTCGCGGGCCAACCGCTTGGGGGCACAGGCGAACTGACCGGAATGACCCAGACCGGCAATGCGCTGCATCTGATTTGACGGCCTGACATG
>CBIMFD010000389.1:0-2798 GCA_966243085.1 uncultured Shinella sp.
CTACTTCTTGATCGAGGCGTAGCTGCCGTTGCTCCAGCGGTTGATGTCGTAGCTGGCGTCCTTCAGGTCGCCCTTCTCGTCGAAGAGGACGGAGCCGACGACGGTGTCGATCGGCTGGCCATTCTTGAGAGCTTCAGCGACCTTCGCCGGATCGTCGGAGCCGGCGCGCTCGATCCCCTGCGCGAAGGCCTGGATCACGGCGTAGGAGAAGAGCGTAAAGCCTTCCGGCTTGAAGCCTCCGGCCGAAATCTTCTCCACGGCTTCCTTCGCCTCGGGTTTGGCCTGGGGATCGGAAGGGAAGACGAACATCGTCCCCTCGCCGGCCGGACCCGCGACCTGCCAGAACTCCGGCGAAGCGATGGAATCGGGCATGATGAGCTGGAACTTGTAGTTCTGCTCGGCCGCCTGGCGCAGGATGAGGCCGGCTTCGGGATGATAGCCGCCGAAATAGACGACGTCGATCTTGGCGTCCTTCAGCTTGGTGACGAGCGCGTTATAGTCCTTCTCGCCGGCATTGATGCCGTCATAGAGCACCTCCTTGAGGCCGTTCTCGTTCATCGTTGCGCGCACGGCATCGGCGACGCCCTGTCCATAGGCCGACTTGTCATGCAGCACGGCGACGTTCTTGCCGGCATATTGCATGGCGATCCACGGGCCGATGAAGGCGCCCTGCGCGTCGTCGCGGGTGTAAAGGCGCATGATGTTGGTCCAGCCCTTGGCGGCCGCGTCGTCCGTCATCACCGGGTTGGAGGAAGCCGGGCTCATCATCAACGTGCCGTTTTCGGCATAGACGGCGGATGCCGGAATGCTCGAGCCCGAGCAGGCATGGCCGTCGACGAACTTGATGCCGCTCGCCGCGATGCGGTTGGCGACGGAAACCGCCTGCTTCGGGTCGCACTGGTCGTCCTCGAACTGCAGCCTGACCTGACGGCCCATGACGCCGCCCTTGGCGTTGATGGCGTCGGCGGCAGCCTGCGCGCCCTGCTTGAACTGGTCGCCGATGGTGGCGAGCGGCCCGGTCATGGGGCCGGCCACCGCGAAGGTGATGTCTTCCGCCCGCGCGGCGGTGCCCATGAGCAGGCCGAAGGCCGCGCCGAGGATCAGGATGCGTCTCATGTCTCTCAACTCCCTTCTTCGCCCGCGTCCGCGCGGGTCGTTTCCTGCAGGATCGTTCCCCGCCCGCAGCCCGCTCTTCCTCGTCGGCCGACTTTCGGGCTCTTCCCGCAATATGCACACTGGCATGCCGGGCGCCGGTGCCGCAAGGCACCCGCGCATCGGCCGGACGGGGAAATTTGCAATTGCTGCACGGCGCTTTTTCTGGCCCTATGCCGGCGCGATAAGAACGGAACCTGAGAATGACTAAGCCCCTTCCCCGCACGATCGGCTTCATCGGAACCGGCACGATCACCGATGCCATGGTGCGCGGGCTCCTCGCATCGCCGCCCGCGGTGGAGGCGGTCATGGTCTCGGCCCGCAATGCGCAGATCGCCGCAAACCTCGCCGCCGATTTCCCGGCCGTCACCGTCTCAAAGGACAATCAGGCGATCGCCGACGGCTGCGAGACCGTCGTCCTCGCCATCCGCCCGCAGATCGCCGAGGAGGTCGTCCGCCCCTTGCGCTTCCGCGACGGCCAGACGGTGATCAGCGTCGTCGCCGCAACCGCACGGCCGACCCTCCTCGACTGGATCGGCGCGGACGTGCACCTGACGCAGGCGATCCCCCTGCCCTTCGTGGCACAGCGCAAGGGCGTCACCGCGATCTTTCCGCCGGACGGGGAGACGGCCGCGCTCTTTGCCGCGCTCGGCACGGCCGTCGAATGCGAGACGAAGGCGGAGTACGACCTTCTCGCCGCAGCAAGCGCCCTGATGGCCACCTATTTCGGCATCATGCAGCAGGCGACGGACTGGCTTTCGGACAAGGGCCTGCCGGAGGAGAAGGGCCGCGCCTATCTCGCGCCGCTCTTTGCCGGCCTTTCCGAGACGGCGCTTGCCGCCGGCCCGAAGCTTCCCTTTGCGCATCTTGCCGGGGAATTCGCCACGAAAGGCGGCCTCAACGAGCAGGTATTGCGCGACTTCGGGGAGAAGGGCGGGCTCTCAGCCCTCTCCCGCGCACTCGACCGCGTCCACCAGCGCATCACGGGTTAGGAAGACAATGGCCGTCACCGACATCGCGACCCGCGCCTACGACCACACGTTCCGGCTCGATCCCATCGTGCGCAGCCTGCTCGACACGGATTTCTACAAGCTGCTGATGCTGCAGATGATCCGGCAGCTCCACCCGGAGGTTCAGGCGACCTTCTCGCTCATCAACCGCACGACGCGCGTGCGCCTTGCCGACATCATCGACGAGGGGGAGCTGCGCGCGCAGCTCGATCATGCCCGAAGCATCCGCTTCACCAAGAAGGAGCTGATCTGGCTGGCCGGCAACAGCTTCTACGGCAAGGCGCGCATGTTCGGCCCGGATTTCATCGCCTGGCTTGCCGACTTCCACCTGCCGGAATACGAGCTGCACAAGGCGGACGGGCAGTACGAGCTGCACTTCTCCGGCCCCTGGACCCACACGACCATGTGGGAGATTCCGGCGCTCGCCATCATCAACGAGCTGAAATCGCGCGCGGCGATGCGCAACCGCGGCCAGTTCACGCTCGACGTGCTCTATGCCCGCGCGAAGGCCCGGCTCTGGGAGAAGGTCGGGCGGCTCCGGCAACTGCCCGACCTCGTCATCTCCGATTTCGGCACGCGCCGCCGGCACGGCTTCCTCTGGCAGCGCTGGTGCGTGGAGGCGCTGAAGGAGGGGCT
>CBIMFD010000390.1:0-2792 GCA_966243085.1 uncultured Shinella sp.
CCTTCGCCGGCGCCGTCTTCAACGATGGCTACAAGACCTTCGAATATCCGCTGACATTCGTGCGGCGGCTGCAGGCCTTGCTGCGCGAGCGGGAGGCCTTCGCCGACGCCAACGTCGCCGCGGTGGGACAGCGGGAGAACGGCATCGCCGTGCGCACGAAGGGCGGGCGCGAATTCATCTTCGACCGGCTCGTCGTCGCGACCGGCGTCTGGTCGCGCCGCTTCGTCGCCGATCTCGGCCTGAAGGTGCTGCTCGAAACCGAGCGCGGCTACAACACGACCTTCATGAACCCTTCGACCCTCCTGGAAATGCCGGTCTTCTTCTCCGAGCACGGCTTCGTCGCAACGCCCTTCGAGAACGCGCTGCGCATCGGCGGCGCGGTGGAACTCGCCTCGCCGGATGCACCGGCCAATTACAGGCGCGCCGCCGCCATGCGGAGAAAAATGCGCCGCTACGTGCCGGACCTTCAGGAAGAGGGCGGCACGGAATGGATGGGCCGGCGCCCCTCGACGCCGGATTCGATCCCCGTCATCAGCCTCCATCCGCGCGACCCGCGCATCGCCTTCGCCTTCGGCCACGGCCATCTCGGACTGACGCTCTCGGCCACCACCGGCCGCCATGTCGCCCGACTCATTTCCGGCGAGGGCGAAAGCGCGCTTGCCCCGTTCTCCATCGCCCGCTTCCAGTAGGCACGCGGCCGATCCTCACGACAGAAAGACGAACATGCACAAGGTCATTTTTGACACGGACCCCGGCGTCGATGACGCCATGGCGCTGCTTTTCCTGCACAACCATCCCGAAATCGACCTCATCGGCATCACCACCGTCTTCGGCAATGCCGCCATCGAGACGACGACGCGCAACGCGCTGTTCCTCAAGCGCGAATGGGGCATCGCCGCCGCCGTCGCGCGCGGCGAGGGCAAGACCTACAACCCCATGCGCAACCCGACCGACTGGCCGGTGATGATCCACGGCCATGACGGGCTGGGCAACATCGACGTGCCGGACGAGATCGACCTGCCTGTCGATCCGCGCCCGGCGCACCGCTTCATCATCGAGACGGTTCGCGCAAACCCCGGCGAGGTGACGGTGATCGCCGTCGGGCGGATGTCGAACCTTGCCTATGCGCTGAAGGAAGACCCGGAGATCGCCGGCCTCGTCAAACAGGTCGTCATCATGGGCGGCGCCTTCGACGTGCCGGGCAACATCACGCCCGCCGCCGAGGCCAATATCCATGGCGACCCGGAAGCCGCCGACGTGGTGATGACCGCACCGTGGAAGGTCGTCGTCGTCGGCCTCGACGTGACGATGAAGACCGTGATGACGCGCCGGCGCCTTGCCGAACTCACCGCGCAGAACGGCCGGAACCTCAAGCTGCTCTCCGCCGTCTCGCAGTTCTACATCGACTTCTACGGCCGGCATGTGGAGGGCGAGGGCATGGTGGTGCACGATAGCTGCGCCTGCATCTACCTCGTCGCCCCCGAACTCTTCAAAATCCGCAGCGGCGCGATCCGCGTCGTCTGCGGCGGCATCGCCGACGGCCAGACGATCCAGAAACCGGACACCCGCAGCTTCCCCCCCGGCAACTGGGACGGCCTGCCGAGCCAGCACGCCTGCATCGGCATCGACGCGGAAAAGGTGATGGCGCTGCTGGACGAGACGCTGGTGCGGTGAGGGAGAGGCATCACCTCTCTTCCGTCGATGCCCCTCATCCCCCTGCCGGGACCTTCTCCCCGTAAACGGGGAGAAGGAGGAAAGCGGCACGCCCAGCGCTCCTCGCCCCGCTTGCGGGGAGAGGATGCCGGCAGGCAGGTGAGGGGCAAGTCTCCCTGAATCTACCCCGCCACCGCCGGCAACTGCCAGTCGATCGTGCCCCGCCCGTGCTCCACGAGAAACGCATTCGCCTTGGAGAACGGCCGCGAGCCGAAGAAGCCGTTGTGTGCGGAGAGCGGCGAGGGATGGGGCGAACGCAGGACGAGGTGGCGGCCGCGGTCGACGAAGGCGGCCTTCTTCTGCGCGTAGGAGCCCCAGAGGATGAAGACGACGGGCTTTTCCTGCTCGTTGACGGCGCGGATGACGGCATCCGTGAAGCGCTCCCAGCCGCGCCCCTGATGCGAGGCGGCGCGGCCCATCTCCACCGTCAGCACGCTGTTGAGAAGCAGCACGCCCTGCTCCGCCCAATGCTCCAGGAAGCCGTGGCGGGCGGGCGGAATGCCGAGGTCTTCCTGCATTTCCTTGTAGATATTGACGAGCGAAGGCGGGATGCGCACGCCCGGCTGCACGGAAAAGCAGAGCCCGTGCGCCTGCCCCTCGCCGTGATAGGGATCCTGGCCGAGGATGACGACGCGCACCTCGTCGAGCGGCGTCAGGTCGAGCGCGCGGAAATAGTCCGCTCCCTTCGGAAAGATGCGCCGCCCCTCCCCTTTCTGCTCGAGGAGGAAGCGCTTGAGCTCGGCCATGTAGGGATTGGCGAACTCCGCCGCCAGCGGCGCCTTCCAGCTTTCGCCGATCTTCACTTCGCTTGCCGCCATCGTCCGCTCCCTTCCGTCAGGGCGGGAGTTTAGCGCCGGAAAGCGGCATGGACCGGCAGAACCGCCGGTCATCCACAGCTAATCCTGTGCTACACCGAGCACCGTCATCAGGCTTTTCATGCGCCGGGTGGCCAATTCCGGCTTGTCGAGCACATTCGCCCGGTCGGCGAGGCGGAAGACGTCGGCATAATGCAGGACACCGCGGGCGGACTGCAGGCCGGCCGGCATGGCGAAATGGTCCTGATGGCCGTTCAGCCAGGC
>CBIMFD010000391.1:0-2788 GCA_966243085.1 uncultured Shinella sp.
GTCGCCGGCGTCTGGGCCGTATCCGTGCCGTCGGTGCCCGTGGCCGGGGTCTGCGCCGTGTCTTCGCTCGGCGCTGCGGCATCGGGATTGGCGGCGGTGTCGTCCGGCGTGGTGCCGGTGGCGGCGTCGCCGTTCATCGGCTGCTGGTCCTGCATCTGCGTTTCGCCGGCGGCGGGCTGATTGGTATCCTGTGCATAAGCTGCCGGAGCAATGGCCGCGCCCAGGAAGAGTGCACCAGCGGCAACGGAAGTGAGAAATTTATTGGTCATCGTGAACCTGCCTTTCGTCTCGTTGGCATCAAGGCGCGACGCGGTTCTGATTACCCGTTCCGCGCCGGCTGATGGACAAGGAACGGCGTCCCCCCGGTTTGGTTCCGATGAAAATTGCCCTCTTTTTGCTTACGGGGATGCAAGGCAGCGTGGTCAGAGCGCGAATTTCGGCTCGAACCGCCCCTTTACCGCGACGCCGAGCTCGAAGGTCCTGCCGGCCTGAGGGTCGGCAAGGCGGGCCGCCGCGTCCATGTCCTGCCAGGCGGAGGTGACCAGCAGCCGGTCGGCCTTGGCCCCGATGAAGGCGGGACAGCTCGATTGCGTGGCCGGCACCGCGTAGCGGGCGATCTTCGTGCCGTCCGGCCGGTAGACCTCGACGGCGCCGATGCCCCAGCGGGCATTCCAGATCAGCCCGTCCGCATCGCAGACCGCTCCGTCCACGTCGCCGGGCGTACCGCTCTCGTCGCTGATCGTCTGCGGCTCTCCGGCCGGTAGCCCGGTCGCAGGGTCGAGCGCCACGCGCATCAGCCGGTTGAGGGCCGAATCGGTGAAGTAGCCGGTGCCGCCGTCCGGCGAAAAGCAGATGGCGTTCGCGATGGTGACGCCGGAATAGATCTTCGTCACCCGCTCGCCCGCGACATGGTAGATCGCGCCGGCATTCTTCTCCGCGCCGCGGCCCATCGTGCTCGCCCAGAGCGCGCCCGAGGGGTGCACGCGCCCGTCGTTGGAGCGGTTCTGCGGCTTGTCTTCCAGCTTCACGAAAGGCGTCAGCCTGCCGTCTGCGATGTGCCGGATGAAAAGGCCCTGGTCGGAAACGATGAGCTGGCGCTCTGCATCGACAACGGCGAGCACGCTGCCGAGGAAGGGCAGGTCGTGCACGGCCTTGGTCATGGTCGCAAGGTGCAGTTCATGCAGCTTCTGGCCGCGGATGTCGAACCAGAAGGCCTTGTCGCTTGCGGGGTCGTAGCTCGGGCCTTCGCCGAGCTGGCAGTCGGTCTCGCAGAGGATGCGGCCGGTAAAGGCGTGGGTCTCGATCATCGGGAAACTCCATAGACGGCATCGTAGGCTTCGATCGTGGCCTTGGCGCGGGCGCGCACGTCCGCCCCGCTCATGCCCGGCTTGTAGAGGCTGGAGCCGAGGCCGAAGCTGCGAAGGCCGATGGCGGCATAGTCGGCGAAGTTCCTGTCGGAAACGCCGCCGACGGCGGCGATCTCCAGTTCGGCCGGCAGCACGGCGCGAATCGCCTGGATGCCGGACGGGCCGAGCACGCTCGCCGGGAAGAATTTGAGGCCCGTCGCGCCGGCCTTCGCGGCGGCGAGCGCCTCGGTGGGCGTGAAGACGCCCGGCATCGTCACCATGCCTTTGGCAGCGGCCGTGGCGATGACGTCGGGCTCGACATTGGGGCTCACCATCAGCCGGCCGCCGACATCGGCAAGGCGGTTGACGTCGTCCACCGTCAGTACGGTGCCCGCGCCGATCAGGCAGCCGTCGGGCGCCATCTTCACGGCGATCTCGATGGACTTGAACGGCTCCGGCGAGTTCAGCGGGATCTCGATGGCGGTAAACCCGGTCTCGATCAGCGCGCCGACGACCTCTTCGGTCTCGCCCGGCTTCAGGCCGCGCAGGATGGCGATCAGCGGATAGGTCATGGGGGGGAAGGGAATGCGGCTCATGTTCGTTTCCTTAGAGGGACCAGAGCGCCCTGGCGCCCGCGGCAAGGCCGTTGCGAACGGCGGTATCGGCATCGATGACGGTGGCGGAAAGGCCGGCGGCGGAAAGCGCCTCGTTATAAAGCGCGCCGAGCCCGCCGGAAACGACGAGCGCCACCGGTGTGCCCTCGGCGACGAGCGACAGCGCGCCGGCGATCTCCAGCCCGATCAGCGTGCCGGAAAGGCGGGCCTTGGCGTCTTCCGGCGAGAGCCCGGCGATCAGCGCCCCGGCGCGCACGGAAAAGAGCTGGCTGGTGGCGAGGGCCGGATTTTCGACCATGCGCGCGACGGCCGCGCGGAAGGCGGCATTGTCGCCGGAGATCGCCCCGGCATCCGCGACGGAATGGCTGAGGATCGTGTGCCTGGCGATCGCCTCGAAGAGCTCGCCCGTCATGAAGGTGGAAAAGCCGGCGACCCGGCCGCCGGAAAGGCGCACCCATTTGCTGTGCGTACCGGGCATGCAGACGAGATGATCGCCGCTGCCAAGCGCGGACGCCGCGCCGAGAAGCTGCGTTTCCTCGCCGCGCATGACGTCGGGCGCGCCGGCGTCCCGCTGGGCAAGGCCGGGCAGGATGCGGATATCCGTCTCGACGCCGGGAATGCGGACGGCGGCGGCAGGAATGTCGGCAAGCGCGGCGGGCGTATCGAGATAACCGGCCTCGACCCAGCCCTGCTTTGCCCCGGCCATGCCGCAGATGAGGACGGGAAGGCCGGCGGGCGCCGAGACGGCGGCAAGATGGCTTTCCAGCACGGCGGCAAAGCCGCTGCGGGCAGCGGTCGTCATGCCTTCGCCGCTGCGGCGCTCGGCGA
>CBIMFD010000392.1:0-2778 GCA_966243085.1 uncultured Shinella sp.
CATGAGACGAGCTTCGCCCAGGTCGTGGCCGACATGCTCCAGGTTCCGGTGGAAAAGGTCTGGATCGTCATCGGCGACACCGACATCGTCAGCGTCGGCGGCGGGTCGCATTCCGGCCGCTCGATGCGCCATGCCGGCACGGTGATGGCCATGGCCTCCGCCGATCTCCTGGCGGAAGGCCGCAAGCGCTCCGCCGAACTCCTCTACACCGCGCCCGACGAGATCGATTTCGAGGGCGGCGTCTTCAAGCAGCGCAATACCAACCATGCGGTCGATATCTTCGAGCTTGGCCGGCGCACCCGCGCCAGCCACGGCACGCTGCGCGTCGTGCGCGACAACGAGATGCACACGCCAGTCTTCCCGAACGGCGCGGCGATCTGCGAGGTCGAGGTCGACCGGGAAACCGGCCATGTGCAGATCGTCCGCTACACGTCGGTCGATGATGTCGGGCGCTGCATCAACCCGCTGATCGTCCACGGCCAGACCCATGGCGGCATCGCGCAGGGCGTCGGCCAGGCCATGTGGGAGCTCTGTGCCATCGACGCCGAGAGCGGCCAGCCGCTGGCCGGCTCGCTGATGGACTACGGCATGCCGCGCTCCGACACCGTGCCGAGCTTTACCTGCGAGATCGCCGAGGTGTTCTCGCCCACCAACCCGCTCGGCATCAAGGCCGGCGGCGAGGGCGGCACGACGCCGGCGCTCGCCACCGTCGTCAACGCCGTCGTCGACGCGCTTTCGCAATTCGGCGTCACGGACATCCAGATGCCGGTCACGCCGGCGACCGTCTGGCGCGCCATGAACACTGGACGCAAGGCGTCCTGAGGAGGACTTTAAATGAGTGACCTGAAGCCCGTCCGCATCATCGCATTTCCGGGCGCGCCGAACCTGCCGACCTTCGCCGCCATCGAACAGGGCTACTTCGCCGAAGAAGGCCTTGCGGTCGAACTGGCGCTGACCGCAAGTTCCGTCGCGCAGGCGGAACGGACCGCGGCCGGCGAATTTGACATCGTCTTCACCGCCTTCGACAATGTCGTCGCCTACGGGGAAGGGCAGGGCGCGGCAGCGGACGGCGTCGATCCGGATTACGTGGTGCTGATGGGCGCGACACAGCTCGAGCTCGCCATCGTCACGGCGCCCGAGATCAGGACCTATGCGGACCTGAAGGGCCGATCGATCGCGCTCGACGCGCTGACCACCGGCTTTGCCTTCGTGCTCTTCGACATGATGGAGAAGAGCGGCCTCAGCCGTGACGACGTGACCTTCGCGGCCGTCGGCGCGACGCCGCAGCGCTGGCAGTCGGTCAAGGCCGGCGAGCATGCAGCGACCCTGACGATCGAGCCCTTCACCAGCATCGCCAGGCGCTCGGGCTTCAACGTGCTCGACGTATCCTCCAACCATTTCGCCAGCTACCAGGGCGGCTCCATCGCCGCACGGCGCGCCTATGCCGCGGAAAACCCGGAAACGGTGAAGGCGTTCATCCGCGCCTATCTGAAGGGGCTTGCCTGGACGCTCGATCCGGCAAACCGCGAGGCCGGCGCCGCGCTCCTCCAGAGCCGGATGCCGGATATCCAGCCGGCGGCGGTGCCGTCGGTCATGGCGAGCCTCCTTTCGCCGCGTTCCGGCCTCACCCCCGGCGCGCACATCCTGCCGGAGGGCATGAAGACGGTCCTCGACCTGCGCTCGCGCTACGGCAAGGGCGGCAAGGTGCTGACCGATATCGAAAAATACCTCGACCTCTCGTTCTTCGAGGCGGTCGCCGGCGGCAAGTGACGTGACGGAGGAGACCAATCCATGGATATGAAGGGCGAATACCGCATCGCCGCCCGGCGCGTAGAGGTCTGGGCGCTCATCAACGATCCCGCCGTGCTTCGCGCCTGCATCCCGGGCTGCGACAGCCTGGAAGGCACGCCGGAGACCGGCTTTGCCGCCCGCGTCACGACGAAGATCGGCCCGGTCAAGGCGACGTTCGCCGGCGACGTAGCGCTTTCCAACGTCAATGCGCCGGAAAGCCTCACGATCTCCGGCGAGGGCAAGGGGGGCGTCGCCGGTTTCGCCAAGGGCGGTGCGGACGTGCACCTTGCCGAAGACGGCGCGCAGACCGTGCTGACCTATCTCGCCAAAGCCCAGGTCGGCGGCAAGCTCGCCCAGCTCGGCGCGCGGCTCATCGATTCCACCGCCAAGAAGCTGGCCGACGAATTCTTCGAGAAACTGGCCGCGCAGGCGGCATCGGCGGCGCAGGACGATGCGGCCCGCCCCGCTGCTGTCGTCGAGGCCGCCCCGTCCGTGGAGGCCGCGCCGCCGAAAGGCCGCTCGCCCTATCTCCTCGTCGGCCTTGCGGTTGTCGCCGTCGTCGTCGTCGCGGCGCTGATCGTCCGGTAGCGTGAAAGGAAGCCCCATGTCCCAAGTGACCATCACGATCAACGGCAAGCCGGAAACGCGGGAGGTCGAGGATCGCACGCTGCTCGTCCAGTTCATCCGCGAGCATGTCGGGCTGACCGGCACCCATGTCGGCTGCGACACGACCCAGTGCGGCGCCTGCACGGTCCATCTCGACGGTGTCGCGGTGAAGAGCTGTACCGTTCTCGCCGCCGCTGCCGATGGTGCCGCCGTGACGACCATCGAGGGCCTTGCCGACGGCGGGACCCTGCATCCCGTCCAGCGGGCTTTTCACGAGCATCACGGCCTGCAGTGCGGCTATTGCACGCCGGGCATGATCATGGCGAGCGTGGACATGATCCGCCGCCACGACGGCGTGCTCGACGAAGCGACGGTGCGGCA
>CBIMFD010000393.1:0-2763 GCA_966243085.1 uncultured Shinella sp.
CGCCGCATCGCTGCACTCCCGCCGGATATAGCGAAAAGCATCCTTCAGCGAGCGCGTGGCCGGCGGCTGGCCGAAGACGCTGCCGTCAGGGCCGCGGCCATGGGGATGCGGCAGCCCACCGGGCGCGACCGCGACACGGATTTCCCCGACAAAACCCCGCGCCCGGAGATCGAGCAGGACGGCCGCAAGGCGCGGCCCGTTGCCGACGAGGATGAGCGGCGGCGGGCTTTCCAACGCCGAGAGCCGGGCGGCGGTCTGCCGCGCCTCCTGCCACGACGTCGCCTCGCGATGAGCGTGCCCGAAGCCCGTCGCGACGAAGACGTGGTCGAAGACCGCGCTTTCGCCCTCTTGGAAGCCGATATGCACGCCGCCCGCCGCCGGCCCGATGTGCCGCACGGCATCGCGCACGGTGCGGATGCGCACGTCACGGCGAAGCGCGAGCGCCTCGGAAAAGCGGCTCAGGAGATAGGCGCGGAAGAGGGCGCGCGGCACATGCATGTCCTGCGGGCCGTGCAGCGGGGCGATGCTCCGTGCGGCGAGATCGTTCCCCAGCCAGCGGGCAAAATCGTCCGGCCGGTCCGGCAGGACGGAGAGATCGCGCGCCGGCTCGGCTGTCAGCGCCGCGCCGCCCGCCCCTTCCGCGAAGGCGCCCGGCGCATCCTCGGCATCGATCATCCAGGCCTCGAAGGATTGCGGCAGGCGCCGCATCAGGGCGATTGCGACGGCAAGGCCCGAAGGCCCTGCCCCGACGATGGCGATCCGCATCACCGGCAGCGCGCCGGCTGGCATGGCATCTTGCCTTGCGACCCTTTCGAAGAACATGCGCTGTCCTTTCCTCTCAGGTGGGAGGAGAATAGCGCAGCCGAGGATAATATTCTACCTTTTTACTAGAATAATATGCGGCGACTGGAAAACGGCGGTTTGCAACCCTTTCGGGGCTTGTCCGTTACCCCTCGCGGCGATCCGGACGAAGCGGCCTCGCCGGCAGAAGATCAAAATCAATCTATACAATCTCTATAGACTATGATCTTTCTACTCCGAAATGCCTGTGCGCCCTGGAAACGAATTCCGCAAGGAGGAGACGACATGGGTACTCTCTCACATGCACCGGACCGAGCGGGGCGGACCGCCGCGATCATCGCCACGGAGGATGAGGCGGTCACGGTCGCCGGCACGCTCGGCGGCATCTTCGCGCTTCCCGGAGAGGACGATGTTCCGGCGGAAACGGCCGAGGCGCGCCTCGATCTTCTCTCCCGCTCCGGCCTCTTCGGCATTTCCGTCCCGACCGAGCACGGCGGGATCGACGTCTCCAACACCGTGCTGGCAGAGGTCTGTGCGCTTGCCGCCGCCCGCTCGCCGGCACTCGGCGAGATTCTTGCCGCCCATTTCGTCGCCGCGGAGGAAATCCGCGGCCACGGCAGCGAGAGCCAAAGCAACACCGTCTTTTCCGCGATCCTCGCCGGCGCCCGGCTGGCAAGGGCTTCCGTTCGCCGTGGCCAGACGGCGGACAGCTTCTCGCTCGCCTCCGGCGGGCTTGCCTGGCGGCTCGGCGGAGAGGCCTTCTGTACCCCCTGCGCCCGCCATGCCGACTGGCTGCTGGTGCCGGTTCACCACGAGGGCACGAAGGTGACGCATCTCCTGCTTCCCGCCCGCGGCGAGGGCCTGCACTATGTCGCCAACAGTTGCACGCCGGCGGCCGGCGGCGCCCCGCCGGCCGAGCATGTGCTGTTCAAGGATGTTCTGGCGGATGGCGGCGCGCTGATCCAGACGGCAGGCGAGCTCTCCCCGCACGACGTGCGCCGCTCGCTGGAACTGCTTCTGGAAGCCGCCCGCACGCTCGGCGCCGGCCGGCAGGCGCTGCAGCGGCTGCTGGACGATGCGGACGGCGACGCGCTGACCGCCGGGCTCCTCTCGGCAAGGCTTGCCGCCGCCGAGGCGATGGTCGCCGAGGCGGGCCGGGCGATAGACGCCGCGCAGATCGGCCTTGCCGGACAGCACAGGACGAATGCCTTCCTCGCCGCCGTCGCCGCGCTCGCCGTCACGGAAGAAGCCGCGAGCGCCATAGCAGGCGCGCCCCTCACCGCACCGCCGGAATATCTTGCGGCGATCCTCGGCGAAAGCGGTGAGTTACGCCGACAGGCACGCCAGCCGCAGGAAGAGGATTAGGCCGGTTCAGCCGACGCGCTTTTCCAGCTCTTCGTCGTCGATCATGGCGGAAGCGCCGGGAACGGCCACGAACTGCTCCAGCGTCATCGTATCGAGAATGGAGGCGATGGCGTCGCGCACCTCGGTCATCGCCCGGCGCACCTGGCAGCCTTCCGGGTCGGCACAGTCCTCACAGGCCTCATAGGCCGTACGGCTGGCACAGCGGATCGGCGCCAGCGGGCCGTCGAGCACGCGGATGGCATGGCCGATGCGGATTTCCGCGGCCGAATGGGACAGCGAATAGCCGCCGCCCGGACCTTTCTTCGAGCGCAGCATGCCGGCATTGCGCAATTCGAGCAGGATCGTGTCGAGGAATTTCTTCGGGATATTGTTGCGCAGCGCGATCTCGCTGACGAAGGCCGTTTCGCCGGGCGCCAGCCGCGCCAGGTCGACCAGGGCCTTCAAACCGTATTTTCCCTTTTTCGTCAGCATTTCAGCCTGCTTTCCACCTGCATGAGCGTCATCCGGACCTCATGCAGTCACCCATGCCGGTCGATTCCGGCTCATTCTAGGCATTGAAGTACGAAAAACATATAAAAACGGTATAATTTATTTGTG
>CBIMFD010000394.1:0-2755 GCA_966243085.1 uncultured Shinella sp.
CCGAAGGGCGAAAGCCCGATGACGCCGGAAGAAAAGCTCCTGCGCGCCATCTTCGGTGAGAAGGCCTCCGACGTTCGCGACACCTCCATGCGCATGCCCCCCGGCACCTTCGGCACGGTCGTCGAAGTTCGCGTCTTCAACCGCCACGGCGTGGAGAAGGACGAACGCGCGATGGCGATCGAGCGCGAAGAGATCGAGCGTCTCGCCAAGGACCGTGACGACGAGCAGGCGATCCTCGACCGTAACGTCTACGGCCGTCTGATCGACATGCTGCGCGGCCACGTCGCCGTCGCCGGCCCGAAGACCTTCAAGAAGGGCACTCAGCTTTCCAACGCCATCGTCTCCGAATATCCCCGCTCCCAGTGGTGGATGTTCGCCGTCGAGGACGAGAAGGTTCAGGGCGAGATCGAAGCGCTTCGCGGCCAGTACGACGAATCCAAGTCGCGCCTTGAGCAGCGCTTCATGGACAAGGTCGAGAAGGTCCAGCGCGGCGACGAAATGCCCCCGGGCGTCATGAAGATGGTCAAGGTCTTCGTCGCCGTGAAGCGCAAGATCCAGCCGGGCGACAAGATGGCCGGCCGTCACGGCAACAAGGGTGTCGTCTCGCGCATCCTGCCGATCGAGGACATGCCATTCCTCGAAGACGGCACGCATGTGGACATCTGCTTGAACCCGCTGGGCGTGCCTTCGCGCATGAACGTCGGCCAGATCCTCGAAACGCACCTTGCCTGGGCTTGCGCCGGCATGGGCAAGAAGATCGGCGAGCTGCTCGACGAGTATCGCAAGACCATGGACATCGCGGACCTCAAGCGCGAGCTGACGGAAGTCTACGAAAGCGAAGCCAAGGACGAAGTCGCCCACTTCGACGACGAGGCCCTGGTGAAGCTGGCCGAGCAGTCCCGCAAGGGCGTCTCCATCGCAACGCCGGTCTTCGACGGTGCGCATGAACCCGACGTTGCCGGCATGCTCAAGCGTGCGGGCCTCGACTCCTCCGGTCAGTCGGTTCTCTACGACGGCCGTACGGGCGAGCCCTTCGACCGCAAGGTGACCGTCGGCTACATGTACATGATCAAGCTGAACCACCTCGTGGACGACAAGATCCACGCCCGTTCGATCGGTCCGTACTCGCTCGTCACCCAGCAGCCGCTGGGCGGCAAGGCGCAGTTCGGCGGCCAGCGCTTCGGGGAAATGGAGGTCTGGGCGCTCGAAGCCTACGGCGCCGCCTACACGCTGCAGGAAATGCTGACCGTGAAGTCGGACGACGTGGCCGGCCGCACCAAGGTGTACGAGGCGATCGTGCGTGGCGACGACACGTTCGAGGCGGGCATTCCGGAGAGCTTCAACGTTCTCGTCAAGGAAATGCGCTCGCTCGGCCTGTCGGTGGAGCTCGAGAACTCCAAGGTCGATCCGAACGCGGAAGCCGGCCAGCTTCCGGACGCGGCGGAATAAGCCTGATCGGGTGCGCGCCGCAAAGGCGCGCACCATCTCCGCTCCTGCCGCAAGGCGGGGGCGGCTCATCCGTTTCAAGCAGCCTGCGGCACCCGGGTATCGCCGCAATCGGCTGCTAAGCAGAGGGCCACTGGCCCACTAAGGAGATAGGCATGAACCAAGAGGTCATGAACCTTTTCAACCCGCAGGTGCCTGCGCAGACGTTCGATTCCATCCGGATCTCGATCGCGTCTCCGGAAAAGATCCTTTCCTGGTCGTACGGCGAGATCAAGAAGCCGGAAACGATCAACTACCGTACGTTCAAGCCGGAACGCGACGGCCTTTTCTGCGCGCGCATCTTTGGCCCGATCAAGGACTACGAGTGCCTGTGCGGCAAGTACAAGCGCATGAAGTACAAGGGCATCATCTGCGAAAAGTGCGGCGTCGAAGTCACGCTGTCGCGCGTTCGCCGCGAGCGCATGGGCCATATCGAGCTCGCCGCGCCCGTCGCCCATATCTGGTTCCTGAAGTCGCTGCCCTCGCGCATCGCCACGCTCCTCGACATGACGCTGAAGGATGTCGAGCGCGTTCTCTATTTCGAGAACTACATCGTGACGGAGCCGGGCCTGACCGCCCTCAAGGAAAACCAGCTTCTTTCCGAAGAAGAATACATGATCGCCGTCGATGAATATGGTGAAGACCAGTTCACGGCGATGATCGGCGCCGAGGCGATCTATGAGATGCTCGCCTCGATGAATCTGGAAAAGATCGCTGGCGATCTGCGTTCGGATTTGGCCGACACCACGTCGGAGCTGAAGCAGAAGAAGCTGATGAAGCGCCTGAAGATCGTCGAGAACTTCATGGAATCCGGCAATCGTCCGGAATGGATGATCATGAAGGTCGTTCCGGTGATCCCGCCGGACCTGCGTCCGCTCGTCCCGCTCGACGGCGGCCGTTTCGCGACGTCCGACCTCAACGATCTCTACCGCCGCGTCATCAACCGCAACAACCGTCTGAAGCGTCTCATCGAGCTGCGCGCACCGGGCATCATCATCCGCAACGAGAAGCGCATGCTTCAGGAGTCGGTTGACGCCCTGTTCGACAACGGCCGCCGCGGCCGCGTCATCACCGGCGCCAACAAGCGTCCGCTGAAGTCGCTGTCCGATATGCTCAAGGGCAAGCAGGGCCGCTTCCGCCAGAACCTGCTCGGCAAGCGCGTCGACTATTCCGGCCGCTCGGTCATCGTGACCGGCCCGGAACTGAAGCTGCACCAGTGCGGCCTGCCGAAGAAGATGGCGCTCGAACTCTTCAAGCCGTTCATCTACGC
>CBIMFD010000395.1:0-2713 GCA_966243085.1 uncultured Shinella sp.
TGTCCGTCAGGCGCGCCTTAGCGTCCTGCAGGTCGCGCGGCGGCGGGGTCGGGTCGATGCCGACGAGCTTGGCGATGTTGTTGCCGAGATAGCCTTCCAGGTCGTCCTCGGAGAGGTTGATGCCGTGCGGCGGATCCTTGCAGAGCACTTCCAGCTCGCGCAGCCACATGCCCGGGTCGTTCGGCGGGCTGTCCGTGCCGAAGACGATCTTGTTCTTCGGAAGCTGCTGGGCGAACTCCACGATGCGCGACTGGAAGCACCAGCCGGATTCGCAGTAGACGTTCGGCGTGTCCATCGCCATCCAGAAGGATTCAAACGAGTAGTTGCCGCCCGTCTGGATGCCGAAGTGACCGATGATGAAGTTGACCATCGGGAACTCGCGGATGATCGGGTAGAACATCGTCGGGATGGTGTAAGGGCCGTCGCCGGTGTGGATGAGGACGACGACGCCGAGTTCGGCGCACTTCTTCATCGCCGGACGCAGCCATTCCAGCGCGCGGTCGGGACGGTAGCCGTGCATGTTGGCATGCAGCTTCAGCATCTTGAAGCCGTATTCCTTGACGTGGAATTCCAGCTCCGCAGCGCCGTTTTCGGGCCCCCAGCGCGGGTTGTAGTTGAAATTGCCGATGAAGCGGTCCGGATACTTCTCGCACAGCTCGGCGATATAGGCCATGTAGTCGCGGATGCCCTCGCGGCCCTTGCGGTTGCCGTCACGGTAGCCGGTATTGCCCGGCGGCGGCTGGATGAAGCCCATGTCGATACGGCGCGGCTTGCCGTTGATCATGTAGGGGCCGTCCATCAGCTTGAGCATGCGCTCGCCCGTGAAGGGCGTACCCGTATGACGCCACGCCTCGTCGACGAGGTTGGTCGGGTGAAGATGGGTATCGATGATCATTGTTCACTCCGTTCGTTTACGCGGCGATCTGGACGCCGTGCTGGCGCAGATACGCCTCGGCTTCCTCGACGGTTGCCGGCGGGGCGGTCGGCTCGAGGCCGATCATGCGGGCGAGGTTGTTGCCGAGGTAGTCCTCCAGCGTGTCCTCATCGAGGTTGAGGCCCTGCGGCGGCTCGTGGCAGAGGACTTCCAGGAGGTTGATCCACATGCCCGGCTCGTTCGGCGGCGTATCGGAGCCGAAGAGGATCTTGTGCTTGGGCAGGACCTTGGCGAACTCGACGATGCGCGACTGGAGGCACCAGCCGGATTCGACATAGACGCTCGGCGTGTCGAGGGCCATCTGCATGGGCTCGAACACGTAGACGCCGCCGGTCTGCACGCCGAAATGCGCCAGGATGAAGTTGATTTCCGGGAACTCGCGGATGATCGGGTAGAATTCCGTCGGGATCGAGTACGGACCGTCGCCGGTATGCACCTTCACCATCAGGCCGAGTTCGGCGCACTTCTTCATGGCCGGACGCAGCCAGTCGAGCGCGCGGTCCGGGCGGTAGGCGTGCATGTTCGCCTGGAGCTGGACCATCTTGAAATCGAATTCCTTGGCGTAACGCTCGATTTCGTCGACGCCGTTCTGCACGCCGTAGCGCGGGTTGTAGACGAAGCAGCCGAGGAAGCGGTCGGGATGCTCGGTCACCATCTTTTCCGTATAGGCCATGTACTGGCGGATGGCGGCCTTGCCTTCCAGGTCCATGACCTCATGGGTGTAGATGGTATTGCCCTGCGGGGGCTGGATGAAGGCCTTGTCGATGCGGCGCGGCTTGCCGTTCACGTAGTACGGGCCGTCCATCATCTTCAGAAGCTTGTCGCCGGTGAACGGCGGTCCGTCATGGCGCCAAGCCAGGTCCACCAGGTCGGTGGGGTAGCAGCTTAGGTCGATTATCATTCCTGTTCTCCTGTCGTAGAGGGTCCGGTCGATGCGGGGCCGCGCGATGAACGCCATGCCGGCAAAAGCCGGGCGTGGATCCGCGATCTCAGGAAATGCCAATGACGGAGGGAACGGGCCGGCGCATCGTCCCCATGACGGGGGCAACCGGGCGTTCCTTTCGTAGTCAGCATCGACATCGCAGCCTCATCTTCCAACAGACGCGAGCAATTGTCGGTGCTTCTACTCGATCGTGAAAAAACCACAGGGCGGGCTTTATGTCAATAAAATAATCAATCTAAGTCATTATTTTTAAAAGGATTTTTCTGGACAAACGGCAACGACCGCCCGCGCGCTGGAGGGTGCGCGGGCGGTTCAGACAGAGGACTTGCGAAAGCGGCTTGAGAGCGGGAGAAGCGCCGTCAGGCCGCCAGGCATGCACGCAAGTTTCTGTCGATACCCTCACGGTCGAGATTGCGGCCGATGAAGACGAACTTCGACTTCGGCTTGTCCTCGCCCCAGGCGTGATCGGCCCGGAAATCGACCAGCTTATGGACGGCCTGGAGCACGAAGAAGCGCTCGTCGCCCGCCACCGAGACGATGCCCTTGGTGCGGAAGATGTCGTCGCCATGCTCGCCGAGGTAATCCTTCAGGAAGCCGGCAAGCTTCTCACCGTCGAAGGGCTCCGGATAGACGAAGGAATGGGACTTCACCGTCGCGTCGTGCCGGTGCGGGCGCAGCGAGATCGGGCCGGCCTTGCCGCCCTCGTCGCCGTGACGGTGATCGTGGGCATGGTCGTGATCGGGATGGTCGCAGGCCGCATCGTGGCAATCGTGGTCGTGATGGCCATGCGCGTCGCGGTCGTCGTCGAGGTCGATGTCGAGGATTTCCGCCCGCTC
>CBIMFD010000396.1:0-2708 GCA_966243085.1 uncultured Shinella sp.
CCGCTGATCTCGGCGGTCGGCCACGAGACGGACTGGACGCTGATCGATCATGCCGCCGACCGGCGCGCACCGACCCCGACCGGGGCCGCCGAAATGGCGGTGCCGGTGAAGGCCGACCTTGCGGCCGAGATCGCCTCGCTTGCCGCGCGCCTTGCCGGCGCGACGGCCCGCCAGATGGACAACCGCCGGCAGGGCGTGCGCGCGCTCGCAAGAGCCCTTCCTTCGCTCGACCAGCTCCTGGCGCTGCCGCGCCGCCGGTTCGACGAAGCGGCGGCGGGGCTCGGCCGCGGCCTGCAGATGAATACCGTGGGCAAGCGCCGCGCCTTCGAGCGCACCGCCGCGCATCTGCGGCCCGACATGCTCATCACCCGCATCGCCGAACGGCGCCAGCGCGTCGGCGATCGCGTGCTGAGGGCCGAGCGCATCGTCGAACGCCGGCTCGACCAGTTGCGCGCCCGGCTCTCCGCCTTCGACGTGTCGCTGCGGGCGACGCCCGCCCGCGTCAAGGCCCATACGGAGCGCTGCCGCGAGAAGCTGGCGAGCCTGACGCTCCGCGCCGAGAGCGCGCTTGCCGGCGACCTTTCCCGCCGCCGCGCGCTCCTGCTCGCGCAGGACCGCGTGCTGCAATCGCTCTCCTACCGCAATGTGCTGAAGCGCGGCTATGCGCTGGTGCGCGACGAGGAAGGCGCGCCTGTCAAAGGTGCGGCCCATCTAGGCCCCGGCCGCGCCATCGCCATCGAATTTGCCGACGGCACGGTGGAGGCCGTCACCGGGTCGGGCGGCGGCGCGGCGCGCAAGAAGGCAGGAGCCAAGCCGGAGGCGGAAAAGCCCGCGCCGCGGCAGGGCTCGCTGTTCTGAGGCCGCCATGCGCATCCTGCTCGTGCTCGCCCATCCGCTTCCCGACAGTTTTGCTGCAAGCCTCGCCGAGACGGTGCGCCGCAAGCTGACGGCGAACGGTCACACCGTCGATCGTCTCGACCTCTACCGCGAGGGCTTCGATCCGCGGCTGACGCCTTCGGAACGGGCTCGCTATTTCGAGCCGGGCTACGACCCCGCCGAAGCCGAGCCCTTCGTCTCGCGCCTGAAGCAGGCGGACGGGATCGTGCTCGTCTTTCCGCAATGGTGGTTCAATTTCCCGGCCATCCTGAAGGGCTTCTTCGACCGGGTGTTCGTCCCCGGGGTCGCCTTCGAGAACGATCCCGCCGGCGGGCGCATCCAGCCACGGCTCGACAATATCCACCTCTTCTGGGCATTCACCACGACGGGCTCGCCCTGGTGGGTGGTCCATCTCTATATGGGCAATCCCGTGAAACGCCTCCTTAAGCGCGGCATCGCCGCGTTCTGCGCAAAGGGGCTCGATTTCAAGCTGGTCAACCTCTACGACATGGACCGCGCGGACGCGGCCAAGCGCAGGGCGCATTTGGCGCGGGTCAAGCGGCTGGTCGACCGGATCTGACGGCCCGCCGCAAGAGCGGCCGGGCCATCATCGAAACGGCAAGTCAGGCCCACTCGCCCGCGCGCATGACGGTCACGCGGCTGCCGTCGTCGGCCACGCCGTCGATATCGACCTTGTCGGAGCCGATCATCCAGTCGATGTGAATGAGGCTTTCATTGCCGCCCTGCGCGCGGATCTGTTCCGGCGAGAGGCTTGCACCGTCCAGGAAGCATTTGGAGTAGCACTGGCCGAGCGCGATGTGGCAGGAGGCGTTCTCGTCGAACAGCGTGTTGTAGAAGAGGATGCCGCTCGCCGAGATCGGCGAGGAATGCGGCACCAGCGCCACTTCGCCGAGCCGGCGCGCGCCCTCGTCCGTGTCCAGCACCTTGTTCAGCACCGCCTCGCCCTTCGACGCCTTCGCCTCGACGATGCGGCCGCCCTCGAAGCGAACCTGGATGTCGTCGATCAGCGTACCCTGATGGGAGAGCGGCTTGGTGGAGGAGACATGGCCCTCGACGCGCAGCGCATGCGGCGTCGTGAAGACCTCTTCCGTCGGGATGTTGGGATTGCAGGTGATGCCGTTCTTCGCAGTGGAGGCCCCGCCGTGCCATTCGTGGCCGTCGGCGAGACCGACCGTCAGGTCCGTGCCCGGCCCCGTAAAATGAAGGGCGGCAAAACGCTTGCCGTTGAGCCAGGCCGAGCGTTTTGCGAGGTTGGCATTGTGCTCCGCCCAGGCGGCGACCGGATCGGCGACGTCGACGCGCGAGGCGGCGAAGATGGCGTTGGCGAGCTTTTCGACCGCGACATCGACCGCATCGTCCGGGAAGACCTGCTTGGCCCAGGAGGGGTTGGGATAGGAAATGATGTTCCAGTTGATGTCGAAATTGGCGATCTTCTCCAGCGCCGGCTTGTAGGCCGTGGAATTGGCCTTGTTTGCGCGGGCGACCTTGGCCGGGTCCTCGCCGGAGAGCAGCATCGGGTTGTCGCCGGCAATGGCAAGACGCGCCGCGCCGTTCGCATAGGCCTTGGCCATGCCCTCGTAGAGCCAGTCCGTCGCCCGGTCGAAGCTCTCGTCCGGCGCATGACGGTAGCGGGCGAGCGTCGCCTCCTCGTCGGCATAGAAGGTGCTGACGAGGCCGGCGCCCGCCATATAAGCATGCTTGGTGATGAGGCGGACGAGCGGCAGCGCGGCGACCGGCGCCGTCATCACGAGGTCCTGCCCCTTCCGGAGCTGGAGACCGACGCGCACGGCGACTTCGGCGAGTTTTTCGAG
>CBIMFD010000397.1:0-2692 GCA_966243085.1 uncultured Shinella sp.
CTGAAGCCCGAGCTGGAGCGGCGC
Source organism: uncultured Shinella sp. (assembly GCA_966243085.1). Taxonomy (GTDB): domain Bacteria; phylum Pseudomonadota; class Alphaproteobacteria; order Rhizobiales; family Rhizobiaceae; genus Shinella. The sequence goes on from CBIMFD010000397.1 coordinate 25, forward strand.
GGCTACGACGTCGCCGTCTTCCACTCCACCGGCATGGGCGGGCGGGCCTATGAGGCGGTCGCCGCTCGCGGCGGGTTCGCCGCCGTCTTCGACCTCTGCATCCAGGAAGTCACCAACGCGGAAAACGGCACGGTCGTCACCTCCGGCCCGGACCGGCTGGAAAATGCCGGCCGCGCCGGCATCCCGCAGATCGTCGCGCCCGGCGCGGTCGACATGGTGGACATGCCCGCCTGGCAGGAGACGCCGGCGCGCTTCGCCGACCGGCCCTACCATGCCCACAACCGGCTGATCGCCTCCGTCACCGTCTCGCCGGAGCAGCGCCGCGCGGTCGCCCGCGTCGTTGCCGCCAAGATGGCGGGCTCGGCCGCGCCCGTCGCCTTCCTCCTGCCCGCGCAGGGCATCCAGGAATGGGACCGCATGGGTGAGCCGCTGCACGAGCCGGAAGCGCTCGACGCCTTCCTCGACGAGATGCGCAGGGCCGTGCCGGCCTCCGTGACCTTCACGGAGGTGGACGCGCACATCAACGCCCCCGATTTCGCCGTCAAGGCGCTGGAGGTCTTCGACCGCTGGGTCGCCGAGGGCATCGTGGAAAAGGGGCGCGTGGCATGACGAAGGCCCTCATCCTCGATTTCGGCGGGGTCGTCACCCGCACGCTCTTCGAGACGCACGACATCACCGAACGCGCGCTCGGCCTTCCGGCTGGAACGCTCACTTGGCGCGGCCCCTTCGATCCGGCAAGCGATCCGCTCTGGGTGTCGATGCAGGCGCGCGAGATCACCGAGCGCGACTACTGGATGACCCGCACCCGAGAAGTGGGCGCGCTTCTCGGCGAGGAGTGGGCGGACATGAAGACCTTCGTGCAGCGGGCGCGGGGAGCGGATGCCGAACTGGTGCTGCGGCCCGAAGCGCGCGACGCGATCCTGGCCGCGAAGGATGCCGGCCTGAAGCTCGCCATCCTCTCCAACGAGCTCGACCTCTTCTACGGCGTCGACTTCCGCAGGCGCTTCCCGCTGATCGACCTCTTCGACGTCATCGTCGACGCCACCTATACGAAGATACTGAAGCCCGATCCGCGCGCCTACGAACTGGTGCTCGCCGAACTCGGCATCGCCCGTGCCGACTGCGTCTTCGTGGACGACCAGAGGAAGAACGTCGAGGGGGCGGAAGCCGTGAACCTTCCGCATGTGCATTTCGACGTGACCCGGCCTGCCGAAAGCTATGCGCAGGCGCTGAGAATGCTTGGAATTTGAAAGGAAATCCCGTGCGCGATTCCAATTTCCTGATCGAGAACAACGCCCGCCATCTCTGGCACCCCATGGCCCACCCCGCCGAGATGCAGGCCAAGCCCCCGCGCATCATCAATGCCGGCGAGGGCGTCGAGGTGGTGGATATCCACGGCAAGAAGGTGCTCGATGCCGTCGGCGGGCTCTGGAACGTCAATCTCGGCTATTCCTGCGAGCCGGTAAAGAAGGCGATCCGCGACCAGCTCGAGGAACTGCCCTATTATTCCACCTTCCGCGGCACGACCAATTCGCCGCTGATCGAGCTTTCCTACGAGCTTGCCGAATTCTTCAGGGAGGACGGGCTCACACGCGCCTTCTTCACCTCGGGCGGCTCGGATTCGGTGGAGACGGCGCTGCGCCTTGCTCGCCAGTTCCACAAGATCAACGGCCAGCCGGAGCGCACCAAGTTCGTCGCGCTGAAGAAGGGTTATCACGGCACGCATTTCGGCGGCGCCTCCGTCAACGGCAACGCTAATTTCCGCCGCAACTACGAGCCGCTGCTGCCCGGCGTCTTCCATCTCGCCGCGCCCTATCCCTACCGCAACCCGTTCAACACGGCGGACCCGGCTGAGATCGCTGAGGCCATCGCCCGCCAGTTCGAGGACGAAATCGCCTTCCAGGGCGCCGACACCATCGCCGCCTTCATCATGGAGCCGGTGCTGGGCGCGGGCGGCGTGATCGTGCCGCACGAGACCTTCATGCCGCTCATGCGCGCCATCTGCGACAGGCACGGCATCCTCCTCATCGCCGACGAGGTGATCACCGCCTTCGGCCGCACCGGCGCCTGGACCGGCTCGCGCGGCTGGGGCGTCAGGCCCGACATGATGACGACGGCCAAGGCCATCACCAACGGCTATTTCCCCTTCGGCGCGGTGATGATCTCCGACAAGGTGGCAGGCGTCTTTGAATCCAACAAGGATGCCCTCGGCTCCATCGGCCACGGCTACACTTATTCCGGCCATCCGGTCGGCGCCGCCGCGGCGCTTGCCACGCTCAAGGAAACCGCCAGGGTCGACACCGCCGCCAATGCCGCCGCCCGCGGCGTCGAGCTGATGGCCGGCCTCGAAGGTTTGAAGGCGAGGCACGAGCTTGTCGGCGACGTGCGCGGCAAGGGCCTGATGGCCGCGCTGGAACTCGTCTCCGACCGCGCGAAGAAGAGCCCCGCCGCCAAGGATATTGTGCAGAAGGTCTACGAGACCGCCTATGAGGCCGGCGTCATGGTCCGCACCTCCGGCGCCAACGTCATCATCTCGCCCCCGCTCGTCATCACCGCCGCCGACGTGCAGAAGATCGTCTCGGCGCTGGATGCGGGGCTTTCGGCGGCCAGGGGGTGAGGGCGATGGACGATTTCACCCCCCTCTGCCCTGCCGGGCATCTCCCCCTCA
>CBIMFD010000398.1:0-2683 GCA_966243085.1 uncultured Shinella sp.
GGTGCCGTCCTGCTCCATCCGCTCGATGCGCGCCCTGACGGTGGCACGCGAGGCGCCGGTTTCCAGCGCAAGGTCCGAAACGCTCCTGCGCCCGTTGCCGCGCAGGAGGGTGACGATCTTCCGGTCGAGCTCGTCCATGCCAAAATGGCTCCCTGACTTTCCATTATGGTCAATATGCCATTCCGGGGTGCCAAAATTCAATATTCAATCTGCCGCTCCGGACTTCTACGCTTGGGAAAACCGGATGGGAGTGAACCATGGAATGCACGCTGATCGGCGCCCCCTTGCAAATCGGTGCGGGACAGCTCGGCTGCGAGATGGGGCCGAGCGCCCTTCGCATCGCCGGCCTTCGCACGGCGCTGGAAGAACTCGGGCACGAGGTGAAGGACACGGGCAATATCAGCCCCCGCCCCTTCGGCGAAATGGCCCATCCGAATGCGGCGGTGCATCATCTCGGCGAGACGGTCGCCTGGATCGAGGCCCTTTCGGCCGCTGCCTACGAGCACAGCAAAGCCGGCATGCCGATCTTCCTCGGCGGCGACCATGCGATCTCCGCTGGCACCGTGCCGGGCCTCGCCCGCCGGGCCGCCGAGCGCGGCCGGCCGCTCTTCGTGCTCTGGCTGGATGCCCATACCGACTTCCACAGCCTGGAGACGACGGTCAGCGGCAACCTGCACGGCACGCCGGTCGCCTATTATACCGGCCAGGTCGGCTTCGGCGGCTATTTCCCACCGCTTGCGCATCCCGTTCCGGCGGAGAATGTCTGCATGATCGGCATCCGCAGCGTCGATCCCGCCGAGCGGGCCGCAATCGGCAGGACTGGAATCACCGTGCACGACATGCGCGTCATCGACGAGTACGGCGTCGGCGTCCTCCTACGCAATTTCATCGAGCGGGTCCGGGCGGCCAACGGCCTCCTGCATGTGAGCTTCGACGTCGACTTCCTTGAACCGGACATCGCGCCGGCCGTCGGCACGACGGTGCCGGGGGGCGCGACCTTCCGCGAGGCGCACCTGATCATGGAAATGCTGCATGACAGCGGTCTCGTGACGAGCCTAGACATCGTCGAGCTGAACCCGTTCCTCGACGAGCGCGGCAAGACCGCCAAGCTCCTCGTCGATCTCGTTTCCAGCCTGATGGGCAAGCGGGTGATGGATCGCCCCACGCTCGCCGGCTGATTGCGGCCGTTCTCTTGTTGGAGGCAAAATGAACACTGATGCGAAACTGAACGTCGTTCCCTTCGTCAGCGTGGACCATATGATGAAGCTGGTCCTGAAGGTCGGCATCGATCGGTTCCTGACGGAACTGGCGGCGACCATCGAGGAGGACTTCCGCCGCTGGCCGGTCTTCGACAAGACCCCGCGCGTCGCCTCCCATTCCAGGGAAGGCGTCATCGAGCTGATGCCGACCAGCGACGGGACGCTCTACGGCTTCAAATATGTGAACGGCCACCCGAAGAACACCCGCGACGGCCGCCAGACCGTGACGGCCTTCGGCGTCCTCTCGGATGTCGGCAACGGCTATCCGATGCTGCTCACCGAAATGACGATCCTGACGGCGCTACGCACCGCGGCGACCTCCGCCGTCGCGGCGAAATTCCTGGCGCGGCCGAATGCCCGCACCATGGCCATCATCGGCAACGGCGCGCAGAGCGAGTTCCAGGCCCGCGCCTTCCGCTCGCTGCTCGGGATCGACAGGCTGCGCCTCTATGACATCGATGCCTCGGCTACCGGGAAGTGCGCCAGCAACCTTGCCGGTCTCGGCTTCACCATCGCGGAATGCACGTCGGTGGAAGAGGCCGTCGAGGGCGCCGACATCATCACCACCGTCACGGCCGACAAGCAGTATGCGACGATCCTCTCGGACAATCATGTCGGTCCCGGCGTCCATATCAACGCGGTCGGCGGCGACTGCCCCGGCAAGACCGAACTCAGCAAGGACATCCTGCTGCGCTCCGACATCTTCGTGGAATATCCGCCGCAGACGCGCATCGAGGGCGAGATCCAGCAATTGCCGGGCGAGCATCCCGTCGTCGAACTCTGGCAGGTCATGACCGGCGAGGCCGAAGGCCGCAGGAGCGCGGGTCAGATCACGCTCTTCGACAGCGTGGGCTTCGCCATCGAGGATTTTTCCGCGCTCCGCTACGTGCGGGAGAAGATTTCCGAGCACGGCATGTTCACCGAGCTCGACCTTCTCGCCGACCCCGACGAGCCGCGCGACCTCTACGGCATGCTGCTGCGCTGCGAGAAGAAGCTCAACGCGGCGTAATCCCGGCAGAAATCGAGAGAGAATGAAAAGAAGCCCGGCCGTTCCACCGAGCTTCGTTCTTTCAGAACTCGGTCCATTCCTGTGCGACCGCGGCATTGCCCGCCGACGCCATGCGGACGGCCGTCTGGCGCGTGGGCTGGGCCATGCTGCGCGCCACCTGGCGGAGCGCCGCGGCCGGAGCCGTTTCGTTGCCGAGGCGGAACTGGGCGACGAGCTCGCGGAGCTTTGCCGCCTCGTTGGCGAGGGTCGCGGAGGCCGCGTTGGACTGCTCGACCATCGCCGCGTTCTGCTGCGTCGTCTGGTCCATGGCGTTGACCGCCTGGTTGACTTCGGAAAGGCCCGTCGATTGTTCCTTCGCCGAGATGACGATCGCATCCATATGCGTGTTCATCTCGGCGATGAAGCCGCCGATCGT
>CBIMFD010000399.1:0-2648 GCA_966243085.1 uncultured Shinella sp.
CATCTTTCCGATGCCGATGGAAAAAACCGCCGCCCTGCGCTAGGAAACGATGGCGGCAGCGGCGCCGCGCGCATCCGGTGAGGCCATGGCGATCACGATCCAGTACGAACGGCCCGTTTCCCATGCAGCCCATTGGGCGCGCCGCCTGGCGCTCCTGTCCTGCCTGCTCTTCGTCGCCGTCGTGCTCTCCCACCGCTTCGGCCCGCTCACGACGCCGCATTTCCTCGTGCTTGCCGGCTTTGCCGCGACCATGGCCGCGCTCGGCGTGCTGCTTGCCGTCATCGGCCTTGCGCGCCTCTGGCAGGTCGGCGCGCGCGGCGGCAAGGCCTCGTTCATGGCGCTGCTCCTCTCGCTGCTGCCGCTCGGCACGGCCGGGGCCGCCGCCTATTCCTATCTCTACAAGCCCGCGCTCTACGACGTGACGACGGATACGGCCGCCCCGCCGCCCTGGCTTGCCGAGCCGCATGCCGCGCAGGATTTCCTGCCGCGCGCCCGCACGCTGACGGCGGAGGACCGCGCGGTGCAGATGGAGGCCTATCCCGGCCTTTCCGGCCGGCGCTACGAGGGCGCGCTCGACCGCGTCTACCAGGGCGTGCGCAATGTCGCGACCGCCTACGGCATCCGGATCGTCGCCGAGGACGGGCTCGACAACATCCTCGCCGACCTCGAAGACCTCGTCGTCGATCCGAACAAGGCGGCCAAAGGCGTCGACGCGCTTGGCGACGTGCCGATCCCCGAGGCGCGCCCGCTGGAAACGCCGCTGGTGCCGCATATCGGCGGGGCAGGGGATGTGCTGCTGCAGGGCGAGTGGCGCTCGCCGGTCTTCGGCTTCCGCTTCGACGTGGTCATTCGCCTGCGCGAGGAGGCGGAAACGACGCTGGTCGACATGCGCGCCGCCTCGCGCTACGGGCCGCACGACCTCGGCATGGGCGCCGATCTCGTGGAAGGCTACCTGAAGGCGCTCGACGCCGAACTGCTCGGCATCGCCGGCGACTGATCACCCGGCATTGCCGGCGAGAGATCAAAGCCCAGAGGCAGGGAAATAGAGCCCCCCCAGCGAAGGCGGACCTTCCGTCACCACCTCGCCGCGGCTGACGAGATCCTCCAGATGCGCCAGCACGGAGAGCGCGGCCGCGCCATGCAGGCGCGGATCGGTGTCGCGGTAGATCGCCCTGACCATATCGGCGATCAGCCGGTCGCCGGCGCGAATGCGCTCGCGGACCGCCCGCTCGCGCATGCGCCGGTGGGTGCGCAGCCCCCGCAGGAACGAGGCGGGCTCCGTCACCGGCCCGCCATGGCCGGGAAAGTAGATGCGGTCCTCGCGCGCCAGCAGGGTCTCGAGCGAAGCCATGTAGTCCGCCATCGCGCCGTCCGGCGGGGCGACGATGGTCGTCGCCCAGGCCATGACGTGGTCGGCGGAAAAGAGAATGCCCTCCGGCCCGTCCAGCGCGAAGGCGGCGTGGTTGGCGGTGTGCCCGGGCGTCAGCAACGCCGTCAGCGCCCAGCCGTCGCCCTCCACCCTCTCGCCATGGGAAAGCGAAATGTCCGGCACGAAATCCGTGTCGGCGCTCTCGGCAAAGGGGTTGGCCTCGCCGGCATGGAGCGGCCGCGCCGCCCGGTGCGGGCCTTCGGCGACGATGATCGCCCCCGTCTCGGCCTTCAGCCGGCGGGCGAGGGGGGAATGGTCGCGGTGCGTGTGGCTGACGGCGATGTGCGTCACCTCGCGCCCGGCGAGCGCGGCCATCAACGCCTGGAAATGCGCCTCGTCCTCCGGCCCCGGATCGATCACCGCCACCGAGCGGTCGCCGACGATATAGCTGTTGGTGCCGTGGAAGGTGAACGGGCCGGGATTGTTGACGGTGACGCGCGTGACGCGCGGAGCCACCGGCACCGCCTCGCCATGGGCGGGCCGGAAGGCGAGGTCGAAATGCGGGGTTTCTTCTGTGTCGTCGCTCACGGCCGGGGTCACTCGTACTCGATTTTATGACAGAGGCCGCGATCCTGCCGGACGAGGCCGGCCGGGACCCTATCGCCCCGGCGCCCGCCTGCCAAGCGGAAGACCATGCCGGCCCGCAGTCCGGCGAATAATCACGCGAAAGGGGAACTTAACCATTGTCCGGGCCCTCCCGCTTTGCTATCAGGCTCCCGCCGTGTTGGGGCGTCGCCAAGCGGTAAGGCACCGGTTTTTGGTACCGGCATTCCCAGGTTCGAATCCCGGCTTCCCGGCGCTTGCTGCTGCCGACCGGCCGCCAGACCCTGGTTGCCCCATCACGATGGGCCGTCGGCAAGTGTGACGATGAAGCCCTTCTACGCACTTCTGGCGCGGCCTTGGATGCCTTGGCTTGGATTGGATTTGACCTGAGCCCCTGAACTTCCTCCCACTTCTTCTGGACAGGGAACAATATCGCGACTGCCCGTTAAATCGGTGCCACTCGGGAACTCCAAGTTCCGCCTTGGTGGAAAGTTGTCCTCCCCCGGGACGAGGGATGAGACGAGTTCGCTATGGGTGTCGATTTGCGCTGAGAACTGACCCGGGATTGCGGAGATTTGACCCGTGCTTCAATCATCCCTCGCGAGGTTGCAGCGGGCTCTGGAGTGATCGACATGGCGTTACTGAGCGTAATCCGACGCTGGCATTTTCGAGAGCA
>CBIMFD010000400.1:0-2647 GCA_966243085.1 uncultured Shinella sp.
TTGTCCTGGCAATAGGCGTTGTTGTTGCCGCCCTGGCTGCGCCCGCCCTCGTCGCCCGCCGTCAGCATGATCGTGCCGTGCGAAAGGAAAAGGGTCGACAGCAGGGCCTTCACATCCGCCCGGCGGGCGGAAAGCACGGCGCCGTCCGTCGTTGCGCCCTCCGCGCCGTTGTTCCAGGAATGGTTCTCGTTATGGCCGTCGCGGTTGTCCTCGCCGTTCGCCTCGTTGTGCTTTGCCGTGTGCGAGACGAGGTCCGTCAGCGTGAAACCGTCATGGGCGGCGAGGAAATTGACGGTGCGCGTCGTCTCATGGCCGTGACGGGAGAAGATGCCGGAGGAGCCGGCGAAGGCGGTGGCGAAGGCGCCGAGCATGTGACTGTCGCCGCGCCAGAACATGCGCATGTCGTCGCGATAGCGGTCGTTCCATTCGAGGAAGGGAGCCGGGAAATTGCCGAGCTGGTAGCCGCCGGGGCCGATGTCCCAGGGCTCGGCGATGAGGATACGGTCCTTCAGCAGCGGATCGGCGCAGATCTCGGTCAGGAGCGCCGCGCGGGCGGAAAAGCCGTCCGCCCCGCGGCCGAGAATGGTGGCGAGGTCGAAGCGGAAGCCGTCGACGCCGGCATGGCGCACGAAATGGCGGAGGCTGTCGAGCACGAGCTGGCGGACCACCGGGTTCTCGCCGGCAATCGTGTTGCCGCAGCCCGTGTCGTTGATCAGCTCGCCGGGGCGGTTCGGCACATGGCGGTAATAGGTCAGGTTGTCGAGGCCGCGCATGGAGAGCGTCGCGCCGTGCCGGTCGCTCTCGCCGGAATGGTTGAAGACGAGGTCGAGGATCACGCCGATGCCTTCGGCCCGGAGCGCGGCGACCGTATCGGCGAGCTCCTTCATGCCGCCGGGCGCAAGGCGCGGGTCGAGCGCCATCAGGGCGATGGGGTTGTAGCCCCAGCTATTGGAAAGGCCGAGCGGCGGCAGGTGGCGCTCGTCGATCCAGGCGGTGACCGGCATCAGCTCGACGGCATCGACGCCGAGGCGTTTCAGATGCGCGAGGACGGCGGGATGGGCGAGCGCGCCGATGGTGCCGCGCATCGCCTCGGGCACTTGCGGGTGCAGCATGGTGAAGGACCGCACGGCGATCTCGTAGACGAAGCCGCCGGGGCGGAAGAGCGGCGGGCGGAGCGTCACCGGCCGGTCGCGGGTGACGACGGCCTTCGGCACGATGTCGGCCGTCTCCGCGCCGAAGACGGTCAGTCGGTGGTCATGCGTGAAGGAGCGGTCTAGTTCCCTGGCATAGGGATCGACGAGGAGCTTCGCCGGGTCGAACCAGAGGCCGTGGTCCGGCGAATGGACGCCGTCGGCGCGGAAGCCGTAGCGCGTGCCTTCCGTCGCGCCTTCCACGAAGACGCGGTGGAAGCCGTTCTCGTCGCGGCCCATGGCGAGGCGGGCGAGCTCCTTGTCGCCGTCGTTGTCGAACAGGCAGAGCGCGACGCGGGCGGCGTCGCGCGAATAGACCGCAAATTCCACCCCGTCCCCGGAGAGCGTGGCGCCCGGCGCGAAGGAAGGGGCGGTGAGGATCATGGTCAGGTGATCACGCTGGGTTCGTTGCGGCCGGTGCGCGCCTTGATGCCGGCGATCTCGTCGGCGACCGCGATGAGGTCGGCCAGCGCCTCCTGCGTGTCGATGTCGTGGCGGGCGGCATCGGGCTCGAAGCGCTCGATATAGACGCGCAGCGTGGCGCCGGACGTGCCCGTGCCGGAGAGGCGGAAGACGACGCGCGAGCCGCCCTCGAAGAGGATGCGGATGCCCTGGTTCCTGCTGACGGACTGGTCGACCGGATCATGATAGGCGAAGTCGTCCGCGGTCTCGACCTTGAGGGCGCCGAAGCTCCTGCCGGGAAGGACGGCGAGCTGGTTGCGCAGGTTCTCGATCAGGCCGTTCGCGGCATTGCTGTCGACCTCCTCGTAGTCGTGGCGGGAATAGTAGTTGCGTCCGTAGGTCGCCCAGTGCTTGCGGACGATGTCGATGACGCTTTCCCTGCGCACGGCGAGGATATTGAGCCAGAGGAGGACCGCCCAGAGGCCGTCCTTCTCGCGCACATGGTTGGAGCCGGTGCCGGCGCTCTCCTCGCCGCAGATCGTGGCAAGGCCGGCGTCGAGCAGGTTGCCGAAGAACTTCCAGCCGGTCGGCGTCTCGTAGATGCCGATGCCGAGCTTTTCCGCCACCCTGTCGGCCGCGCCGGAGGTCGGCATGGAGCGGGCGATGCCGGCAAGGCCCCTGGCGTAGCCGGGGGCGAGATGCGCATTGGCGGCGAGCATGGCGAGGCTGTCGGAAGGCGTGACGAAGACGCCCCGGCCGATGATGAGGTTGCGGTCGCCGTCGCCGTCCGAGGCGGCGCCGAAGTCCGGCGCGTCGTCCGCCATCATCGTCTCGTAGAGCGCGCGGGCGTGGACGAGATTCGGGTCCGGGTGATGGCCGCCGAAATCGGGCAGCGGCACGAAATTCAGCACCGAGCCCTTGGCGGCGCCGAGCCGGTTTTCCAGGATCTCCTTGGCATAGGGGCCGGTGACGGCGCTCATGGCGTCGAAGACGATGCGGAAGCCGCCGGAAAGCAGCGCGCGGATCGCCTCGAAGTCGAAGAGGCTTTCCATCAG
>CBIMFD010000401.1:0-2646 GCA_966243085.1 uncultured Shinella sp.
GCCTGCCGCGTAAAAGACCCTCTCTGCCTGCCGGCATCTCCCCCACAAGGGGGGAGAACGCTAGAGGCTTGCTCCTCCCTCCCTTTTTCATACCGAGGGTGCCGCACGTTAAGTCCCTCCCCCTTGTGGGGAGGGATTTAGGGAGGGGTCTTCCGCTACTTCTCCCCCGCAAGCCCGCCGGCCAGCCGCACGAGCTTCAGGAACTCCGCCCGGTAGCCGAACGGGTCGCTTCCCCGTGCCGCTTCCGCCAGCCCGAGGATCGAGCCGTAAGCATAGTCCTGCAAGACCGGCACGCCTTTGAGCTTCTGCCCGAAGGCGGCGACGGCGACGGAGAAGCGGACGTCGGCGGGGGCGGCATCCACACCGGCGACCGCGTTTGCATCCGTCACCGGCATGGTGACCAGCTCGCTCGTATCGCCGTCCGGCTTCTTCCAGCGCATCTTGAGGAACGCGAGCTCGCCGCCGTCCTCAGCCGGCGCAGCAACCTCTTTTCCATAGCGCAGCGGATCGTTCAGCACCGCAGGGCTGCCCTTCGGCGTCACCTCGTAGATCGCCGTCACCCGATGGCCGGAGCCGATGTCGCCGGCATCCACCTTGTCGTCGTTGAAGTCCTCGCGGTTCAGCGCCCGCGTCTCGTAGCCGATCAGGCGGTATTCGGATATCCGCGCCGGATTGAACTCGACCTGGAATTTCACGTCCTTGGCGATGGGGAAGAGCGAGGCGCCCGCCTCCTCCACCAGCGTCTTCTGCGCCTCGGCGAGCGTGTCGATATAGGCGGCCGTGCCGTTGCCGTTCTGCGCCAGCGCCTGCATCAGGCCGTCGTTGTAGTTGCCGCGGCCGAAGCCGAGCACGGAGAGGAAGATGCCGCTCTTGCGGCGCGTCTCGATGAGGCGCTTCAGTTCCTCGTCGCTCGAAGCGCCGACATTGAAGTCGCCGTCCGTCGCCAGCATGACGCGGTTGACGCCGTCCTTCCGGAACGCTTTCTCCGCCAGCCTGTAAGCCGTCTCGATCCCCTCCGCGCCCGCCGTCGAGCCGCCCGGCTGGAGATCGTCGATGGCGTCGAAGATTTTTTTCCGCTCCTTCGCCGCGGTCGGCTCCAGCACCACGCCGGCATTGCCGGCATAGGTGACGATCGACACCGTGTCCGTCGCCTTCAGCTTGCCGACGAGCAGGCGGAAGGCGCTCTTCAGGAGCGGCAGCTTGTCCGGCGCATCCATGGAGCCCGAGACGTCGATGAGGAAGACGAGATTGGCGGCCGGCTCTTCCGCCGGCGCCATGTCGAAGCCCTTGATGCCGATATGCAAAAGCTCCGTGTTCCTGTTCCACGGCGTCGGCAGGACGGTGACGGTGGCCTTGAACGGCTTTTCCGCCGTCTCGGGTGCCTTCCAGTCGTATGGGAAATAATTGACCAGTTCCTCGACGCGCACGGAATCGGGGTCCGGCAGGCTGCCGGACAGCAGCGAGCGACGGACATAGGAATAGGAGGCCGTATCGACATCCGCCGAGAAGGTGGAGACCGGATCGGTCGCGACGCTCTTCACCGGGTTCGGATCGGCCGAGGCGAAGCGCTCGCGATCCTCCGCCGGCAGCGGCATGGCGTCGGAAGGCTGCACGGCCATCCGGCTCAGGCTCTGCACGGTGGCGGCCCCGCCGACCGCCAGCGGTTCCGGCATGGCCGCAACGGCCTCCTCCTCGCGGCTTTCGGCAAGCGGCGGGGGTTCGGCGTTATCGGCCGCGACCTTCATCTCCGCTTTGGCCTTTTCCGCGACCTGCCCGCGGGCACGCTGCGCCTCGTCCGCCGGCTTTGCAGCAATCGTCGTCCGCGCGTCGAGCGTGACCGTGCCGCTCTTCACCAGTTCGTAGGTGACGAGGCCCGCGGCGGGCACGACGAGGAGACTGGCAAGGGCCGAGCCGGCCAGGAATCTGCGGTTCATGATGGGGCTCCATATCCGGTTGAAGATGGAGCTTCGACGCCCGCCGGTAGCCGAACCTTGGGGGGCATCCGATGTTTTTTCCGCCCCGTCGAAAGCCTGCATGGCGGCGGCGAGCGCCGCGGCCCGGGCCGAGGGGTCGGCGGCCGGCGGGGTGCGGCGGGAAAGTCTGTCGAGGTCGAATTCGGTCATCGTCCGTCCTTCCGTCACGCGGCCGCATCGCGCAAAAGCACCTTCAGGCGCTTGCGGGCCTCGTGCACATGCCAGGAAATCGTCGTTTCGGCGCAGCCGAGCACATCGGCCGCCGCCGCGTGGCTGAGCCCCTCGCCGTAGATGAGCAGCACCGCATCGCGCTGCTTTTCGGGAAGCTGGCGCACGGCCTGCCACAGCGCCTCGCCGGCATCCTCGTCGGGCCCGCTCTCCAGAACGGCTTTCTCGCGCGAATAGGCGGCTTCGCGCCATTCGGCGCGGCGGCGCTTGCGCATCTGGTCGCGCGCGGCATTCAGCGTCACCGTATAGAGCCAGGTGCCGAAGCGGCTTGCCCCCTTGAAGCCGCGGATGGCGCCGGCAAGGCGTATGCACACCTCCTGCGCCACGTCCTCGGCATCCTGCCGGTCGCCGCACCACCGCCAGGCGACGGCATGGATGAAATCATAGCGGCTCTCGACCAGCGCGGCGAAGGCCTGCCTGTCTCCTGAAGCCGCCTTCTCGACGA
>CBIMFD010000402.1:0-2643 GCA_966243085.1 uncultured Shinella sp.
ACGATGCCGGCGATGGTGAGCGTATAGCTCCAGGCGGCCTGCCCGGCGGCGGGATCGGCCGCCAACCGCGAGACGAGATAGGGGCCGAAGATGAAGGTGGTGATGACCGTGAAGAATGGCTGCGCTGCCCAGTCGAACAGCATCCAGCCTGCAATGCCGAGGCGGCTTGCGCACGGCTCCCGGCCTTCCGAAACACCCTTCATCGCCCCTCCCGTCGACAGGGCGAACGCGCCCGTCCTCAGCCGGCTAACGGAGCGCTTCGCCCGTCAGCCGGCCCGGACTGTGTCATTTCGCCCCTTCCTGCGCAAGGTCGCTGAGGATGCCGGCGGCGACGGAGACCTTGGCGAGGGTCGCCTCGCCCCCTTCCGTCAGCGCGGAGAGGTTGGCCGTCACCCGCGTGAGCCGTCCCTTTTCCGCCTGCTGCCAGGCGGCAAGCGGCGCCTTGTCGCCCTTGTAGCGGGCGAGGATGGCGGTTGCGAGGTCGCGGCGGGCGTTGGCGATGTCGGTGAGGCTGCGCTGAAGGGCGAGGGCCTCGTAGAGATCGCCCGTCGGAATACGGCTCGCCGCAGAGAGCAGCCGGCCGATGTTCAGTGCCGCACTCAGACCGGCGAAGGTCTGCGCCGTCTTGCCGAGGCTGTCGCCGGTCGCGTTCGCGATCAGCATGACCTCCGGCACGAAGGTCAGCATGGAGAGCGTGGCGATCTCTTCCGCCAGTTCGGCTGGCACGCCCTCGTCCTCATAGGCATGGGCCTTGCGGCGGGTCTCGTCGGCAGCGGTTTCCGAGACCAGCGTGGCAAGGCTCGGGCGAAGCTGCTTGAGAGCTTGCCTCAGCTTGTGCACCGCCTCGCTCACCGGGCCGGACACGGCGCCCGTCGTCAGCAGCAGGCCGGTGACCGAGGCGTAGATACGGCCGATCTCCTCGTAGAGGTCGTTCTGCACGGAGCCGGACACCACGTTGTCCAGTGCGTCGACGCCGGCATAGAGCGCTTGCAGGCCATAGCCGTCACGGGCGATGACGGCCGCCTTCACGGCGTCCGCCGGGCCGAAGCCGGTGCCGTCGGTGAGCGTGGTGACGAAGGCCGGGCCGCCGCGGTTGATCACCTCGTTGGCGAGGATCGTCGCGATGATCTCGCGGCGCAGGCGATGCGAACGGATATCGTCCGCATAAGCCTTCTGCATCTTCGCCGGGAAATAGCCGGTCAGCGTCGGCTCGAAATAGGGCTCGTCCGGCAGGCTCGTGTGGACCAGCTCGTCGAACAGCACCAGCTTGGCATAGGAGAGCAGCACGCCGATCTCCGGCCGCGTCAGCGGCTTGCCGGCCTGGTAGCGCTCGGCGACCGTGCGGTCGTCGGGCAGCGTCTCGACCTTGCGGTTGAGCTGGCCGGCGGCCTCCAGCCGGTTCATCAGACGGGTCAGCGGCGCGCGGTTGGCCGCGCCCTGCTTTTCGATGAGCGAGATCGCCAGTGATTGCAGGTAGTTGTTGCGCAGCACGAGATGGCCCACCTCGTCGGTCATCGAGGCGAGCAGCACGTTGCGCTTGGCGCGCGTCAGCCGCTCGTCGCGCATGGCCGAGGCGAGCGCGATCTTGATATTGACCTCGACGTCCGACGAGTTCACGCCGGCCGAATTGTCGATGGCGTCGGAGTTGCAGCGCCCGCCCTTGAGGCCGAAGGCGATGCGGCCGCGCTGGGTGACGCCGAGGTTGGCTCCTTCGCCGATCACCTTGGCACGGACGTCGTCGGCGACGATGCGGATCGGGTCGTTGGCGCGGTCGCCGACCTCCGTATCCGTCTCGTTCTGGCCGCGGATATAGGTGCCGATGCCGCCGAACCAGAGGAGATCAACCGGCGCCTTGAGGATCGCCGTCATGATCTCGAAGGGGGTCGCCTTGGCCTTGTCGATGCCGATGGCGGCCATCGCCTCCGGCGTCAGCGTCACGGATTTTTCCGTGCGCGGGATGATCATCGCGCCCTTGGAGAGCACCGAGCGGTCATAGTCCTGCCAGCTCGAACGCGGCAGGTTGAACATGCGGCGGCGTTCGGCGAAGGACGTATCGGTATCCGGGTTGGGATCGATGAAGATATCGCGATGGTCGAAGGCGGCGATCAGCCGGATCTTGCGCGACAGCAGCATGCCGTTGCCGAAGACGTCGCCCGACATGTCGCCGACGCCGGCGACGGTGAACGGGGTCTTCTGGATGTCGATGTTCATCTCGCGGAAGTGGCGCTTGACGGTCTCCCAGGCGCCGCGGGCGGTGATGCCCATCTTTTTGTGGTCGTAGCCGGCCGAGCCGCCGGAGGCGAAGGCGTCGTCGAGCCAGAAGCCGGCTTCCTGTGCAAGGCCGTTCGCCGTGTCGGAGAAGGTCGCCGTGCCCTTGTCGGCGGCGACGACGAAATAGGGATCGTCCCCGTCGAGCCGTATGGTATCGGCCGGCGGTACGACGTCCTGGCCGACAATGTTGTCGGTGACGGAGAGCAGCGTGCGGATATAGGTCTTGTAGGCCTCGGTGCCGGCCTTGAAGATTGCTTCGCGGCTGCCGCCGGCGGGAAGCTGCTTGGGATAGAAGCCGCCCTTGGCGCCGACCGGCACGATGACCGCGTTCTTCACCTGCTGCGCCTTGACGAGGCCGAGCACTTCCGTGCG
>CBIMFD010000403.1:0-2630 GCA_966243085.1 uncultured Shinella sp.
GCGGATAGAGCGCGTAGGACTGGAACACCATGCCGATGCCGCGGTCCTTGGGCTCCTCCCAGGTGACGTTCCGGTCCTTGATGAAGATCTGCCCGCCGGTCGGCTCGAGGAGCCCGGCGATGCAGTTGAGGAGGGTCGACTTGCCGCAGCCGGACGAGCCGAGAAGGACGAGGAACTCCCCCTCGCCGATATCGAGGTTGAGGTCCTTGAGCACGTTCACCGCGCCGAAGCTCAAAGAAAGGTCCCTGATGGATACGGAATGCTGCATGGCTTAACCCTTGACTGCGCCGGCGGCGATGCCGCGGACGAAGAGCCGTCCCGACACGAAGTAGACGATGAGCGGGACCGCGCCGGTCAGAAGCGTCGCGGCCATGTTGACGTTGTATTCCTTCACCCCCTGGACGGAGTTGACGATGTTGTTGAGCTGCACGGTCATCGGATAGGTGTCGGGCCGGGTGAAGACGACGCCGAAGAGGAAGTCGTTCCAGATGCCGGTGATCTGCAGGATCATCGCCACGACGAAGATCGGCATCGACATGGGCAGCATGATGCGGCCGTAGATCTGCCAGAACCCCGCCCCGTCGATGCGCGCCGCCTTGAACAGCTCCTCCGGCAGGGAGGCGAAATAGTTGCGGAAGAGCAGCGTCAGGATCGGCATGCCGAAGATCGTATGCACGACGACGAGACCGGTGAGCGTGCCGTAGATGCCCATTTCCCGAAGCACGATGACGATGGGATAGATCATCACCTGGTAGGGAATGAAGGCGCCGACGATAAGGATGGTGAAGAACACCTCGGCGCCCTTGAACCTCCAGTTGGCGAGCGCATAGCCGTTCACCGAGGCGACGAGGATCGAGATCAGCGTCGAGGGCACGGTAATGCGCACCGAATTCCAGAAGCCGCGCGAAAGCCCGTCGCAGTTGAGGCCGGTGCAGGCGGTGGCCCAGGCCTTCGCCCAGGGCTCGAAGGTGATTTCCACCGGCGGCGAGAAGATGTTGCCGAGGCGGATTTCCGGCATGCCCTTCAGCGACGTGACGATCATCACGTAGAGCGGCAGCAGGTAATAGAGCGCGGCGACGAGCAGCGTGCCGTAGAGCACGATGTTGCGGCGGGAAAGGGCGCGGCGGGGCTTTGCGCCCCAGGGCTCGGCGCCCGGCTTGAGGACGACGGGATCAGGCACGCTTGCGTCCTCCGAATTCGAGATAGGCCCACGGAACGATGATGATGGCGACGGTGACGAGCATCATGGTCGAGGCGGCGAAGCCCTGGCCGAGATTCTGGGCGAGGAACATGTAGTCGTAGACGTATTTCGCCGGCACTTCGGACGAGATGCCCGGCCCGCCGCTCGTCTGCGCCACCACGAGGTCGTAGACCTTGACGATGCCGCTCGCGATGATGACGAGCGTGGTGATGAAGACGGGGCGCATCATGGGGATGATGATGAAGAGATAGGTCTTCCACATCGGGATGCCGTCCACGCGCGCGGCTTTCCAGATGTCCTCGTCGATGCCGCGAAGCCCCGCCAGCAGCAGGCACATGACAAGGCCGGTGCCCTGCCAGAGGCCGGCGATCAGCACGCCATAGATGACAATCCTGGAATTGTAGAGCGGATTGAAGGCGAAGCTCTCCCAGCCGAGCGCCCGCACGACGGACTGCACGCCGAATTCCGGATTGAGAATCCATTGCCAGACGAGGCCGGTGACGATGAAGGAGAGCGCGAAGGGATAGAGGAAGATCGTGCGGAACGTGTTCTCGAAGCGGATCTTCTGGTCCATCAGCGCCGCCAGCACGAAGCCGATCACCAGGCTGAAGACGAGCGTGAAGAGGCCGTAGATGGCGAGATTCTGGATCGAGACGATCCAGCGCGGCGCATCCCACAGCCGTTCGTACTGGTCGAAACCGACGAACTTCGCCCGCGGCAAGAGCTTGGAATTGGTGAACGAGTAGACGACCGTCCAGATCGTGCCGCCGAGGAAGATGACGACGGCGGTCAGGATCATGGGGATCGAGGCGATCTTGGAATTGAGATTGCGCAGCAATTGGCTGGGACGCCCGGCATGTGGCTGGCCCGTCATGGGTCACTCCTTCCTGGTCTCGATCGGAGGCACCGGCGCGCCCTCGGGAGCACCGGTGCCGGCCGATGGCCGATCAGTCCGCCGAGGCGATGATCTCGACGAAGCGCTTCTGCGCGTCTTCCGGGGTCAGCGAAGGATTGGCGAAGAACTCGGAGAAGAGGTCCTCCTTCTGCTTCTGGGTGTCGGCCGAAAGCAACTGGTCGGTCCATTCGATCACATTGCCCTTGGCAAGGATGTCGAGGCCCTTCTTCATGCAGTCGTTGGCGGCGGCGAGGTCGACGTCGCCGCGCACGGGCAGCGAGCCCTTCTTCAGGTTGAAGGCGACCTGCGTTGCCGGGGCGAGCAGCGTAGAGGCGAGCACCTCCTGCGCCTTCGACTTCTCCTCGTCCTCGAGGAGCGGGAAGTAGAAGGCATCGCCCCCGGTGGCGATCACGTCGGTCACGCCGAGGCCCGGAAGGCAGCTATAGTCCTTGCCGGCGACCTTGCCGGCGAGCGCGAATTCGCCCTGCGCCCAGTCGCCCATGATCTGGCCGCCGGCCTTGCCGGTGATGACCA
>CBIMFD010000404.1:0-2627 GCA_966243085.1 uncultured Shinella sp.
ACCAATGCGCCGACCATCATGGTGGGCGAGAAGGGTGCCGACATCATCCGCGGCCTGCCGGCGCTGCCGGCCCAGGTCTTCCAGTACGAGCGCAACGACACGCGTCCGCGTACCCGCGCCAACGTCCGATAGGAGAAGCCATGATCCGCCATTGCGTCTTCATCCGTTTCAAGCCGACCATCTCGCCCGCCTACAAAGCCGAGCTCTTCAACGAGATCGACGCCCTGAAGGCTCGCCTGCCGGGCATGGTTGCCGTGCATATCGGCACCAATGTCAGCCCCGAGGCCGGCATGGACAAGGGCTTCTCCGATGGTTTCGTCGTCGATTTCGAGGACAGCTTCTCGCGGGACGCATATCTGGCGGACCCGGAGCACAAGGAGACGGGCGCGCGCCTCGTCGCCGCGGCCGAAGGCGGCATTGCAGGTATCCTCGTCTACGACCTGGAAACTGAAGACTAGCTTCGTCCTGTCCGTCGCGCCAGCACGCGCTCCAGCGCGGAAAAGGCGTCGTAGATCAGTACCGCCAGCACGGCCACCACGAGGCCGCCTTGCAGCACGAAGGCAAGGTTGTTGGATTGCAGGCCGGCGATGATGACCTCGCCGAGGGTCTTCGCTGCCACCGTCGAGCCTATGGTGGCCGTGGCAAGGCTGATGGTCACGGAAAGCCGGATACCGGCAAGGACGACCGGCAGGGCGAGCGGCAGTTCCACCTTGGTGAGCCGCTGCCAGCCCGTCATGCCGGTGCCGCGCGCCGCCTCGACGATGGCTGGCGGCAGGGTGGAAAGCCCGGTCATGGCATTCTCGAAGATCGGCAGGAGACCATAGAGGAAGAGCGCGATCAGCGTTGGCTTCTCGCCGAAGCCGACGGCCGGCACGGCGAGCGCCAGCACGGCGACGGGCGGGAAGGTCTGGCCGATGTTGACGAGGCTGCGCGACAGCGGCAGGAACTCCGCCCCGATGGGCCGCGTGACGAGGATCGCAAGGCCGACCGCGACGATGGTCGCGGCAAGCGTCGCGGCGAAGACGGTGGCAAGGTGCGACAGCGTCAGGGAGAGCAGGCTGCCCTGGTTGTAGATAGCGGGGGCGTTCGCCTGCACCAGCGGCTTCAGGAGCGGCTCGAACACGTCCGGCTTGAAGAGGAAGACGACGAGAATAACCAGCGTCGCCAGCCGCAGGAGATTGGGCAGGATGTGCCTCATTGCGGCCTCGCGGCGCGGCGGGCAAGGCCGGCAAGCGTGACGCGGCCGATGGGCACCCCATCCGTCCCGACGACCGGCAGGGCATCCCGCCCCGACCAGAGGAGAGCCGAGAGCGCGTCGCGCTGGCTCGCCTCCGCAGAAATCGGCTCGCCCTCGGCGGTGCCTGCCTCCGCCGCTGCCTTGGCCGTGCCGACGGACAGGAGCCGGAACGGCCGCTCGCCGGCGCCGATCAGCGTCTCGACGAAATCGGTGGCGGGATTCACCAGCATCTCTTCCGGCGCGGCGTATTGCACGATCCTGCCCTTGTCCATCACGGCGATCTTGTCGGCGAGGTGGAAGGCCTCCTCCATGTCGTGCGTGACGAGGACGATGGTGGTGCCGAAATGCTTCTGGATCGCCAGCAGGTCGTCCTGCGCCTTGGCGCGGATGACCGGGTCGAGCGCGCCGAAGGGCTCGTCCATCAGGAGGATGTTCGGCTCGGCGGCGAGCGCCCGGGCGACCCCGACGCGCTGCTGCTGGCCGCCGGAGAGCTCGTGCGGATAGCGCGGGCCGAAGGCGGCCGGATCGAGCTGGAAGAGCGACAGCAGTTCCTCGACCTTGGCGCCGATGCGGCCCCTGTTCCAGCCGAGAAGGGTCGGCACTGTGGCGATGTTCTGCGCCACCGTGCGGTGGGGGAAGAGGCCGTGGCCCTGGATCGCATAGCCGATGCGGCGACGCAGCTCGTGGCCGGGGATGGCATGGTTTTCCTCGCCGTCGATGCGGATCGTGCCCGCAGTCGGTTCGACGAGGCGGTTGATCATGCGCATCAGCGTCGTCTTGCCGGAGCCGGACGTGCCGACGATTACGGTGACCGTATGCGGTGCGATCGCCATCGAGACATTGTCGACGACCGTGGTATCGCCGTAGCGCTTGGTGATGCTGTCGATCTCGATCATGCGGCCCCACCGGGTTTGGAATTGGAAAGTTCGGTCGCCGCATCGAGCACGACGGCCGCCGCGAAGGCGAGCGCGACGGTCGGCACCGCGCCGAGCAGCACGAGGTCCATCGCCGTCTGGCCGATGCCCTGGAAGACGAAGACGCCGAAACCGCCCCCGCCGATGAGCGCGGCGATGGTGGCAAGCCCGATATTCTGCACCAGCACGATGCGGATGCCGGTGAGGATGACCGGGAAGGCGAGTGGCAGTTCCACGCCGAAGAGCCGCTGGCGGTCCGTCATGCCGATGCCGCGCGCGGCCTCGTTCGCATCGCGCGGCACGCCCGCGAGGCCGACCACCGTGTTGGCGACGACCGGCAGCAGCGAATAGAGGAAGAGCGCGACGAAGGCGGGCGCCGCGCCGATGCCGCGGATGCCGATCGCCGAGGCCCCCGGCACATGGACGGCGACCCAGCCGAGCGGTGCGATCAGGAGGCCGAAAAGCGCGATGGACGG
>CBIMFD010000405.1:0-2624 GCA_966243085.1 uncultured Shinella sp.
GTCGATCCCGTCGATCCGCCGCTTACCGCTCCCCATGTCGACTACCTGCTCGCCCGCGGCCCCTTCGCCGTCGAGGCGGAGGAGGCGCTTTTGCGCGAGTGTCGCATCGACGTGGTTGTCAGCAAGGATTCCGGCGGCGAGGCCACCTACGGCAAGATCGCCGCCGCGCGCCGCCTCGGCCTTCCCGTCGTTCTGGTCGAGCGGGAGCGGGCGGCGGACGGCCACCGCGCCGGGACGGTCGAGGAAGCGGTGCGGCTTGTCGATCACCTTGCCGGCTCCTTGAGGAAGCGCGGCGTATAGACGAGGTCCGGCAGGTTTGGGCGGGCGATGACGCGCGTTTCCGGCGAGCCGACGACGACGCAGGTCGCCATGTCGGCGCGTTCGGCCTCCGCTTCCCCAAGCGGCATGACCAGCATGCGCTCGTCGGGCCGGCCGGCGGCGCGGCCGAAGATCACCGGCGTTTCGGTGGGCAGCACGGCGCGCAGGATCTCGAAGGCCCGGCCGAGCTGCCAGGGCCGCGCCTTGCTGATCGGGTTGTAGAGAGCGATGACGAGGCCGGCTTCTGCGACCATGCGCAGGCGCTTTTCGATGATCTCCCAGGGCTTCAGGTTGTCGGAAAGCGAGATGGCGCAGAAATCGTGGCCGAGCGGCGCGCCGATGCGCGCGGCGACCGCCAGCATGGCCGTGACGCCCGGCACGACGATAAGGTCGACCGTCTTCCATTCGGCAGGCCCGGCATCGATCGCCTCGCAGACGGCGGCCGCCATGGCGAAGACGCCGGGATCGCCGCCGGAGACGACGCAGACATCCACCCCCGACGCCGCCCGCGTCAGCGCGGCCTCGGCGCGGTTCAGCTCCTCGCGGTTGTCGGAGGCGACCTTGACCTGGTCGGGGCGAAGGTCCAGCCGGTCGATATAGGGGAAATAGCCGAAGAATTCGGTCGACGCCGCGACGGCGTGCCGGGCTTCCGGCGTCATCTGGTCCGGATTGCCGGGGCCGGTGCCGATCACGAAGAGCCTGCGGGTCATGCGCGTCCGCTCCAGCCCGGCACGAGCACCAGCGAGAAATAGGGCGCCGTATCGTCGAGCTTCTCGGAAAGGCGCATGGACTTGCTCGTCGCCATGGTGCCGCGCTCGACATAGATCGCCTCGCCGAGCCGCCCGGCGTCCGACAGCGCGCGGCGGATCTTCGGCAGGTTGCGGCCGACCTTCATGATGACGGCGGCCTGCGTGTCGGCGAGGCGGCGCGACAGTTCCGTTTCGACCATCGTGCCCGGCAGGACGGAGAGCACGTCGTCGCCCTGCACGATGGGCAGGCCCGACAGCGACCAGCAGCCGGACATCGCCGTGATGCCGGGAATGACCTCGGTCGGGAAACGGTCGGCGAGCCGTACATGCAGGTGCATGTAAGAGCCGTAGAACATCGGGTCGCCTTCCGAGAGGATCGCGACCGTGCGGCCGGCGGCAAGATGGTCCGCGACGGCCGCGGCGGAGGCGTCGTAGAAGGCGGTGATCTGGCCCTTGTAATCGCCGTGGTCCTTGTCGATCTCCGTCGTCACCGGATAGTAGAGCGGCAGTTCCGCCATGCCGGGCTTCAACAGGCCCTCGACGATGGCCCGGCCGTTGCCGGACCGGCCCGCCTTGGCAAAAAAGGCGAGCACATCGGCCTCACTGAGCGCGCGCACCGCCTTCAGGGTCAGGAGTTCCGGATCGCCGGGGCCGGTGCCGACGCCATAGAGCTTTCCCGCCATCGTCATACCCCCGGCCTTGCCAGCGAATTGAGGGCCGCGGCCGTCATGGCGCTGCCGCCGAGCCGGCCGCGCACGATGGCGAAGGGCACGCCGTAGGAATTTTCCGCCAGCGCGTCCTTGGATTCGGCCGCGCCGACGAAGCCGACCGGCATGCCGAGGATTGCCGCCGGCTTCGGCGCGCCGTCACGCAGAAGCTCGAGCAGGTAGAAAAGCGCCGTCGGCGCATTGCCAATGGCGACGACCGAGCCCGCCATGCGCTCGAGCCAGAGGCGGATGGCGGCGGCCGAACGGGTATTGCCGATTTCTTTCGCGATTTCCGGCGTGCGCGGATCGCGCAGCAGGCAGAGCACGTCGTTGTTCGCCGGCAGGCGGGCGGCGGTGACGCCGCGTGCCACCATCTCCGCGTCGCAGAAGATCGGCGCACCGGCCTCAAGCGCGCCGCGGGCCGCCGCGACGAAGCCGGACGAGAAGACGAAGTGCGGCGCGGCCTCCACCAGCCCGGCGGCATGGATCATGCGCACGGCGACATCCGCCTCCGCCTCGGAAAAGCGCGAAAGGTCAGCCTCGGCGCGGATGATCGCGAAGGAGCGTTCGTAGATGGCGGTGCCATCCTTGATGTAGTCGTACTGTGTCATGAGCGGCCTTGATAGGCAGAGACGAGCTCTGCGGGCGGGATGCGGTCGAAAAGGTTCTTTGCCGTCTCGCCCTCAATGCGGCGTGCGCGCAGCAGGGCGGCGAGGCGGCCGATGGCGGGCGTGAGGCCGGCGGCCGGCAACGTGGCGGCGGGTGTGTCGCCCGCCCGCCCATTCAGGACGAGGCCGACGCCGGCCGCGGTGCCGCAGAGGGTGAGCGCGGCGGCGGCCGGATGGGCGCA
>CBIMFD010000406.1:0-2604 GCA_966243085.1 uncultured Shinella sp.
GCCTTTTCCAGCCAGTTGCCCTTGACGCGGAAGAAGGTGAGCGCCAGCTCCCCGGTCTCGTCGTGCAGGAAGACGCGGTGGGGCTGGTTCGACTTGCCGGGCGGCGGCGGCTGGTGGCGGTCGACGCGGCCCGTGATGGTGACGATGACGCCCTGCGGCGCGTTGGCGATGCCCGGCTGGTTGCGCCGGTCCACGATCGAATGCGGAAAATGGAAGACGAGATCGACAACGCGGCAATCCTCGATGCTCTCCTCGTCGAGCAGGCGCGCGAAGAGTTCCCCGAGCTTCGGGCCGATGCCGGGGAGCGAGGACAGGGGAGCGAAGAGCGGATCGAGCAAAGCAGGTCTCATGGCGGGCAAAATCGCCGGAGATCACGCCTTTGGCAAGGCTGACAAGCGGCTTTTGCCGGTCTATAGAAGCGCGCAGCATGCAAAGCGGCAGGAAGGTAAGACGATCATGACGGGAACGACACGCTCGAGCGCCGAGATCGACCCGCGCCGCAAGCGCATCCTCTTCCGCTGTTGGCACCGCGGCATCCGCGAGATGGACCTCGTGCTCGGCGCTTTCGCCGATGCCGAGATCGCCACGCTCTGCGAAGCCGAGCTCGACGAGCTGGAGCGCATCATGGCCGAGGAGGACAACGACCTCGTGAAATGGGTGACCGGCGAGAAGCCGGTGCCTGAGGAATTCCAGCGCGGTCTTTTTCCGCGCATCGCCGCCTACCGTCCCGATTTCTCACCGCTCTTCAAAGACGACCGCGCATGATCCCCGGATTTTCTCCCGAACGCATTGCCGGCGCCGGCCGGCCGATGAGCATCGGCGCCGTGCCGTCCGGCGTCGAGCCGCTGATCCTCGCCGAGCTTGCCCGCAAGGGCGGCCCGCTCGCCTATGTGCTGTCCGACGGCCAGCGCATTTCCGACCTCGAACAGATGCTCGGCTTCGTCGCGCCCGACATTCCGGTGCTGACTCTGCCCGGCTGGGACTGCCTGCCCTATGACCGCGTCTCGCCGAGCGCCGAGGTTTCCGCGCGCCGGCTCTCGGCGCTCTCCGCGCTGATCGCCCACCGGAAGAAGCCGCATGCGGCCATCGTGCTCGTCACCGTCAACGCCATGCTGCAGAAGACGGCGCCGCGCTCGGTCATCGAGAGCCTCGCCTTCTCGGCGAAGCCCGGCAACCAGATCCGCATGGACGACATCGCGGCGCGGCTGGAGCGCAACGGCTTCGAGCGCGTGGCGACCGTGCGCGAGGTCGGCGAATATGCCGTGCGCGGCGGCATCCTCGACGTCTTCGTGCCCGGCAGCCTCGAACCACTTCGTCTCGATTTCTTCGGCGACACGCTGGAGAGCATCCGTTCCTTCGATCCGGCGAGCCAGCGCACCACGGGGCAGGCCCGCTCCCTCGACCTCAACCCGATGAGCGAGGTGACGCTGACGCCGGAGACGATCTCGCATTTCCGCACGCAATACCTCTCCGCCTTCGGCGCGGCGACGCGCGACGACGCGCTCTACCAGGCCGTTTCCGAAGGCCGGCGCTATGCTGGCATGGAGCACTGGCTGCCGCTCTTCTACGACGAGCTGGAAACCGCCTTCGACTATCTCGAAGGCTTCCGTATCGTCACGGACCATACGGTACGTGAGGCGGCGGTTGAGCGCTCCCGGCTCGTGCGCGATTATTACGATGCGCGCCTTGCCTCCGCCACGCCCGGCAAGGGGCAGATCGCGCAGGCGACGCCCTACAAGCCCGTGCCGCCCGGCCAGCTCTATCTCGATGCGGAGCGCTTTGCCCGCGAGCTCGATGCCCTGAATGCCATCCGCCTCTCGCCGTTCAACGAGCACGAGGGCGAGGCGCGCCATGTCGAGGCTATCGAAGCGCGGCCCGGCATGCGCTGGGCGCGGCCGGCCGGCAGCGAGGATGCCGATGGCGGGCGCGTCAACGTCTTCGACCAGGCGGTGAAGCACATCGCCGACAAGCGGGCATCGGGCGCGAAGGTGCTCGTCACCGGCTGGTCGGAAGGCTCGCTCGACCGCCTGTTGCAGGTGCTTTCCGAACACGGGCTCGGCAATGTCGTGCCGATCGAGAAATTCGCCGACCTGCACAAGTTGAAGCCGGGCGAGGCGGGCTCGACGGTCCTCAGCCTCGAAAGCGGCTTCGAGACGGGCGATATCGTCGTCATCGGCGAGCAGGACATTCTCGGCGACCGCATGGTGCGACGCGCCAAGCGGCGCAAGCGCGGGGCGGACTTCATCACCGAGGTCGCCGGCCTCGACGAAGGTTCCATCGTCGTCCACGCCGAGCACGGCATCGGCCGCTTCGTCGGCCTGCGCACCATCGAGGCGGCCGGCGCGCCGCATGCCTGCCTCGAACTTCTCTATGCAGACGACGCCAAGCTCTTCCTGCCGGTCGAGAACATCGACCTTCTCTCGCGCTACGGCGGCGAGGGGACGGATGCGATCCTCGACAAGCTGGGCGGCGTCGCCTGGCAGGCGCGCAAGGCAAAGCTCAAGAAGCGCCTGCTCGACATGGCCGGCGGCCTCATCCAGATCGCCGCTGCGCGCCTCGTGCGCCATGCGCCGGTGCTCGCTTCGCCCGAGGGCGTCTACGACG
>CBIMFD010000407.1:0-2599 GCA_966243085.1 uncultured Shinella sp.
TGCTTCTGCACGCGCTCGACCGCGCCGAAGACATTGTCGTCGTACCAGCCGAAGACGGTGGTGCGCGGCAGGAGGGTAACGTTCGGGCTTGCCTGCAATTCCTCGATCGCCCGGCGGGCGAAGACGACGGGCGCTTCGCCGTCGATCTGCGTCGTCTCCGAGAGCAACGCACCGCCGAGGAGGAAATCCTGCTCGGCAAGGATGACGCGCAGGCCCGAGCGCGCGGCGACCAGCGCCGCGGCAAGGCCGGCCGGTCCGGAGCCGACGACGAGGAGGTCGCAATGCGCCCAGCTCTTCTCGTAAGCGTCCGGGTCGGGCGAAAGCTCCGTGCGGCCGAGCCCGGCGGCGCGGCGGATCAGCGGCTCGTAGACCTTCTCCCAGAAGGCCGAGGGCCACATGAAGGTCTTGTAGTAGAAGCCGGCCGACAGGAAGCGTGCGAGCCTGTCGTTGACCGCGCCGAGATCGAAGGCGAGGCTCGGCCAGCGGTTCTGGCTGACGGCGGCGAGCCCGTCGTAAAGCTCGGCGACCGTCGCGCGGGTGTTCGGGTCGCGCCGCGCGCCGGTGCCGACGGTGACGAGCGCGTTCGGCTCGGACGGTCCGGCCGTCACGACGCCGCGCGGGCGGTGGTACTTGAAAGAGCGGCCGACGAGCAGCCGGTCATTGGCGAGCAGCGCCGAAGCGAGCGTGTCGCCGGCATGGCCCGAAAGGCTGGCGCCATCGAAGGAGAAACCGAGCGTGTGGCTGCGGTCGATAAGGCCGCCGGAGGCAAGGCGATAGGCGGTCATCGCGCGCCTCCCCGGCTCTCAGTGGCATCGGTGACCGCGAAGACCTCATGGGTGAAGTTGTCGCGCTCCACGACGAGCCAGCGCCGGCAGCCGCTCACATGCTGCCAGTGCTCGCGGATCCGCCCGCGCGGATTGGCCCGCACATGCGCGTAATCGTTCCAGGCCTCGTCGGGCGCCATCGGCGCGGGGCGGACGGGCGTGGCGTCGCCGCGGATGGAGAACTCCTCCTTGGGGCGCGTTCCGCAATGCGGACAGGAAATCAGGCTGGCCATGACTGAGCTCAATGCAGGTTCGGCTGGGTGCCCGCACCCGCCTCGTCGATGGGAAAACCGCGCTCGAAGCGGTCGAGCCTCAGCGCGCGGGCCACATGATGGCTCTCGCCCCGGGCGATGAGATGGGCAAAGCAGAAGCCGGAGGCGGGCGTCGCCTTGAAGCCGCCGTAGCACCAGCCGCAATTGAGGTAGAGGTTCTCGATGGGCGTGCGGTCGATGATGGGCGAGCCGTCCATCGACATGTCCATGACGCCGCCCCAGCTTCGCAGCACGCGCACGCGCGAAAGACCGGGGATCATCGTCACCCCCTCCTCCATGACATGTTCGGCGGTCGCAAGGTTGCCGCGCTGGGCATAGGAGGAATAGCCGTCGATCTCCGCGCCGAAGACGAGGCCGCCCTTGTCCGACTGGGAAATGTAGAAGTGCCCCGCGCCATAGGTGATGACATGGTCGATGCAGGGTTTCAGCCCCTCGGTGACGAAGGCCTGCAGGACGTGGCTTTCCAGCGGCAGCTTCAAGCCCGCCATCTCGCCGACGCGCGAGGTGTTGCCGGCGGCGGCGAGCGCCAGCCTGTTGCAGCCGATGAAGCCCTTCGTGGTCTCGACACCGGTGACGAGGCCGTTCTCCCGGCGGATGCCGGTGACCTCACAGTTCTGGATGAGGTCGACGCCGAGCCGGTCGGCCCCGCGCGCAAAGCCCCAGGCGACCGCGTCGTGCCGCGCCGTGCCGGCCCGCCGCTGCAAAAGGCCGCCGACGATGGGAAAGCGCGCATGGTCGAAATTGAGGAAGGGCAGCATCCTCTTCAGCGTCTCGCGGTCGAGCTGCTCGGCCGCCACGCCCTCCATCATCATCGCGTTGCCGCGCCGCGTATAGTGATCGCGCTGGCTGTCGTTGTGGTAGAGGCTGATGATGCCGCGCTGCGAGAGCATGACATTGTAGTTCAGTTCCCGCTCCAGCCCTTCCCAGAGCTTCAGCGAGAACTCGTAGAACGGCTCATTGCCGGGCAGCATGTAGTTCGAGCGCACGATGGTCGTGTTGCGCCCGACATTGCCGGAGCCGAGATAGCCCTTCTCCACCACCGCCACGTTGCGGATGCCGAATTCGCGGGCAAGGTAATAGGCCGTGGCGAGCCCGTGCCCGCCCCCGCCGACGATGATCACGTCGTAATGCGGCTTCGGCTCGGGCTCCCGCCAGACGGGTTTCCAGCCGAGGTTGCCGGCAAGGGCCTGCTTGAAGATGGAAAGGGCGGAGTAGCGCATGCGAAATCCCGGATCAGTCGGCCCACATTCGCATATGCAGCACAAACGGCAAGACCGCGTAGCGCCGCAGGGGCGACTCTTTCCACATCGTCCTTGCGGAGCGACGTCATGGCATTTGCTTTCGCGCCGCGCCGCGTCTAAGCCATGGGATCATGCAGACGGACCTCGCAGCGCTGAAAGACGTGATGGAGAAGGCAGCGCTCGCCGCCGCCCGCGCCATCATGGCCGTGCTCGACGCCGGAGCCGAGGTGCAACTGAAACCGGACAGTTCCCCGGTGACGGA
>CBIMFD010000408.1:0-2565 GCA_966243085.1 uncultured Shinella sp.
GCGCAGGCGATGCTGCGGCTTGCGGAGATTTCTTCGGCTGCATGAAGCCTAAAGAAGGTCGAGGCGCACGGCGCGGGTGATCGCGCCCGTCATATTTCGCGCGCCGAGCTTGTCGATGGCGCTGCGCAGGGCCTCAGCCACCCGGGCCATCGCGATATCCGTCTCCAGTACGATATCGGCCGGCGTCCTGCCGTTGGCGGCGAGTGCGAGGCACCGCCGTTCGATTTCGCTGAGTTCCGGCACGGGGGAAAGATCATCTTCCGAGGACATGCGCCCGACTTAAAGGCTGAGCCGGAAGGCGCAAGGACAAGCGCCCCCGATGCTTAACGGCAGGCACCGGCTTTTCGCCTTCGTGTCCCGTTTCGGGACAGGCTGCGGGGCGTCGCAAAGAGGAGGGGATTTGCCTTCCGCCGCTGCTAACTGGTAAGCGGAGCGAAAAAGGGCGGGAGAGATCCGTGACGAAGAGGGAAGAGAAGGCGGCGATCCGCAACGAGCGGCTGGCGCTGCGCGACGCGATGACGGCGGAAGCGCGCATCGAGGGCAGCCTTGCCATGGTCGATCATGCCGGCGACCGGCTTGACTTCACGCCCGGCACGGTGATTTCCGGTTTCTGGCCGATCCGCTCGGAGGCGGACATCCGCCCGCTGATGGCGCATCTGCGCACGCGCGGGGCGCGGCTCTGCCTGCCCGTCGTGCTCGACCGCGAGACGATCATCTTCCGCGAACTCGTTCCCGGCGCGCCGGTGATCAAGACCGGCTTCGGCACGACGGGGCCGGGGCCGGAGGCTGCTGTGCTCGACCCGGAAATCCTGCTCGTGCCGCTTTCGGCCTTCGACCGGGCGGGCCACCGCATCGGCTACGGCGCCGGCCATTACGACCGCGCCATCGACCGCCTCAAGGCGAAAGGCGGTGCGCCGAAACTCATCGGCATTGCGTTCGACTGTCAGGAAGTGGCATCAGTACCGGCGGAACCGCACGACGTCGCGCTGGACGCGATCCTCACCGAGAGCGGCTTCCGCATGTTCCAACAGGTTTCGTAAGGCAGGCAGATGCGTTTTCTCTTTCTGGGCGACATGGTGGGCAAGACCGGACGGACGGCCGTCTGGGAGCGCCTGCCGGGGCTGATCGGCGACTTCAAGCTGGATTTCGTCGTCGTCAACGGGGAGAACGCGGCCGGCGGCTTCGGCATCACCGAGGAGATATTCCTCGAGACGATCAATGCCGGCGCCGACGTGGTGACGACCGGCAACCACGTCTGGGACCAGAAGGAGGCCGTGACCTTCGCAAGCCGCCACGACCAGTTCCTGCGCCCGGCCAACTATCCCGCCGGAACGCCCGGCCGCGGGGCCAATCTCTTCGTCGCGCGCAACGGTGCGCGCGTCCTCGTCTCCAACATCATGGGCCGGGTGTTCATGCATCCCGAGCTCGACGATCCCTTCACGACGGGCGAGGCGATCCTTGCCTCCTGCCCGCTCGGCGAGCAGGCCGATGCGGTGATCTTCGATTTCCATGCCGAGGCGACGAGCGAGAAACAGTGCTTCGGCCATTTCGTCGACGGGCGGGCCAGCGTCGTCGTCGGCACGCATACCCATGTGCCGACCGCCGACTGTCAGATCCTCAACGGCGGCACGGCCTACATGTCGGATGCCGGCATGTGCGGCGACTACGATTCCTCTCTCGGCATGGAGAAGGAGGAGCCGCTGAACCGTTTCATCTCCAAGATGCCGAAGGGCCGTTTCGAGGCAGCCTCGGGGCCGGCGACGATCTGCGGCATGGCGGTCGAGATTTCCGACCGCACGGGCCTCGCCGAAAAGGTCGCGCCGCTCCGCCTCGGCCCGCGCCTTGCCGAGACGGTGCCGGA
This sequence comes from uncultured Shinella sp., assembly GCA_966243085.1. GTDB lineage: Bacteria > Pseudomonadota > Alphaproteobacteria > Rhizobiales > Rhizobiaceae > Shinella. The sequence goes on from CBIMFD010000408.1 coordinate 1,862, forward strand.
TTTCTGGCGCTGAGCCAATCGGTCAGACCATATGGCGCAGCCGGTCGGCGGGGCCGCCCGTGAAGTCGACATGGGCCTTCACACCGACGTCGGGCTCCTCGTCCGGGTTGAGGTTGGCCTTGGCGATCTCCCAGCCGAATTTCAGCGTGCTGCCGGTCGAGGCCCAGATTTCCGCGTCTTCCATTTCGAGCGCCAGCATGGTGAGTTCCGGGTCGTCCTTGCCGTGGTCGAACCACGCTTCGACGACCGAATTCCAGTATTCGTCGATCTTGGCGGCGTCTCGGCGCTGAAGGATGCGGCCGGCAACGCAGGCATGATAGTCGTGATCCTTGCCGACCACGCAGAAATGCGCACGCGAACCGGGAGCGATCGCCTCGGCGATCTCCGTGTCTGTCTTGGTGAAGAACCAGATCGTACCCGTCTGGCGGTCGAGCTGCGGGGCCATGGGCTGCATGTGCATGTGGCTGCCTTCGATGCCGAGCATGCCGGCATGAATGCGGTCGATCTCGTCGAAGAGCTGTTCCTTCGGATTTTCACGGGCTTTGCTGAGGTCGGACATGGGTGTTCCTTTCGATCGTTGCGGTCGATGGAAGGGAACGAAGGGCTTGTGGCAAGGTTCCACCTTTGGCGCTCGCGTGCCGAGGCGGGCGGGCCTGCCTATTCTTCGCCGGTTCATGCCGGAGCCTGCGATGCGTTTCCTGTCC
>CBIMFD010000409.1:0-2547 GCA_966243085.1 uncultured Shinella sp.
GGCAGAGGGGGGTGGCGCCCCAATATACGCCTTAGAGATATCGTCATGACCCAGATTTCCGACACCACCGCCATCGACCTTTCCTGCACCTGGACGCTGACCGGCACGGACGCCGCCCATACCGCGCCTATGCCGGTGCCGGGCGACGTGCACAGCGCGCTCATCGCCGCCGGCCTCATCCCCGATCCCTATGCCGGCCGCAACGAGCGCGACGTGCAATGGGTGGCGGAGAAGGACTGGGCGATCGAGCGCACGTTCGACCTTGCGCCGGAAATGCTGGAGGGCGGCTGGTATCTCGATATAAGCAGCATCGACACCGTCGCTTCCGTCTACGTGAACGGCGTCCTCGTCGAGGACACCGAAAATTGCTTCCGCCGCTACCGGCCGGACGTGACCGATGCGCTGAAGGCCGGCGAGAACACGGTGAAGGTCGTCATCCATTCCAGTGTCACGGCGGGCGCGGCGCGGCAGGCCGACCAGCCCTTCTTCATTCCCTGGTCCACCGGCAATTCGCCGATCCCGAACGGCAACATGCTGCGCAAGCCCCAGTGCCATTTCGGATGGGACTGGAACATCGCCATCGCCCCGCTCGGCATCTATGGCGGGATCGTGCTGCGCAAGCTGGAGGTCGCCCGCATCGAGCATGTGACGACCCGGCAGTTCCACCATGCCGGCGGCGCGGTGGACCTCTACGTCACCGCCACCTTCCATGCCGATGAGCCGGGCATATTGCCGGTGCATTTCGCGCTCGGCGAGGAGCGGGTGCGGCTCGACGTCGGCGTCAATGCCGGCGAAACGCAGCTCACCCACATGTTCCACATCGAAAAGCCGGCGCTCTGGTGGCCGGCGGGGCACGGCGAGCAGGCGATCTATGCCGTGCGCGTCGAGACGCCGACGGAGACGGTGGTGCGCCGCGTCGGCCTCAGGCAGGTGGAACTCGTCACCGACAGGGACGAGGCCGGCAGCCGCTTCGCGCTCAAGGTCAACGGCCGGGAAATCTTCTGCCGCGGCGCCAACTGGATTCCGGCCGACGCGCTGCCCTCGCGCATCACGCCCGCCGGCGTGCGCGACCTCCTGCAATCGGCCGCCGACGCCAACATGAACATGGTTCGCGTCTGGGGCGGCGGTTTCTACGAGCCCGACTGGTTCTACGATATCTGCGACGAACTCGGCCTGATGGTCTGGCAGGACTTCATGTTCGCCTGCAACCTCTATCCCTCGACCGTCGATTTCCTCGACAATGTCGCCGCCGAGGTCGACTATCAGGTGAGGCGCCTCGCCTCGCACCCCTCCATCGTGCTCTGGTGCGGCGACAACGAGCTGGTCGGCGCGCTGACATGGTTCGAGGAAAGCCGCAAGGACCGCGACCGCTATCTCGTCTCCTACGACCGCCTCAACCGCACCGTCGAACTGGCGATGAAGAAGGCCGCGCCCGGCGCGATCTGGTGGCCTTCCAGCCCCGCTTCCGGCTATCTCGACTTCGGCGATGCCTGGCATGCGGACGGTTCCGGCGACATGCACTATTGGTCCGTCTGGCACGAGAACAAGTCCTTCGACAATTACCGCACCGTGCGCCCGCGCTTCTGCTCGGAATTCGGCTTCCAGTCCTATACGTCCATGCCGGTGACGGAGACCTTCGCCGGGCGCAAGGACATGAACATCGCGTCTCCCGTCATGGAGAGCCACCAGAAGAATGCCGGCGGCAACGAGCGCATCGCCGGCACCATGTTCCGCTATTTCCGCTTCCCCAAGGATTTTCCGAGCTTCGTCTACCTCAGCCAGATCCAGCAGGGCCTCGCCATCCGCACGGCCGTCGAATACTGGCGCTCGCTGAAGCCCCATTGCATGGGCACGCTCTACTGGCAGCTCAACGACACCTGGCCCGTCGCCTCCTGGTCGAGCCTCGACTACGGCGGCAGCTGGAAGGCCATGCATTATATGGTGCGCCGCTTCTTCCAGCCCGTCGCCGTCGCCACCATCCCCTCGAAGGACGGCGAGACCATCGGCTTTTCCGTCGTCAACGACACGGCCGGGCCCGTCGGCGTCAAGCTCGACACCTGGCTCGTCTCGCTTTCCGGCGAGCGCCGGCCCTATCGCAGCGCCGAGGGCGTCTGCGGGCCGGACAGGGCGGAGATGCTGTTCTCCGTCTTTGCCGCCGACCTGCCCGAGGACACGCTCCTCTTCTGGTCTTTTGCGGCCTCGAACGGCATGACGGGCGAGGGGCACCACGTCTCGGTCAACTACAAGGCGCTCGATCTCCAGCCCTCCGGCCTCACGCTCGACGCCGCGCCGCGCGGCGATGGCACCTTCGCCGTCACGGCCTCGGCAAGCGGCCTTGCGCTGCATGTCATGCTGGAAGCGGACGTTGCCGGCCGGTGGTCAGACAACGCCTTCGATCTGACGGCCGGCGCGCGCCGTACCGTCACCTTCACGCCCGCGCAAGGCGGGGCGGCTCCGAAATTCCGCTGGCTCGACCTTCATTCCTGCCAGATCGACACCGAATAGCACGAGGAGACATCCATGCAGACAGTCAGCTTCCAGCTCTAC
>CBIMFD010000410.1:0-2535 GCA_966243085.1 uncultured Shinella sp.
CACTGGTGGCAGACGGAGACGGGCTGGGCGATCGCCGGCAATCCGCTCGGGCTCGGCGCGCTTCCCGTCAAGCACGGCTCGCCGACCGTGACCATGCCGGGCTACGATCTGCGGGTGCTGGACGATGCCGGCCATGAGGTGCCGCCCGGCACGCTCGGCAATATCGCGCTCCGCCTTCCCCTTCCCCCGGGCTGCCTGACGACGTTCTGGAATGCCGACGAGCGCTTCCGCTCGGCCTGCCTTTCGGAGTTTCCCGGCTATTACAAGACGGCCGATGCCGGCTATGTCGACGAGGACGGCTATGTCTTCGTCATGGCGCGCACCGACGACATCATCAATGTCGCCGGGCACCGCCTGTCGACTGGGGCGATGGAGGAGGTCTGTGCGAGCCATCCCGACGTCGCCGAATGCGCGGTCATCGGTGTCACGGATGCGGTGAAGGGCCAGGTGCCCGCCGGCTTTCTCGTGCTCAAGAGTGGTGTTTCACGTGAATCATCGGCCGTGGAGCAGGAAGTGGTGGGTCTGGTGCGCGAGCGCATCGGTCCCGTCGCGGCCTTCAAGACGGCGATCTGCGTTAAGCGCCTGCCCAAGACGCGCTCGGGCAAGATCCTGCGCGGCACCATGCAGAAGATCGCCGACGGGCTGGACTGGAAGATGCCGGCGACCATCGACGATCCCGCCATACTCGACGAGATCGCCGGGGTGCTATCGGACCGGCGGATCGGTTGAGCATGAAAAACCCGGCCGAAGGCCGGGTCGGATAGGCAGGCAAGGCCCGCCAGCTTCTCCTCCGTCATGGTCGGCTCAAGGCCGAGGATGATGGTAGAGTGCGGGGCGGACGGTGTCCTCTCAGAACTGGTCGTCTTCGTCGTCGTCCGGCGTGGAGGACTTCAGCGACTTCAGCTTGGCGAAGACGGCGTCGGCGTCGATTTCCTTCTCTTCCTCGCGGTCGGTGCTATAGGGCAGCTTTTCCGTCTCCTGCGCGGATTCGAGCGTGGCGCCGAGCTCGGCGGCGGTCGGCAGCGGCCGGCCCTTCGATGCGCGTTCGACTTCGAGGTCGAGGTCGATCTGCGAGCAGAGGCCGAGGGTGACCGGGTCCATCGGAGTCAGGTTCGCCGAGTTCCAGTGGGTACGTTCGCGAATCTGCTCGATCGTCGACTTGGTGGTGCCGACGAGACGCGAGATCTGCGCATCCTTCAGTTCGGGATGGTTGCGCACGAGCCAGAGGATGGCGTTCGGGCGGTCCTGGCGCTTGGAGACCGGGGTGTAGCGCGGACCCTTGCGCTTGGATTCCGGCACGCGGACCTTGGGTTCGGAAAGCTTAAGCTTATGGGCCGGGTTGGCTTCGGCGCGGGCGATCTCCTCGCGGGAGAGCTGGCCGGTCGAGATCGGATCGAGGCCCTTGATGCCTTGAGCCGATTCGCCGTCGGCGATCGCCTTTACTTCGAGGGGGTGCAGCTTGCAGAACGTGGCGATCTGGTCGAACGACAGCGCCGTGTTGTCGACCAGCCAGACCGCTGTCGCCTTTGGCATGAGGAGCTGTTGAGCCATGGATATAATCCTTCTGTCCGTCCGCGCCGGTGTCGCGGGCCGTGGGGTGTAACCACTATATTTCCGGGAATTGCGCCCTCTATAACCTCACTGTCCCGGAAATGCAATTCTTCACGCGCAAATGACCTTTTGTCTAATTGCCCGAGAGTTTTGACCTGTTATGTATGACGGCGGAGCCGCGCGGACCGGAGGAGATCGGCCTGCGCCCCTACGCTGTGAGGAGGAAACCATGTCCGCAAAGACCTATCCGGTCCTGAAATCCGCGAAAAGCCGCGCGCTGATCGACAACGCCACTTACCAGAAATGGTATCGCGAGAGCGTCGAGAATCCGGAGCGCTTCTGGGACAAGCACGGCATGCGGATCGACTGGTTCAAGCCCTACACCAAGGTCAAGAACACTTCCTTCACCGGCAAGGTCCCGATCAAATGGTTCGAGGACGGCATCACCAACGTCTCCTACAACTGCATCGACCGGCACCTGAAGGCGCACGGCGACCAGGTCGCCATCATCTGGGAAGGCGACAATCCCTATATCGACAAGAAGATTACCTATAACGAGCTCTACGAGCACGTCTGCCGCATGGCGAACGTGATGAAGAAGCACGGCGTGAAGAAGGGCGACCGCGTCACCATCTACATGCCGATGATCCCGGAAGCGGCCTATGCCATGCTCGCCTGCGCGCGCATCGGCGCCATCCATTCCGTCGTCTTCGGCGGCTTCTCGCCGGATGCGCTGGCAGGCCGTATCGTCGATTGCGAATCCACCTTCGTGATCACCTGCGACGAAGGCGTGCGCGGCGGCAAGCCGATCCCGCTCAAGGAGAACACCGATACGGCGATCGACATCGCCGCCAAGCAGCACGTCATCGTCGACAAAGTGCTGGTCGTCCGCCGCACCGGCGGCAAGACTGGCTGGGCGCCGGGCCGCGACATCTGGTACCACAAGGAAGTGCTGACGGTGCCGCGCGATTGTCCGCCGGCCCG
>CBIMFD010000411.1:0-2522 GCA_966243085.1 uncultured Shinella sp.
CGCGTGAAGCGATCGAGGCAGGAAACGATGCCGCGCAAGACCTGTATCTCCGTGCCGGTGAAGGAAGGACGCGTCAGGATGGCGCGCAGGTTCTCCACCAGTTTGGGCTTTTTTTCGGCGGGCCGGAAATAACCGCGCGCATCGAGCGTCTCTTCCACATGATCGAAGAGGCCCTGCAGCTCCTCCTTCTTGGCCGGGCGCTGCGGCAGGGCGTCGAACGGCGTGTCCTCGACGGAGGCAAGGCCGCTCTTCATCCACTCATAGCTCATCAAAAGCACGGCCTGCGCAAGATTGAGCGAGGCGAAGGCGGGGTTGACGGGGAAGGTCACCAATTCGTCGGCAAGGGCGATCTCCTCATTGGTGAGGCCGGTGCGCTCGCGCCCGAAGAGGATGCCGGTCTTCTGCCCGGCCGTAAAGCGCGCGCGCAGGTCGCCGGACGCAACGACCGGCGAGCGGACCTCCTTGTAGCCATAGCGGTCGCGGGCGGTCGTCGCATAGACGAATTCGAGGTCGGCGACGGCCTCCTCCAGCGTGGGATAGACCTTTGCCGCCTCGATGACGTGGTCGGCCTTGCTCGCGGCGGAAATCGCCTTTTCGCTCGGCCAGCCGTCGCGCGGATTGACGAGGCGCAGTTCCGCCAGCCCGAAATTCGCCATGGCGCGCGCCACCATGCCGATATTCTCGCCCAATTGCGGATGAACGAGGATGATCGCCGGTCCCTCGGCGATCAGCGTGCGCTCGCTGTTCGTACCTGCCATGCCATATGTCCCTAGAAAACTGGGGTCTCAGTGGCACAATCGGCGGGAAATGAAAAGCATTGCCGCTCAGTCCGGCGTCCCGCCCGCCGTGCCGGCCCCGCCATTGGCGCCCTCCTCGGCGATTTCGCCGAGCTCCTTCTTCAGCGAGGCGCCCTCCTCGAAGCTGGTGCGCTCGATATCGTCGACGACCGCACGGCCGTCCTCCTCGACGAGCTTGAAGACCAGCTTTTCCGGCTGCCAGTCCGCCGGGCGATCGCCGAAGCAATAGCTGTTGTCGAACGTCACGGTCACATCCTCCGCACCGTTTGCCGGCTGACCTTCGGTGATCGTCACGTCCTTGAGCGCGCAGCCGTCCTGCCCGCCGATGATCGGGTCGTAGTCGAAGGGGGAGGTGCTGTCCTCATAGGCCGGGTACTTCGCGGCCTCGCGGTACTTCGCGACGAAATCCTTGCTGTAGAGGCGCTTGAGGAAGTCCTCGGAGAAATAGTCCACATAGGGCGGCGCAGCCTCGGGGTCGGCATTGGCGTCGGTGCCGAGGTCCTGCCAGTTCGTGGTGGCGGCGGCCATCAGTTCGGCAACCGGCGCCTTGAAGTCGGCGGCCTCGGCGGAAAGCGGAAGCAAGAGGGCAAGCGCAACGAGACCGAAACGCGGCATCATATTCTCCTAGGGTGAAGGCAGGCCCGGACGGACCCGCGAACGGACGTTCCTGGAACGGAATCCTGGCGAAACTTATTCCGCCCCCGGGCGAAAATAAACCGCCTCGTTCCAAGGTCGCCTTTGCCTTCCCCGCGGTGAGTGCTATAGGGCCAAGCGGTTCTTTCAAGTCCACGCTCCGGGGCACCCAGCCCCTACAAAATACGAGGCTCTCCATGGCAAAGATCAAGGTCGCCAATCCTGTCGTCGAACTCGACGGCGACGAGATGACGCGCATCATCTGGCAGCTCATCAAGGACAAACTGATCCATCCCTACCTGGACGTCGACCTCGAATACTACGACCTCGGCATGGAAAACCGCGACGCCACCAACGACCAGGTGACGATCGATGCGGCCAATGCCATCAAGAAGCACGGCGTCGGCGTCAAGTGCGCAACCATCACGCCAGACGAAGCGCGCGTCGAGGAATTCAAGCTGAAGAAGATGTGGAAGTCGCCGAACGGCACCATCCGCAACATCCTCGGCGGCGTCATCTTCCGCGAGCCGATCATCTGCAAGAACGTGCCGCGCCTCGTTCCCGGCTGGACCAAGCCGATCATCGTCGGCCGCCACGCCTTCGGCGACCAGTACCGCGCCACCGATTTCAAGTTCCCCGGCAAGGGCAAGCTGACGATGAAGTTCGTCGGCGAAGACGGCAAGGAGATCGAATACGACGTGTTCGACGCCCCCTCGGCCGGCGTCGCCATGGGCATGTACAACCTCGACGATTCGATCACCGAATTCGCCCGCGCGTCGTTCAATTATGGCCTGCAGCGCAAGGTGCCGGTGTATCTGTCGACCAAGAACACCATCCTCAAGGTCTATGACGGCCGCTTCAAGGACATCTTCCAGCAGGTCTTCGACGCCGAGTTCGCCGAAAAGTTCAAGGAAGCTAAGCTCTGGTACGAGCACCGCCTGATCGACGACATGGTCGCCTCGGCGCTGAAATGGTCCGGCGGCTATGTCTGGGCCTGCAAGAACTATGACGGCGACGTGCAGTCCGACATCGTCGCCCAGGGCTTCGGCTCGCTCGGCCTGATGACCTCGGTGCTGATGACGCCGGACGGCA
>CBIMFD010000412.1:0-2512 GCA_966243085.1 uncultured Shinella sp.
GGAGATGCCGGCAGGCAGAGAGGGTCTTCATATGCGATGGCCCTTCCGCTTGCGGGGAGAGGCTTAGGGTGAAGCGCGCGCCGGGCGAGTTTTATCCCGCCAAACCGGCGCGGAAAAGCCAGCCTTTGCATTCCAGCCCCATCAGAGGAAACGCCGAGTTCCTCGGGCATGATGACGATCTGCGGCCGTTCGGGTCGGCCAGGAATAGAGTTCGGCCAGCGGTCATTGCCTGTTTCCCGGTTGCGGTGAACAGACAGGTAGAAGCCTGCCTCCACTCCTTGGAAAGCTCGATCACACCTTTCCTGAACGGGAGATGAACCGGCATGTCAGGGAGCGTTCAGTCCCGGGATGACAAAAAGGTTCCATCGAAACTTCTGGAATGAGGGACACGACCATGGACATCCTCGCACGCCGCCTGACCATCATCACCCTGCTGATGGCCGTTTTCGCGATCATGCTGGCTGCCGCCGTCGAGACCGACTACCGCCGCAGCGCGCGTAACGATGCCGGCAAGCTCATGGCCTGCGCCGCCTCGCATGGCTGCCGCGCCTCTCTCTGATTTCCACTCCCGCACGGAAGACGCCCGATGACCGCCGCCCTCGCCCACGCCTCCGCCACGCTGCTGCGCATCCTCGCCCTTTCGGCGATGCTGATGGTTCCGGTCGGCGCTCTCGCCTGGAGCAATGCGAGCGGCCTCGGCATCGAGAAGAGCGGCGCGGGCCTCGTGCTCTTCGTCACCCTGCAGCGGCAATCCATGAGCTGAGAACGGGCTTTCCCGTCCTTCGTTCCATGCTACATCCGGCAGCGTTCCCACCCGCAAGGAGCCCCGGATGAAATCCCTTCTCGTCTTTTCCGCCGCAGCCCTTGCCGAGATCGCCGGGTGCTTCGCGTTCTGGGCCTGGTGGCGGCTCGACAAATCCATCCTCTGGCTCGTTCCCGGCATGGCCTCGCTCGCGCTTTTCGGCTGGCTGCTGACGCAGGCCGACAGCGCCTTTGCGGGCCGCGCCTATGCCGCCTATGGCGGCGTCTACATCGCCGCCTCGCTTCTCTGGCTGTGGCTTGCCGAGGGCCTGCGCCCCGACCGCTTCGACCTTGCCGGCGCGGGGCTTGCCGTTGCCGGTGCCGTCGTCATCTTCGCCGCCCCGCGATAAGGCTTGCGGGCATGCCAAACTTGTCGTTTGCTTGTCAAAAGACAGCAACTATAGTGATTCATGAGCAAGCGAATCTTTTCTCCCCGTCCCCTTTCCTTCGCCACGCCCGCGCGTTACGAGCCGCGCTCCTTCGACGACCCGGTCGCCGCGGTCGATGCGCTGGAAGAGCTCTATGGCCGCAACACGAAATTCCTGACCGACGCCTTCGTCTCGCTCGGCCGGAACGGCACGCCGGATAAGCGCTTCCGCGCCTGCTACCCGCAGGTCAGCATCGAGACGACCAGCTTCGGCCATGTCGATTCCCGCCTTTCCTACGGCTATGTCGCCTCGCCCGGTATCTACACGACCACAATCACCCGCCCGAAGCTCTTCCGGCACTACCTCAAGGAACAGCTCGGCCTCCTGATGCGCAACCACGGCGTCCGCGTCACGGTCTCGGAATCGGCGACGCCGATCCCCCTGCATTTCGCCTTCGGGGAAGGCGCCTATGTGGAGGCGGAGATCGCGGAGAATATCGAACTGCCGCTGCGCGACCTCTTCGACGCGCCGGACCTGACGAACACCGACGACGAGATCGCCAACGGCGCCTATGAGCCGGGCCCGGGCGAGCCCTCGCCGCTCGCGCCCTTCACGGCGCAGCGCATCGACTATTCGCTCGCCCGCCTCAGCCACTACACGGCGACGAGCGCCAACCATTTCCAGAACTTCGTGCTCTTCACGAACTACCAGTTCTATGTCGACGAGTTCTGCGCCTGGGCGCGCCAGCAGATGGCAGAGGGCGGCAACGGCTATACGGCCTTCGTCGAGCCCGGCAACATCGTCACGCCCGCCGGCGCCGACAAGCCGGAAACCGACCTGACGCTCGCCCGCTTGCCGCAGATGCCGGCCTATCACATCAAGAAGAAGGGCCATGGCGGCATCACCATGGTCAATATCGGCGTCGGCCCCTCCAACGCCAAGACGATCACCGATCATATCGCCGTGCTGCGCCCGCATGCCTGGCTGATGCTCGGTCATTGCGCGGGCCTTCGCAACAGCCAGACGCTCGGCGACTACGTGCTCGCCCACGCCTATGTGCGCGAGGACCATGTCCTCGACGACGACCTGCCCGTCTGGGTGCCGATCCCGGCGCTCGCGGAAATCCAGGTGGCGCTGGAAGATGCGGTGGAAGAGGTGACGGGGCTCGAAGGCTACGACCTGAAGCGGATCATGCGCACCGGCACCGTCGCCACCATCGACAACCGCAACTGGGAACTGCGCGACCAGCGGGGCCCTGTGAAGCGCCTTTCCCAGTCGCGCGCCATCGCGCTCGACATGGAATCGGCCACCATCGCCGCCAACGGCTTCCGCTTCCGCGTGCC
>CBIMFD010000413.1:0-2484 GCA_966243085.1 uncultured Shinella sp.
GCCACGCGCCCCAAGCTCTGGGCGCAATGGTTCGAGCTGAACGGCGGCTCGGCGGATACTGCCTATCGCGGCCATCGCTTCGACCAGTTCTCCATGGTGATCGAGTCCGCCGTCGCCGGCCTCGGCTTCGCGCTGCTGCCGAAATATCTCATCGAGCAGGAGCTTGCGCACGGGCGCCTTGCCGTCGTCTTCGACCGGCCGATGGAGACGGAGAACAGCTATTATCTCGTCGTGCCCGAGGGCAAGCTGGAAAACCCGCTGAGCCAGGCCTTCCGGGCTTGGATCGCCAGGCAGGTCCCCTGACGCCTTCATGCGGCGGGGGCATGACCCGGTTCTGATTTTTTGCTTTAGTCGTGGTGCCGCTTCGCCGATGGTGCGAGGATAATCCTCCTTCCGAAAAGACAGACCACCATGCTCAACGACCCGCGCTCCCATGGCCTCTGGGAGATGACCGCTCCGGCTGCTCCTGAAACCGCATCCCTTTCCGGCACGGCGGAGGCGGATGTCGTCATCGTCGGCGGCGGCTTCACCGGCTTTTCCGCCGCGTTGCACCTTGCCGAGCGCGGCACCCGGGTGGTTCTTCTGGAAGGCGCGGAGATCGGCTACGGCGGCTCGGGCCGCAATGTCGGCCTCGTCAATGCCGGCATGTGGGTGATGCCCGACGAACTGCCGGGCGTCCTCGGCGATCTTTACGGTAGCCGGCTTCTCGAACTCCTCGGCAATGCGCCGCGCCTCGTCTTCGACCTCGTGGAAAAACATGCGATCGACTGCGAGATCAACCCGGCCGGCACGCTGCATTGCGCGGTCGGCCAATCCGGCCTCGACGAACTGAAGCAGCGCGCCGAACAATGGGCCCGTCGCGGCGCGCCGGTCCGCCTGCTCGATGCCGCCGAGACGGCCGCGAAGGTGGGCACTGAGACCTATGCGGGCTCGCTCCTCGACATGCGCGCCGGCACGATCCAGCCGCTTGCCTATGTGCGCGGCCTTGCCCGCGCGGCGATGGCGGCCGGGGCGGAAGTCTTCACCGGCAGCCCGGTGACGGGCGCCGAGCGGACCGGCAAGCGCTGGAGCGTGAAGACGGCGCACGGGTCCGTCACGGCGGACTGGGTGGTCGTCGCCACCAATGCCTATACCGTTTCGCCGTGGAACGAGGTGCGGGCCGAACTCGTGCACCTTCCCTATTTCAACTTCGCCACCGTGCCGCTTTCCGCCGAGATGCAGGCCAAGATCCTGCCGGAACGGCAGGGCGCGTGGGATACGAAGGAGGTGCTTTCCTCCTTCCGCTTCGACAAGCGCGGCCGGCTGGTCTTCGGCAGCGTCGGGGCGCTGCGCGGTTCGGGCACGGGAGTACACAAGGCCTGGGCGCGGCGGGCGCTGAAGAAGCTCTTCCCGGCCATCGGCGATGTCGCCTTCGAGGCGGAATGGTACGGCAAGATCGGCATGACGACCGACAACCTGCCGCGCTTCCATCGCCTTGCCGAGAACGTCGTCGGCTTTTCCGGCTATAATGGCCGGGGCATCGCGCCCGGCACGGTCTTCGGCCGCACGCTTGCCGAGCTCGTTTCCGGCGCGATTACGGAAATGGACCTGCCGCTGTCGGTCACCGATGCCGAAGCCCAGTCGTTCCGGACGCTGCGCGAAGGCTATTACGAACTCGGGGCGCAGGTTGCGCACTTCGCGGGCGCGCGTCTCTAGGTTCCTTCCGCACGGTCGCCAAAATCTTTCCCTTTCCGCCCGACATGCGCTAAGGGCATCGGCCATGACCATGCCGGACCAGACCGAAAAATTCGTCGTCCTTCTCGGCGGCGCCCTCACGGCGACGCCGCGGCTTGCCGCGGACATCGCCGGCGCACGCTTCATTGCGGCGGACGGCGGCATGCGGCACGCCGCAAGCCTCGGCGTCGCGCCGGATGTCTGGGTCGGCGATTTCGATTCCACGCCGCCGGCGCTTCTTGCCGCGTGGCCGGATGTCGAGCGCCAGCCCTATCCCGTCGCCAAGAACGAGACGGACGGGACGATCGCCGTTTCCGCGGCGATCGAGCGAGGGGCGCGGAGCGTCATCCTTGCCGGCGCGCTCGGCGGCGAGCGCAGCGACCATGCGCTGATGCATCTCCTTCACGCCGTCTCGCTGGCGGAGGAAGGATTTGCCATCAAGCTCACCTCCGGCGAGGAGGAGGCCTGGCCGCTCCTGCCCGGCACCCGCGAGATCGACCTGCCGAAGGACAGCCTCTTCTCCGTCCTCGGCCTTTCGCCGCTTGCCGGCCTCTTCCTTTCCAATGTGCGCTATCCGCTCAACGATTTCTCGTTGCCCTTCGGCTCCTCGCGCACCATCTCCAATGTCGCGGAAGGCCCGGTCCGCCTTTCGCTCGCCTCCGGCCGCGCCGTCCTCATCGCGCGGCCCTATGATCTTTCAGGAGCCTGACCCTTGGCACCGCCCATCCTCAAACTCGACGATATCTTCCTCAGCTTCGGCGGCACGCCGCT
>CBIMFD010000414.1:0-2471 GCA_966243085.1 uncultured Shinella sp.
CCGTAGTAGCGGCGGGCATAGAGCACGCCCGTCACCGTGTCCGTGCCCATGAAGTTGACGAGATGCGCCGCACCGCCGATGCCGGCCTGCTCAAGGCTCGTCGTGCCGCGGGAACCGAAATCGTGGAGGCGGAAGGGCAGGACGGCGGCCGGGTCGTCGCAGGTCTTTTCCAGGATCGGCTGGATGATCTGCTTCACCTTGCGCGAATTGGAGGCGACCGTGCTCGGATACCAGATCGCGCGCAGCAGCGCCGTCTCGATGTAGGAGGTCAGCCAGAAGCAGGCGGGGTCGGTGTTGACGACCTGCACGACGGGCACGCCGCGGCGCACGAGCGTTCCCTCCGGCAGCGCCTCGATGAGGAGCGGCAGGAAGCCGCCGTGCTTTTCCACGATATGCGTCCAGCCCTCGCGGTTGAACGGCAGGCCATGCGCGGTGACGATGGCCTCGGCCTCGTCGATATTCGGCATGGTCACCGGTTTCGACAGATATTCCTTGAGGAACATCTGGAGGCCGAAGAACACCACTTCCGGATGATCGGAATGACCGCGCGCCTCGACATAGGAGGAAATGGCACACGTTTCCGGCGGATATTGCAGGTAGTGGCTGAACTTGTAGCTGTCTGTATTGAGGATGAGGTTCGTCAGGTTCATCGCTGGATCTCCGCCGCAGCCGCGGCCGGAGACCCGCGGCCGAGAGTGCCGGCAAGATTTACGCGAGGTGAGCATAAGGGGCAAGGCCCGTCCGTCGGCAAATCGGCGGGCCGTTCGCGCGAGCCCTCGTTAGCATTTCGTTAACCATAAACTGGCATTTGTGAATGCAAGCGCCGCACGGGAGTCCCATGGCCCTCCCGTCCGGCATGGGTCGCGGTCCAGTGTTCGCCGGTCTTTCCGCCGCCTCCCGCATGTCCGTCCGGTGCGCCGGGCCGAAAGCTCATCACCTCGCAGCGTCGCGCATGATGCGCCATCCGACAGACGATGGAACATTGGCAGGCCTTGCGACACGGGCATCGGCCGGGACGAACAGGAGGCAGTCATGCTGCCACGCGTGGCACCAACGACCGGGGTATCGGAGCCCTCCCCCGCCCTTGCGGCGGGCGCGACGGTCGATGCCGCCGCCCGGCCACAGCCCACCGCCGCCGCGCTTGCCAACCTTCGCGCCGAAGTGCTGCTTCGCCTCCTCGAAACCATGCTCAAGCATATGCCGCCCATGGCCGAGGCCAATCCGGGCCGCGACCTCGTCGAGACGCTGCTGGCGATGCTGAAGACCATGCAGGGGCGCGAGGGCGAAGCCGGGCAGAAGCTCTCCGACCTCATCGCCAAGCTGCCGGCGGACCTTCGCCCCGGCGTCGAGAAGCTGGTCGGCACCGCGCTTTCCGCGATGCCGACGCGCAGCCTCATCGAGATCGTGCGCAATCCCAACGGGCCGGAAGCGCAGAAGCTCGCTACGCTTCTTTCCGCAAGCCTCGGCCTTGGCGAAAACCCCGCAGACGGGGCCGGAAATCAGGCAAGGCCGCTCGGCCTCACAGCCCAGCAGCTCGCCGCCGTCAGCCGCAGCGGCCAGCAGCAGCCGGCGCAGACGCTCCCCGCCGTCGCCGACGCGCGCCTCCTGCAGGCCGCGCTGAAACGCCTTTTCGATGTCGACGGCAGCGCCAGACCGCGCTCCCTTCCCGGCCAGCCGAACGCCGTCGCGGCGGATCACCAGACACCGGCCGGAGGAACGAGGGTGTCCGCGGAGCCGGCCGGCACGGTGCGGGGCGAGGCCCGGATGCCCCTTCCCGCCACCGCGGCCGACGACCAGCCGGTGGAGGCCGCGGCCGCGGCGCTGCGCTACAACGGCAGCGCCGAGGAATTGGAAGCGCCCGCCGTGAAGCGCGCAGACATGCCCGGCCGGGCGGAGACCACCAACACCGCCGGACAGGCGCTGGCCCGCAGCGTCATGCAGGCCGTGACGCGCGACCTGCCGCCGGCCCTCCTGATGCAGGCGGTCGCCCATCTCGTCGAGAACCTTTCGCCGGAGGAAGCGACCTTCCTGCGCGCGCTGCTGGAACGGCCCT
The DNA here is from genome assembly GCA_966243085.1 of uncultured Shinella sp. Lineage (GTDB taxonomy): Bacteria > Pseudomonadota > Alphaproteobacteria > Rhizobiales > Rhizobiaceae > Shinella. The sequence goes on from CBIMFD010000414.1 coordinate 2,054, forward strand.
TCGACCTTGCGACCGAGCAGGAGATCGCCACGATCGTCCGCGAGCAGGCGGAAGGCGCCGCCGACCCGGACGGCATGCCGGAAGCGGGCAAGGTCAGAGCGAGCCATGCCCAGCCGGCGGCCGCGCAGGCGCCTGCCGAGACGAACGAGCCCCTGCCTGCCGCGCAGGCCCGCGAGGCCGCGCAGCCCGTTGCCGTGCCCGACGCCCTGCCCGACCGCATGGTTCCGGCCGCTGCGCTGCGTGAAGGCGTTCCGCTCGCCTTCGTGCCCTATCTTCCGGCCGAGGAAGACCTCGACTGGAAAGACGCGGCAAAGGCTTCCGAGGATGAGGAGGCCGACGAAAACGGCAACGACGGGGAAAACGGTGAAGCCTCCGGCGAGGAGGCTGACAAGGAAGCCGTCGCCGAGGACGATCCGGA
>CBIMFD010000415.1:0-2459 GCA_966243085.1 uncultured Shinella sp.
GCGGGTCCGTTTCCCGGTCGAATGCGTCGCGATAGGCATGCGCGCGCTCCAGCGTCTCGCGATCGAGATTGGGAACGGCAAGCCGCATGACCTCCGCCTCGATGAGGGCGCGGAACTGGAAAATCTCCTCGATCTCCTCGATGGAAAGACCGGCGACGACGGCGCCCTTGTAGCGCTGGGTGGTGATAAGGCCGTGCTGCTCCAGCCGCGACAGCGCCTCGCGCACGGGGATGCGGCTGACGTTGAACATCTGCGCGATCTCCTCCTGTCGGAGGTTCTCGCCCTCGGCAAGGTCGCCTTCGATGATCGCCCTGCGCAGCGCCTCATAGACGATGTCGGCCGCCGAAGCGGCCTGCCTGACATCGACGGCAGCAAATTTCATCGTGTCCAACCCCGGTGAATGGAGCCATGGTCATAGGTCGAAACCGGCGGCGGGGCAACCGAGCGGCGCGGCGCACGAACCGGCAAGAAACAGGATTGTATATTGGATCCAATATTTCTATGAATGAACACCGCGCCGGCCCGGCCGCCGGCGCACGACATTGGAAAAGCGGAGGTCGCGCCATGCGCAGCAGCAAGGTCATCCACATCGTCACCTGCCACGCCGAGGGCGAGGTGGGCGACGTCATCGTCGGCGGCGTCGCGCCGCCGCCCGGCAAGACGCTGTGGGAACAGCGCAAGTTCATCGCCGAGGACAAGACGCTGCGCAATTTCGTCCTGAACGAGCCGCGTGGCGGCGTCTTCCGCCACATCAACCTTCTCGTGCCGCCGAAGGATCCGCGCGCCGACATGGGCTTCATCATCATGGAGCCGGAGGATACGCCGCCGATGTCCGGCTCCAACTCGATCTGCGTATCGACCGTGCTGCTCGACAGCGGCATCATCCCGATGGTCGAGCCGGAGACGCGCATGGTGCTGGAAGCGCCGGGCGGCCTCGTGGACGTCGTCGCCACCTGCCGCAACGGCAAGGCCGAGCGGATCACCGTCACCAACGTGTCCTCCTTCGCCGACAGGCTGGACGCGAAGCTGGAGGTGGAAGGCCTCGGCACGCTCACCGTCGACACCGCCTATGGCGGCGACAGTTTCGTCTTGACCGATGCCCGCGCGCTCGGCTTTTCCGTGACGCCCGACGAGGCGCGGGAATTGGCCGAAACCGGCATCCGCATCACGAAAGCGGCCAACGAGCAGCTCGGCTTCACCCATCCGGAAAACCCGGACTGGAACCACATCTCCTTCTGCCAGCTCACGCTGCCGGTCGAGGAGCGCGACGGCGGGCTGCACGGCCGCAACACGGTCGTCATCCAGCCGGCCAAGCTCGACCGCTCGCCGACCGGCACCGGCTGCTCGGCCCGCATGGCGGTGCTGCACGCCCGCGGCCAGATCAAGGTCGGGCAATCCTTCTCCGGCTATTCGATCCTCGATTCGCGCTTCGACTGCCGCATCGTCGGCGAGACCACGGTCGGCGGCCGCCCCGCCGTCGTGCCGGAAATTTCCGGCCGCGCCTGGGTCACCGGCACGAGCCAGGTAATGCTTGACCCGGACGATCCGTGGCCGGCCGGCTACCGCCTCGCCGACACCTGGCCGCGCAAGCAGTAATGCGTTTTGTGCTTTCCTTCTCTCCAAGGAGAAGAGCAATCGCCTGTGTTCGGCGGGCGCCACCTGCCCCTTCTCCCCCGCGGGGAGAAGGTCGCGGCAGCGGGATGAGGGGGAGCCGCTGGCGAATACGGCTCGCTTGCCCCCTCATCCGACCCTTCGGGCCACCTTCTCCCCGCCGGGGAGAAGGGGAAACAGGCAACGGCGTGCATACCTCTCCATTGGGGAAAGCGACCGGGATAGACATCTCAGTCCTGTGTCATGTCGATTGGATTCCGTTTGACGCCGGATATAAAGAGGAATAGTCATAAAGTCATCTGATGACTTTATGACTTGCACAATGGACCCTCTGAACAAGACGAATCTCGCCGACACCGCCGTCGAAGCGATCCGCGGCGAAATCCTCGCGCATCGCTGGGCGGTCGGCGAGAAGCTGCCGAACGAGGCGAGGCTTTCGGCCATGCTCTCCGTCAGCCGCGGCACGGTGCGCGAGGCCGTGCGCGCGCTCGTCTCGCAGGGTTATCTCGAGACGCGGCAGGGCTCCGGCACCTATGTGGTTTCCGCCGCCGATACGTTTCGTCCACTGACCATGGCGCGCCGCGCCGGCCTTCGCGACCAGTACGAGGCGCGTCTTGCGCTCGACGCGCAGGCGGCACGGCTGGCGGCGCTGCGCAGCACGCCCGAGACGATCGCGCACCTGCGTGCGCTCCTTACCGAGCGCGGCATCTATGAAGGCGGCGACAAGGCGGGCTTCATTGCCCGCGATTTCGCCTTTCATCAGGCCGTGATCGCCGCTTCGCAGAATGCCGTCCTCGTCGGCATGTACGATTTCTTCTCCACGCTGATTGCCGAGACCATCGAGGCGA
>CBIMFD010000416.1:0-2453 GCA_966243085.1 uncultured Shinella sp.
GGCGCGGGGTTGCCGTCGAGGATGTAGTCACCCTTTTCGATGTAGTCGCCGTCCTGAAGATGGAAGGGCTTGCCCTTCGGGATCAGGTACTCGACCGGTTCGACACCGTCTTCCGCCGGCTCGATCGTCACGCGACGCTTGTTCTTGTAGTCGCGGCCGAAGCGAACCGTACCATCGATCTCCGCGATGATGGCGTGGTCCTTCGGACGACGGGCTTCAAACAGTTCGGCAACGCGCGGCAGACCGCCGGTGATGTCCTTGGTCTTGGCGCTTTCCAGCGGCGAGCGGGCAAGAACGTCGCCTTGGCTGACTTTCTGGCCCGGTTCGACGGAAAGGATCGCGTCGACCGAGAGCAGGAAGCGGGCTTCGCCACCGCGGGACAGCTTGGCGACGGCGCCGTTCTTGTCCTTGATGACGATGGCCGGCTTCAGGTCCGTACCGCGCGGCGTCGAGCGCCAGTCGATGACCGAACGCTTGGTGATGCCGGTGGATTCGTCGGTCGTTTCGAGAACCGAGATACCGTCGACGACGTCCTCGAAGTGAACCGTACCTTCCACTTCCGTCATCATCGGACGGGTGTAGGGATCCCACTCGGCGAGACGCTGGCCGCGCTTCACCTTGTCGCCGTCGTCCACGAAGATCTTCGAGCCGTAGGCGACGCGCTGCGCGGACCGTTCCACGCCACGCTCGTCGAGGATGGTGATCGCCATGTTGCGGCCCATCGCGACGAGGTTGCCGTCTGAGTTGCGCAGCATGTTGCGGTTCTTGATCTGCACCGTGCCTTCATACGAAGCTTCCAGGAACGACTGGTCGACCACGGTCGCCGTGCCGCCCAGGTGGAAGGTACGCATGGTGAGCTGGGTGCCCGGTTCACCGATCGACTGCGCCGCGATGACGCCGACGGCCTCGCCCATGTTGACGGGCGTGCCGCGTGCAAGGTCGCGACCGTAGCAGACGCCGCAGACCCCGGTCTGAATCTCGCAAGTCAGCGCCGAACGGATACGGATCGACTGGATGCCGGCCTTCTCGATTTCGACGACGTCGGCTTCGAGGATCATCTTGCCGGCATCGACGATGCGCTCGCCGGTGATCGGATGATCGATGTCGTCGAGAGCCGTACGGCCGAGAACGCGGGTGCCGATGGAGGCCACGACCTGGCCGGCGTCGACGATCGCCGTCATCGTGAGGCCCTTGTCGGTGCCGCAGTCGACATGCGTGACGATGCAATCCTGCGCGACGTCGACGAGACGACGGGTCAGGTAACCGGAGTTCGCAGTCTTCAAGGCGGTGTCTGCAAGACCCTTGCGGGCGCCGTGCGTCGAGTTGAAGTACTCGTTCACGGTCAGGCCTTCCTTAAAGTTCGAGATGATCGGCGTTTCGATGATCTCGCCCGAGGGCTTGGCCATGAGGCCGCGCATGCCGCCAAGCTGGCGCATCTGGTTCGGAGAACCGCGGGCGCCGGAGTGGCTCATCATGTAGATCGAGTTCATCGGCTTCTGGCGGCCGGTCTCGGCGTCGAATTCGACGGCCTTGATGCGCGCCATCATCTCTTCCGCGACCTTCTCGGTGGCCTTGCCCCAGGCGTCGACGACCTTGTTGTACTTCTCGCCCTGGGTGATCAGGCCGTCGTTGTACTGCTGCTCGTATTCCTTGACCAGGTTTTCGGTGTCACCGACGATCTTGGCCTTGGTGTCCGGAATGACCATGTCGTCCTTGCCGAACGAAATGCCGGCGCGGCAGGCATGGCTGAAGCCGAGCTGCATGATGCGGTCGCAGAAGATGACCGTGTCCTTCTGGCCGCAATGACGGTAGACCGTGTCGATCATCTTGGAGATGTTCTTCTTGGTCATTTCCTGGTTGCAGATGTCGAACGGGATGTTGCCGTTCTTCGGCAGCAGCTCGCCGATGATCATGCGGCCGGGCGTCGTCTCGAAGATCTTCGTGTAGGGCTTGCCCTCACCGTCGACCGACTTGTAGCGGCCGCGGATCTTCGCGTGCAGCGTCACGACCTTGCTTTCGAGCGCATGGTGCAGTTCGCCCATGTCGGAGAAGGCCATGCCCTCGCCCGGCTCGTTCTGGTTCATGATCGACAGATAGTAGAGGCCGAGAACCATGTCCTGCGAGGGAACGATGATCGGTGCGCCGTTCGCCGGATGCAGGATGTTGTTCGTCGACATCATGAGCACGCGCGCTTCAAGCTGGGCTTCCAGCGAGAGCGGGACGTGAACGGCCATCTGGTCGCCGTCGAAGTCGGCGTTGAAGGCCGTGCAGACGAGCGGGTGAAGCTGGATCGCCTTGCCTTCGACCAGGATCGGCTCGAAGGCCTGGATGCCCAGGCGGTGCAGCGTCGGCGCACGGTTCAGCAGGACCGGATGCTCGCGGATGACCTCGTCGAGGATATCCCAGACTTCCGGCTTTTCCTTCTCGACCAGCTTCTTGGCCTGCTTGACGGT
>CBIMFD010000417.1:0-2412 GCA_966243085.1 uncultured Shinella sp.
TTTCCGCAGCAGGTCGAGGCCGTGGCGGACCGGCCGTTCGGCTTCTTCCACAAATACGCCTTCAACACGCTGCGCCAGCTCGGTGCCAATTTCGAGCTGGCCGCAAGCCATCTCGACTGGCTCGGCCTCGATGGCGGTGACGCCGCCCGCAAAATATCGGAGACGGCGAAGTCCGTGCAGTTCCAGCTTGCCCGCGCCGTGACCCGCCGCAGGTTCGATCCGCTGGCAACCGCGCTCGACCCAGCCATCGAGGCATGGGATACTCTGATGGCGAGCCTTGCCGCCCGCATCGACTGAAGGAGAGGGAATGCCCGATACCGGAAAAGCGCTTTCCACCGGCTGGCGCATGGCCCTGCTGCCCGCCGGCAGCGCGACCGACCCGTCGGCGCTGAATGGCCTTTCCGGCTTCATCGACGCCCCCGTGCCCGGCACCGTCGCCGGCGCTCTCGAATGCGCCGGCCGCTTCGACCGCACCGCCCCCGAACCGCTCGACCATCTCGACGCCTGGTACGTGCTCGACCTTGCCGGGGAGGCGCCCGGCGAGGCCGTGCTGCATTTCGACGGCCTCGCGACCGTCGCCGAGGCCTGGTGGAACGGCGCGCTCGCGCTTTCCTCGGACAGCATGTTCGTTCGCCACACCCTGCCGGTCACGCTCACCGGCAAGGACCGCCTCGCCCTCTGCTTCCGCGCGCTGAAGCCGCACCTCGAAAAGCGCGGGCCCCGCGCCCGCTGGCGCCCGCAGATGATCACGCCGCAGGGGCTTCGGCTCGTGCGCACCACCCTCCTCGGCCGCATGCCCGGCTGGTGCCCGGAGGTTCATGCCGGCGGCCCGTGGCGGCCGGTGCGTCTCGCCCGGCCGGTGCCCGCCGTTCCAACGGATATCCGCCTCTCCGCGCGACTTCACGAGGACGGCAAGGGCCGGCTGGAGATCGGCTTTTCGCTCGACGGCGCGGCAACGCCGACCGTGGAATGCGCGGGTATCACCGTCGAGGCGATCGCCAACGGAGAGCACAGCTTCAGCGCCAGCCTCGTCATCCCCGATGTCGAAGCCTGGTGGCCGCGCACGCACGGCACGCCGGTCCTGCACGACATTACCCTGACGGTGGATGGCGTGCGCCACTCTCTCGGCCGCACCGGCTTTCGCCGCATCGAGATCGACCGCGGCGCGGACGGCCGGGATTTCGCGCTCACCGTCAACGGCCGGAAAATCTTCTGCCGCGGCGCCGTCTGGACCAATGCCGATATCGTCGACCTGCCCGGTACGCGCGGGCGCTACGAGCCACTCCTGAAGCTCGCGGCGGAGGCCAACATGAACATGCTGCGCATCGGCGGCACGATGACCTACGAGACGCCGGACTTCTTCGCGCTCTGCGACGAACTCGGCATTCTCGTCTGGCAGGATTTCCAGTTCGCCAATTTCGATTACCCGGCGAACGATCCGGCCTTCATCGAGAGCGTGCGCACCGAAGTCGCGCAGTTCCTCGACGCCGTTGCCGCCTCGCCGTCGCTTGCCGTGCTCTGCGGCGGCAGCGAGATCGACCAGCAGGCGGCAATGCTCGGCCTGCCGGAGACGGCATGGGCCGGGCCTTTGACACGCGATATCCTGCCCGTGCTTTGCGCCGCGCACCGGCCGGACGTGCCCTATGTCGAGAATTCCCCGAGCGGCGGCGCCATGCCCTTCTCGCCGAATGCCGGCGTCGCGCATTATTACGGCGTCGGCGCCTATTGCCGGCCGCTCGAGGACGCGCGCCGCGCCGCGGTGCGCTTTGCCGCCGAAAGCCTCGCCTTCGCCAATGTGCCGGAGCAGGCAACGCTCGACGCGCACCTGCCGGTGCCCGCCGTTCACGATCCGCGCTGGAAGGCCCGCGTGCCGCGCGACCGTGGCGCGTCCTGGGATTTCGAGGACGTGCGCGACTACTATCTCGGCCTTCTCTACGAGACCGATCCGGCGCGTCTTCGCCGCGAGGACCCCGCGCGCTATCTCGACCTTTCCCGCGCCGCCGTCGCCGAGGTGATGGAGGCGGCCTTCGCCGAATGGCGCCGGCTGCAATCGACCTGCAACGGCGCCCTCGTCTGGACCTTCCAGGACCTTCTGCCCGGCGCCGGCTGGGGTGTGGTCGATGCGACGGGTCTGCCGAAATCCGCCTGGCATGCGCTGCGCCGCGCCTTCCGCCCGGTGCAGCTTGCGCTTTCCGACGAGGGCACCAACGGCCTCGACGTCCACGCGATCAACGACAGCGCGGAGGAGCGGCGCCTGACCCTGGAACTCTCCTGCCTGCGCCACGGCCGCCAGCCGGTCGTTTCCGGCCGCCGGGAGATGGCGCTTGCGCCGCATTCCGCCGAGACGCTGCCGGCAACGAGCCTCTTCGGCGCCTTCTTCGACACGACCTATGCCTTCCGCTTCGGCCCGCC
>CBIMFD010000418.1:0-2402 GCA_966243085.1 uncultured Shinella sp.
AAGGGCGAGGAGCTCTACCAGATCACGCTCGGCGGCTCGGGTGACGAGAACACGTCGATCGGCGAAATCATCGGCCGCGGCTTCGAGCCGGAGAAGGTGACGGACGCCGTCGAGGTGGTTGTCGACACCTATCTCGGCCTGCGCCGTGACCCGTCGGAAACCTTCCTTGCCGCCTATCGCCGCGTCGGACCACAGCCCTTCAAGGATGCGCTCTACGGCGAGAAGACGGTCGCGGCAGCCTGAGGAGAACGGCCATGACGAAAATCTGGAACGAATCCGGCTTCGTGACCGGCGATCCTTGGATCATCGAGACCGAAGACATGAAGGCCGGGCTGGACGAAAAGGCGATCCTCAGCCTCGACGCCTTCCTCGAGAAGGCCGTCGGGACGAACGAGACGGGCCTTGGCGTGCTGGTCAATCCGGCGGACGACGTGCGCAGGCTGGAAGGCCATCTCGACCGGCTGGCGCTGGTCGCCGTCGCTTTCCCGGCCTTCAACGACGGGCGCGCCTTCAGCCATGCCTCGCTGCTGCGCTCGCGCCTGAAGTTCTCCGGCGAGGTGCGGGCGGTCGGCGACGTGCTGATCGATCAGGTGCCGCTGATGCTCCGCTGCGGCATCGACAGCTTCGCCGTCAGCAATGCGACGGCCTTGAAGCGGCTTGCGGAAAACCGCCTGCCGGGCATTCCCGTCCACTACCAGCCGACGGCGCGCCCCGCGCAGGACGTCAACTCCTATAGCTGGCGCCGCCGGGCCTGATTTTCCGGCCGTGCTCCTTGAAAGGCCGCAATCGCGTGGCAGCATTGTCTCAGATCAAGGTGGAGCGCCGCGCAGCGGGCGAAAGCAGAGGGCGCGGCAAATATTGCGCGGCCGATCGGCGCATTGGAACGCAATACCTTCCTTTGCCGCTCAACATGTAATATCTGCCTATCGTCAAATCCTCCGACCCATTCAGGATCGATGCCGAAATGAACGCACCCGCCAAGACCGAAGATTTTGTGGCAACCGTCCCCGCCGGCGTTTTCGCCGAGACGGTCACGAGCGTGCAACACTATACGGATCGGCTGTTCCGCTTCCGCATGACGCGCCCAGAAAGCTTCCGCTTCCGCTCCGGCGAGTTCGCCATGATCGGCCTGATGGTCGGCGAGAAGCCGATCTATCGCGCCTATTCGATCGCAAGCCCCGCCTGGGACGAGGAACTGGAATTCTTCTCGATCAAGGTGCCGGACGGCCCGCTGACCTCGCATCTCCAGCAGATCAAGCCGGGCGATACCGTGCTGATGCGCAAGAAGCCGACCGGCACGCTGGTGCTCGACGCGCTGACGCCCGGCAAGCGGCTCTACATGTTCTCCACCGGCACGGGCATCGCGCCGTTCGCCAGCCTCATCCGCGATCCGGAGACCTATGAGAAGTTCGACGAGGTCATCCTGACGCATACCTGCCGCGAGGTCGCCGAGCTGAAATACGGTTTCGATCTCGTGGACGAAATCCGCAACCACGAATTCCTCTCGGAAATCGTCGGCAACAAGCTGCGCCACTATGCGACGGTCACCCGCGAGGACTACCCGTTCCGGGGCCGCATCACGGATCTCGTCAGGAACGGCAAGATGTTCGCCGATCTCGGCGTCCCCCATTTCGACCCGGCTGTCGATCGCGGCATGATCTGCGGCTCGGCCGCGATGCTCAAGGAAACCAAGGAACTGCTGGAAGCCGCAGACCTTACCGAGGGGGCCAACAGCAAGCCCGGCGAGTTCGTCATCGAACGCGCCTTCGTGGATTGAGTCGACGGCGTGGGATTTGAAAGGGCGGCCTCCGGGCCGCTCTTTTCGTTTCAGGCAGAAAGATAGTCGAGCAGTTCGGTCATCGCCGTCGCCGCCGCCGGTCCGTCGGCATTGCGGATGGCGCGGATGACCTTTACATGCCGCTCGACCGAGGCGTCCATATGCCGGTTGTCGGCGCGGGTGAACCAGAGGCGGCGCGAATGGGTCTGGAGCGGCGCCAGGGCCGCCGTCAGGAAGCGGTTGGGGCAGGCCTCCTCCATGATCTCGTCGAAATCTTTGTCGGCCGCAAGAAAGCCTTCCATGTCGGAGCGGATGGAACAGGCGGTCATCGTCTGCGCGCAGTCGACGAGCCGTTCGCGGTGGTTGTCCTCCGCATGGCGTGCGACGAGGTCGGCCGCCATCGGCTCCAACTGGCGGCGCGTCGCCATTACCTCGGCATGATCCTGCGGGCAAATGGCCGTGACCTGCAGACCGGCGCGGGGGCGCACGGCGATCAGGCCCTGCCATTCGAGCTTCTGGATAGCCTCGCGCACGGGCGTTCGGCCGAGGCCGGCGAGATCGATGAGCTGGCGCTCGGTCACCAGCGCGCCCGGCTTCAGCTTCAGCGTGACGATCAGCCCTTCCA
>CBIMFD010000419.1:0-2374 GCA_966243085.1 uncultured Shinella sp.
GGATGACCTTGCCGGGCATCGAGCCGATATAGGTGCGGCGGTGGCCGCGGATCTCGGCTTCGTCCCGCACGCCGCCGAGCGCCATGCGGACATATTCGCGGCCCGTCGCCTTGGCGATGGATTTCGCAAGCGAGGTCTTGCCGACGCCCGGAGGACCGACGAGGCACAGGATCGGGCCCTTGATCTTGTTGGACCGGGCCTGCACGGCGAGGTACTCGACGATGCGCTCCTTGACCTTGTCGAGGCCGAAATGATCCTCGTCGAGGATCTTTTCGGCGTTGTTGAGGTCGGTCTTGATCTTCGACTTCTTGCCCCACGGAATGCCCGTCAGCCAGTCGAGATAGTTGCGCACGACGGTGGCTTCCGCCGACATCGGGCTCATCTGGCGCAGCTTCTTGAGCTCGGCGTCCGCCTTCTCGCGGGCTTCCTTCGAGAGCTTGGCCTTGGCGATCTTCTCTTCCAGTTCGGCCATCTCGTCGCGGCCGTCCTCGCCGTCGCCGAGCTCCTTCTGGATCGCCTTCATCTGTTCGTTGAGGTAGTATTCGCGCTGCGTTTTCTCCATCTGCCGTTTTACACGCGAGCGGATGCGCTTTTCGACCTGCAGGACCGAGATCTCGCCTTCCATGAAGCCGAGCGCCTTTTCGAGGCGCAGCTTCACGCTCGTCGTCTCCAGCATTTCCTGCTTCTCGACGATCTTAATGGAGAGATGCGAGGCGACCGTATCGGCGAGCTTCGAGTAGTCCTCGATCTGGCTCGCGGCGCCGACGACTTCGGGCGAAATCTTCTTGTTGAGCTTCACATAGTTCTCGAACTCGGAAACGACCGAGCGCGACAGCGCCTCGATCTCCACCGGGTCCTCATCCGGCTCGGCCAGCACATGGGCCATCGCCTCGTAGAATTCCTCGCGATCGGTGTAGCCGTCGATCTCGGCGCGGGCGCGGCCTTCAACCAGCACCTTGACGGTGCCGTCAGGCAGCTTCAGGAGCTGGAGAACGTTGGCGACGGTGCCGATGCGGTAGATGGCGTCGGTCTCCGGATCGTCGTCGGAGGCGTTGATCTGGGTGGCAAGCATGATCTGCCTGTCGGTGCCCATCACCTCTTCCAGCGCGCGGATCGACTTCTCGCGACCGACGAACAGCGGCACGATCATGTGCGGGAACACCACGATGTCGCGCAGGGGCAGGACCGGGAACGCGGTCGATTCGTGCGGCGCAGACGTCTTCTTCGTCATGTCATTTCCTTTCAAACGTCCCGTTTCCGGGAGCCGGTTCGATCGGTGCTTGGGCTCACCGGGCCGGCAATCTTTTCCACCCACAAGTGGCGTGCGGTTAACGCTTTTTCAAGCCCGGCCGCGGAGTGCCCCACCCCGCAACGGACATGACGTACGCCAGCGGAAGAAAGCCTAGCCTTCAGCGCTGACGCGGAACTTGCGGCCTTCCCCCCGGCAAGACCGCCGGAGCATACGCGAGACAGAATCGAAGTCTTCCATTCTGGCTTGGCGCGCACCGTTTCGCAACGGCGCGCCAAAGCAGCGGAAGGTTGCGCATCATGCCCCTTCCCCCGGCGAACGACCAGTCACGAAATGTCGCTAGGCGGCTCACACGAAAAGACCCGCCGTAGCGGGTCCGTGGACCGTCGGCAAACGGCCCCTCATCCGCCTGCGGCACCTTCTCCCCGCAAGCGGGGCGAAGGGAAAGGATGCCAGGGCTTCCCGAAACCGGTTCGGCATTCCCCTTCTCCCCGCTTGCGGGGAGAAGGTCGCGGCAGCGGGATGAGGGGCCGTTCCGCCAACAGCTCAGGCCGAGACGTTGGCCTTCTCTTCTGAACGCTCCGAGTAGATGTAGAGCGGACGGGCCGCGCCCTTGACCACCTCGTCGGAAATGACGACTTCGCGCACGCCTTCCAGCGTCGGCAGCTCGAACATCGTGTCGAGCAGGATCTTCTCCATGATCGAGCGAAGGCCGCGGGCGCCGGTCTTGCGAATGATCGCCTTGCGGGCGATCTCGCGGAGCGCGTCCTCATGGAAGGTGAGTTCCACGTCCTCCATCTCGAACAGGCGCTGGTACTGCTTGACCAGAGCGTTCTTCGGCTCCGACAGGATCTGGATCAGCGCGTCTTCGTCGAGGTCCTCCAGCGTCGCCAGGACCGGCAGACGGCCGATGAACTCGGGGATGAGACCGAACTTGACCAGGTCCTCCGGTTCGAGGTCGCGCAGGACCTCGCCGACGCGGCGGTCTTCCGGTGCGCGCACCGTCGCGCCGAAGCCGATCGAGGTCTTCTCGCCGCGGGCGGAGATGATCTTGTCGAGGCCAGCGAAGGCGCCGCCGCAGATGAACAGGATGTTCGTCGTGTCGACCTGCAGGAATTCCTGCTG
>CBIMFD010000420.1:0-2364 GCA_966243085.1 uncultured Shinella sp.
GATGCGATCACCGAGGAGGCCATCGTCGGCGCGGCCATGGGCATCGACAGAAAGGGAGCGGCCGCATGAGCGCTGTTTCGTCCACCGGCTGGCTCTACGGCGCCATCCAGAAGCGCCGCAATCGCGGTCTCGGCGGCCTCTATCTCGTCGTCGCCGCCTTCCTCATCCTCTATGCCGTGCTTTTTCCGGGCATCCTTTCCGTCGGCGGCTTTTCCAAGTTCACGCAGAACTGGTTCCCGCTCGCCCTTGTCACGATGGCGCAGGCGCTCCTGATGCTCAACGGCGGCATCACGCTCGCCATCGGCCCGCTCGTCAGCCTCGGGGCGGTGATTGCGGCGACCACGATGGAAGGTGTGTTCGGCGTGCCGGGCGGCTTTGTCGCCGTCGCGCTCGCCGGCCTTGCCATCGGCGCGGTCACGGGCGTCATCGTCGCGCATCTCAGGCTGCCGGCGATCATCGTCACGCTTGCCGGCTCCTTCATCATCACCGGCGTCGCGCTGATCCTCCTGCCGCGTCCGGGCGGCTTCATCCCGGACTGGCTTTCGAACGCGCTTGCCGGCCATACGCCCGTCGCCTTCCTGCTGCTCGTCGTCATCCTCCTCGGCTGGAAGGCGTTCCTCGCCACGCCGCTCGGCCTCGGCATCTATGCAGCCGGCGACAACCCGGTCGGCGCCTTCCGCTCCGGCGTGCCGGTCGAGCGGGCGAAGGTCGTCGCCTTCGCGCTCTCCGGCCTGCTTGCCGCGCTTGCCGGCCTCTTCGTCGCCGCGCAGACCGGCTCGGGCGACCCGATCATCGGCACGCCCTTCACGCTCAACTCCATCGCCGCGGCCGTGCTCGGCGGTGTCGGCTTCCTCGGCGGCAAGGGCACGATGCGCGGGGCGATCTGCGGCAGCCTGCTGCTCTCGGTCATGATCAACGTGATGTTCTTCCTCGGCTTCCCGCCGGTCGCGCAATATGTCGCGCAGGGGCTCATCATCGTCGGCGCCGTCGCGGTGCCGGAACTTCTCGGTGCCTGGAGGGCAAGGCGATGAGCGCTGTCAGATCCCTGTTCCGCAACCCGCCGCTGCTCACCTTCGTGCTGGTGGCCCTCGTCTGGCTCGTCGCGAGCCTCACGCTGCGCGGCTTCGGCGCCTACGGGCATCTGCGCTACCTTCTGGAGCTTGCCGCCGTCATCGGCATCGTCGCGGCGGGGCAGACGCTCGTCATCCTGATGGGCGGCATCGACCTTTCGGTCGGCGCGGTCATCACCGTGACGGCGATCCTCTTGCCGCTCATCTCCCCGGTTTGGGATCCGACAGGCCTTGCCGGCATCGTGCTGGCGCTCGCCATCGCCGCCGGCATCGGCTTGCTCAACGGGGCGGGTGCGGCCTATCTCCGCGTGCCGCCGATCATCATGACGCTCGCCATGGCGACCTTCCTTCAGGGTCTTCTCGTCATCGTCGCCGGCGGCAGCGCGGTCACGGTCAGCAATCCCGCCGTTATCCTGCTCGGGCAGGCCCGGCCGCTCGGCATTCCGGCCGGCGTCATCCTCTGGGTGGTCGTCTCGGCGGCGGTGCTGCTCCTCATCCATCGCATGCCGATCGGTGCGCGGTTCCTGGCGCTCGGCGCCAATCCGCTCGCCGCCCGGCTTTCCGGCGTCAGCGTCACGCGCAACACGCTGATCCTCTATGCGCTCTCCGGTTTCTTCGCCGGCCTTGCCGGCATCCTCGTGCTCGGCATGAACCGGCAGGGCTATGTCGGCATCGGCGATCCCTATCTGCTGACGTCGATCGCCGCCGTGGTCCTCGGTGGCACCTCCATCCTCGGCGGGCGCGGCACCTATGCCGGCACCATTCCCGGCGCCATCCTGCTCGTCACGACCACGGCGCTGATCACCGTCGTCAACGCCTCGCCCGGCTGGCGGTCGATCATGTTCGGCACGCTGATCCTCGCGCTGCTGCTCGTTTCCGGCCGCGAGGCGCGGCGATGACAGGCCGCTACGACGGGCCGGTCATCGACCCGCACCACCATCTCTGGGACCTTTCGCTGCGCCGCCATCCCTGGCTGGAGAAGGCGCGAGGCGGGGGCGGCGAGATGGTCTATGGCAGCCTCGCGCCGATCCTGCGCGACTACGGCGTGGAAGATTATCGTCGGGATGCCGCAAACCAGAACATCGTCGCCACCGTGCATGTCGAGGCCGGATGGTCCGACGCCCATCCGCTGGAGGAAAGCCGCTGGCTCGGCGGCCTCGACCGTTCCTCCGGCATCGCGAAGCGTTACATCGCGCGCGTGCCGCTCGACAGTCCCGATGCAGAGGGCCTGATCGAGGCGGAGGCGGCCAACCCCAATGTCGCCGGCATCCGCGATATCGTGAGCTGGCACCCG
>CBIMFD010000421.1:0-2342 GCA_966243085.1 uncultured Shinella sp.
GCCATCGCCGCCGCCATCGAGGAAGCGCAGAAGTCCGACAAGCCGACCATGATCGCCTGCAAGACGACCATCGGTTTCGGCGCGCCGAACAAGGCCGGCACGCACAAGGTCCACGGCTCGCCGCTCGGTGCGGAAGAAATCGCCGCCACGCGCAAGGCGCTGAACTGGGAAGCCGAACCCTTCGTCGTCCCCTCCGACGTGCTCGACGCCTGGCGCCTCGCCGGCCTCCGCGCCACCAAGGCCGAGAAGGAATGGGGCGCGCGCCTCGAAAAGACGGAAGCCGGCAAGAAGGCCGAATTCGTCCGCCGCTTCGCCGGCGAACTGGAAGGCAGCCTCGAGCCGGCGATCGCCGCCTACAAGCAGAAGCTTGCCGAGACGAAGCCGAACCCGGCCACCCGCAAGGCTTCGGAAGACGCGCTGGAAGTCATCAACGGCGTTCTTTCCGAAACCATCGGCGGCTCGGCCGACCTCACCGGCTCCAACAACACCAAGACCAGCCAGACGACGTCGATCACCCCGAACGATTTCTCCGGCCGCTACCTCCACTACGGCGTGCGCGAGCACGGCATGGCGGCGGCGATGAACGGGATCGCGCTGCACGGCGGCCTCATCCCCTATTCCGGCGGCTTCCTGATCTTCTCGGACTATTGCCGTCCGTCGATCCGCCTCGCGGCCCTGATGGGCATCCGCGTCATCCATGTGCTGACGCACGATTCCATCGGCCTTGGCGAGGACGGCCCGACCCATCAGCCGGTCGAGCAACTCGCGGCGCTGCGCGCCATCCCGAACCTTCTCGTCTTCCGCCCGGCCGACGCCACGGAGACGGTGGAGTGCTGGCAGCTCGCGCTCGAAAGCCACAATCGCCCGTCGGCCCTGGCGCTCACCCGCCAGAACCTGATGCCGGTGCGCCTGGAATACGAGGAAGAGAACCTGTGCGCCCGCGGCGCCTACGACCTCGTCTCGGCCAGCGACGCGCAGGTGACGATCTTCGCCTCCGGCTCGGAAGTCGAGATCGCCGTCAAGGCGCAGCAGACGCTGTCGGCCAAGGGCATTTCCACCCGTGTCGTCTCCGTGCCCTGCGTCGAGCTCTTCGCCGAGCAGCCGGAAGCCTACCAGCAGGCGGTCATCGGCAATTCGCCGGTCAAGATCGCCGTCGAGGCTGCCATCCGCCAGGGCTGGGATCACCTCATCGGCTCGGACGGCATCTTCGTCGGCATGTCCTCCTTCGGCGCCTCCGGTCCCTACAAGGACCTCTACAAGCACTTCGGCATCACGCCGGAGGCTGTCGTCGCCGCGGCGGAAGCCAAGCTTTCCTGATTGCCGCGGGCGCGGTTTCCCGCCGCGCCCGCCTGCCACACGTTTATTGATAGGGAGAAACCCGAAATGACTGTGAAAGTTGCCATCAACGGCTTCGGCCGCATCGGCCGCAACGTGCTGCGCGCCATCATCGAATCCGGCCGCACCGACATCGAAGTCGTCGCCATCAACGACCTCGGCCCGGTCGAGACCAACGCGCACCTGCTGCGCTACGATTCCGTTCACGGCAAGTTCCCCGGCACCGTCACCGTTTCCGGCGACACGATCGACGCCGGCCGCGGCCCGATGCGCGTCACCGCGATCCGCGACCCGAAGGAACTGCCCTGGGGCGACGTCGACATCGCGCTGGAATGCACCGGCCTCTTCACCACCAAGGAAAAGGCCTCCGCGCATCTTGCCAACGGCTCCAAGCGCGTCATCGTCTCGGCTCCGTGCGACGGCGCCGACAAGACCATCGTCTTCGGCGTCAACCACAACACGCTGACCAAGGACGACCTCGTCATCTCGAACGCCTCGTGCACGACGAACTGCCTTGCGCCGGTCGCCTATGTCCTCGACAAGGCCTTCGGCATCGAGAAGGGCTACATGACGACGGTCCACTCCTACACGGGTGACCAGCCGACGCTCGACACCATGCACAAGGACCTCTACCGCGCCCGCGCCGCTGCGCTGTCGATGATCCCGACCTCGACGGGCGCCGCCAAGGCCGTCGGCCTCGTGCTGCCGCACCTCAAGGGCAAGCTCGACGGTTCCTCGATCCGCGTGCCGACCCCGAACGTCTCGGTCGTCGACCTGAAGTTCGTTCCGAAGCGCAACGTCACGGCCGAAGAAGTCAACGCTGCCGTCAAGGCCGCCGCCGAAGGCGAGCTGAAGGGCATCCTCGACTACGTCACGGGTCCGCTCGTCTCGGTCGACTTCAACCACGACAGCAATTCCTCGAACTTCGCCGCCGACCAGACCAAGGTCCTCGACGGCAACCTCGTGCGTATCCTCTCCTGGTACGACAACGAATGGGGCTTCTCGAA
>CBIMFD010000422.1:0-2334 GCA_966243085.1 uncultured Shinella sp.
CCCTTCGCCCCGCAGCAGCACCGTACCTTCGAGGCGAGCCTGCGGGCCAGCGTGGAGGCGCAGACGGCGCTGAAACTCGGCTATATCGAGCAGCTTTATACGTTCGGCGACCGCGGCCGCCAGAAACTGCCCGACGAGGCGGGCACGCACATGGTCTCCGTCGGCTATCTGGCGCTCGCCCGCACGGACGACGAGGCGAACGAGCGGCTGGCCGAGGCGGGTGCGGCCTGGCGCGACTGGTACACCTACCTGCCTTGGGAGGACTGGCGGCAGGGCCGTCCGGCCATGCTCGACCAGATCATCCTGCCGGCGCTGAAATGCTGGGCCGGCGACGCCTCGCGCGAGGAACGGGCGGCGTCCACGCCCCCGCCGCTCACCCGCGTGCGCCTCGCCTTCGGCCTCGACGATTTCCCCTGGGACGAGGAGCGCGTGCTGGAGCGCTACGAACTGCTCTATGAGGCGGGCCTTGCCGAGGAGGCCGTGACGGACGGGCGCGCGCGGCCCGGCCAGCCCTCGCCGGGCGTCGCCATGCGGCACGACCATCGCCGCATCCTCGCCACCGCCATGGCGCGGCTGCGCGGCAAGATCAAATACCGCCCGGTGATCTTCGAGCTGATGGCGCCGGAATTTACCCTCACCGAACTGCAGGCGACCGTGGAGGCGATCTCCGGCCGGCACCTGCACAAGCAGAATTTCCGCCGTCTCGTCGAGGGCGCCGAACTGGTCGAGGCGACGGGCGCCTCCACCTCCGCCACCGGCGGGCGCCCGGCGGCCCTCTTCCGCTTCCGCCGCCGCATCCTGGAGGAGCGCCCGGCGCCCGGCCTCAAGGTCGGGATGCGCTGACGGCCGTTACTCGATTACCGCGCAGGCTATGCGGTCGCCCGAGCCGCCGGCGGGGTCGGTGCGGTAGTCGTCGGAACCGGCATGGACGATCAGCGCACGGCCGCGGATGCCGCGCTCGGAATCGTCGAGCCGCACCATGGTGGAATAGATTTGCGCGCGCATGACGCCGTCGTCGCCGACATACTGGTTCGGCAGGTCACCGGCATGCGGGCCGTCGGCGGAGGCGAAGCCGTGCTTCTTCTCATCCGGATTGAAATGGCCGCCGGCCGCCTCATGGCCGCCCGTATGGTCGCAGGCGCCCCTCTCGTGGATGTGCAGCGCCACCCATTTGCGCGGGGTGAGCCCGGAGACCTCCACCTCGAACAGCACGCCTTCGGGGCTTGCGGTGAGATGCGCGCGGCCGGTCTCTGTGCCGGAGCGATCGACGAAATTCGCCTCGGCCGTGTTCTTCGTCTGCTGGGCGAAAGCCGGTGCGGCCAGGATTGCCGCTGCTGCGGCAAGCACGACGATCTTCGACATGATGCGTCCTCCGTTCAAATGCTCAAGGAGCCGGAACGCATCGTGCCGTATGGGGTTCCCCTCTTCAGCGAAGGGCGATGTCGAGGCCGATGTCCAGCGTGGGCGCGGCCATGGTGATCTTGGAGGTCGAGATATAGTCGACGCCCGTCTCGGCGATGGCACGGACGGTCGCGATGTTCACGTTGCCGGAGGCTTCGAGCTTCACGCGGCGCGGATCGGCCGCATAGGCTTCGTCCGAGAGGCCGGCGCAGTCGCGGTTGATCTCGACGGCGCGGCGCAGGAGTTCCGGCCCCATATTGTCGAGGAGGATCACGTCGGGCTGCGCCTCCAGCGCCTCCTCCAGCTCCTCCAGCGTGGTCACCTCCACCTCCACCTTGACGAGATGGCCGGCAAAGGCGCGCGCGGCGCGGATGGCGCCGGCAACGCCGCCAGCGACAGCGATGTGGTTGTCCTTGATGAGGATGGCGTCGTCGAGGCCGTAGCGATGCGAGGAACCGCCGCCCATGCGCACGGCGTATTTTTCAAGCGCCCGTAGGCCGGGAATCGTCTTGCGCGTGCAGCAGACCTTGGCGGGCGTATGGGCGATTTCCCCGGCAAAGCGGGCCGTATAGGTCGCGACGCCGCAAAGGTGCATGAGGAAGTTCAGCGCCACCCGCTCGGCCGACAGAACCGCCCGTGCCGGGCCGGAGATCGTCGCGATCACCGTGCCGGGGGCAAGCCGGTCGCCGTCCTTCACGAAAGCCTCGAAGCGGATATCCGGGTCCATCAGCCGGAAGGCGGCGCGCGCCAGATCGAGGCCGGCGACGATCCCCTCCTCCCGCGCATTCAGCTCCGCCGTCGCAATCATCTCCTGCGCGATCGTCGCCTGGCTGGTGATGTCGCCGGCCCGGCCGAGATCCTCGGCCAACGCCGCACGCACCTGATCCTCCACCATCAGCGGCGAGAGGACGGGGAGATGGGGGTGGGTCATGG
>CBIMFD010000423.1:0-2315 GCA_966243085.1 uncultured Shinella sp.
GCGCTCATCGCGTCGTGGTCGCCGTTCGGCGTTTCCAGAAGCGCGCGCATGTGATCCTGCGCCGAAAGCACCGCGGAGACCAGCTCGTGCGTCGCGGGCACGTCGCCCTTGCGCACCCGGTCGAAGGCGGTCTCGCAATGGTGGGTGAAGGCGGCCAGCGCGTCGAAGCCGAACATCGCGCCGGAGCCCTTGAGCGTGTGCAGCCCGCGGAACACGGCATCGATCCGGTCGCGGTCATCGAGGCTGCGCGTCAGGTCGAGCAGGCCGGACTCGATCTGTTCCAGCAGTTCGGCCGCTTCTGTCCGGAAGACTGAGATCGGGTCCGGGTTGCTCATTTTCCGAGGACCTTCCTGGCTATCTTGACGAGGCTTTCCGGATCGAACGGCTTGGTGAGCCAGCCCGTGGCGCCGGCGGCCTTCGCCTGCGCCTTCAGTTCGCCGTCGGATTCGGTGGTGAGGAAGATGACCGGCACGCCCGTATGCGCGGGCAGCTTGCGCAGCTCGCGGATCATGGCGAGGCCGTCCATGTTCGGCATGTTGAGGTCGGTGACGACGAGGTCGTATTCACCGGCCTTCAGCTTGTTGAGGCCGTCGAGGCCGTCGACCGCCTCTTCCACCGTATAGCCGGCATTGCCGAGCGTCACCCGCGTCGTGAGGCGGATGCTGGCGGAATCGTCGACGGTCAGGATTCTTGCGGTCATCAATTCTTCTCCTGATGCAACCAGAAATGTGCGGTGTCGGGCGTCATCGCGTCGAGGAATCCGCCACGCTTCAGCACGTCATGAAGGTCGCCCGCGGCCGGGCGGGCAAGTAGAAGGCGGCCTTCGCCGGCCTCCGCCTGCTTGCGGGCGGACACGACGAGCTGCACGAAGCTGAGATCGACCTGCGCTTCCTCGTCGATATCGAGTACCGTGGTCGAGTTATTGTTCATGAAGTCCAGGATCATCTCCCGGACAGCCGATATATTCTTGATCGTGAGCGACGCCGGTAAGGTTAACGGCGCGTCACCGGGCAGGGTGGAGGACATGGCGGCCCCGGTAAGCGTTTAGACATAGAGTATTTCCCGCGTCAGAATTGCCGATCAGGCTTAATGAACCGTAAATCCCGGTTGAGTCTTTCAGCTCATGGTAGTTGACGGGCGAGCGATACAACGCCTTACGTAACGGGAGGGAAATTGAATAACATGTTATTATATAATGGTAATTATGAAAGTTAGACATAAGTGATATTATTTATAAATCCCTAATTCTGGGGGTGTCTGCACCTCGGGGTAGAAGCCGCCGAACCGGGCTCCGAATGCCTTGTTTTACTTTATGAGAAATTGCGAATTTACTGGCCGTTACCTTGTTGCCCCTAGGCTTCGGTCAGGATTTCTTGCGGATGGGGTATGGCGTGTCAGGAGCAGCAAGCGTAGCGCGGGTGGAGCGGCAGACGGCGGAGACGGATCTCGTCTCGCGCCTCGAGGGCGCCCGGTCCCGCATCGAACAACGTTTCCTCGACGGCGGCGTCGTGCTCCTGTCCGTGCTGGATGTGCTGAACCGGCTGGTTGCATCGCTGGAGAACCTCTCCGGTTCGCTCGACGAGGAGACCGCCGCGGCGACGACCGGCCGGCTGACGGCCACCGTCGAGCGGCTCACCGCCCTGCCGGGTATCGAAGAGACGCGCCAGCAGCGCCTTGCCGCCGTCGCCGTCACCGAAAAGTCGCTCGGCGGCTATATCGCCACCATGCAGGAGACGCTGCGCTATCTGCGCACCTTCGCGACCACCGCCAAGATCACCGGCGCGGCCATTCCCGATTTCGCCGGTTTCGCCGAGGAGATCCTCGAACGCATCCAGTTCGGCACGGGCGAGGTCAATGCGCTCGGCGCGAAGATTTCCACGCTTGCCGGCGTGATCGGCGCGGCCTCCGCCGGCGGCGGGGAGGCGCTGGAGCGCTTCCGCCGCAGCGTGCCCGATATCGCCGGCAACCTCTCGCGCAATGCCGCCGACCTCACCGGCCAGCGCCGCCATCTCTCGCAGCTTGCCGCCCGCGTCGGCGCCTCCGCGCGCCAGGTGCAGGGCAAGGTCGCCACCACGCTCTCCTCCATGCAGATCGGCGACATCACGCGCCAGCGCATCGAGCATTGCCAGTCCGCCTTTGCCTTCCTCGATGAATATCTCGCCGCCGGCACGCTGGACGGCGAGAGCGGCGAGCGCCTTACCGCGCTCGTGCGCCGCCTCGTGCACGACCAGCTCGTGGAGATCGCCCGCGACTTCGAGCGCGAATGCAGGACGGTCGTCGGCACGATCCGCAGCTTCGGCGGGGATATCGATGCG
>CBIMFD010000424.1:0-2312 GCA_966243085.1 uncultured Shinella sp.
GTCGCACGCATCTATGAGTTCGTCAACGCGCTTGCGGCTCCGCTCGCAACGGCCGCCGCCGGTAAGGCCTCGCCCGAGCTTGCTTCGGCGCTGCGCGAAGCGGTCGCCATCCTGATCCGCATCGTCGCGCCGATGACGCCGCATCTTTCGGAAGAATGCTGGCGCGAGATCGGCGGCGAGGGTCTCGTGGCGACCTCCGGCTGGCCGGCCTATGATGAGCGGCTCGTCGCCGAGAACGAAATCACGCTGCCCGTACAGATCAACGGCAAGAAGCGCGGCGATTTGACAATCGCCCGCGACGCAGACCAGAGTGCAGTCGAAGAGGCTGTGCTCGCGCTCGAAGCGGTCCAGGCTGCGCTCGGCGGCCAGCGTCCCAGGAAGATCATCGTCGTACCGCAGAGGATCGTGAATGTTGTTGTCTGACGGAATCGGCTTCTCGCGGCTCGTAAAAACGATAGCCGGCATCGCCCTCCTCGGCGTTGTCGCCGGTTGTCAGGTGCGCCCCCTCTATTCCACACCCGGTGTGGTGGAGGGCAAGCTCGCTTCCATTTCCATCTCGGAAGCAGACGACCGCATAGAGCAGCAGGTTCGCAATCATCTTGTTTTCCTGTTCGGCGGCGGTGCCGGCGAGACGCAGAACGCTGCCTATCGGCTGGAATTGCATGTCACCACCCGGACGCTCGGCGTACTCGCCGACGTCGCGGCTGATACGATGCGTGCCGGCCGTGTCATCGTTTCGGCGGACTACAATCTCGCCCGCGCCGATACCGGCGAGACGATAGCTTCGGGACAACGAGCAACCTCGGCCACGCTAGATTTTCCAGCTCAGGAGTTCGCCAAGCTTCGCGCCATCCGAGAGGCCCAGGATCGAGCCGCACGCGAAACTGCCGAGTTCGTGCGCGCGGACGTCGCGGCGGCGCTCGCCCGTCGCTGATCCAGCCATGGCGGAAGTCAAGTCGCACGAATTCGACGCCTTCCTGAAGCGAAAGCCGCTGCCCGTGCGGCTTTTTCTCGTCTACGGCCCCGATCGCGGCTTGGTTTCCGAGCGGGCAGCAGCGCTCGCGGCCGCAAGCGGCGTTTCCCTTGACGATGCCTTCTCCGTCGTGAAGCTCGACGCCGGCGACGTCGGCAGCCAGCCCGGACGGCTCATCGACGAGATGAACGCTATCGGCCTTTTCGGCGGCGAACGCCTTATCTGGATTCGCAATGCCGGAAGCGAGAAGGGCCTTTCCGACGGACTCGATATCCTCGCCCGCATGCCGGCTGGTCCTTCCACCCTCATCATCGAGGCAGGGGATCTGAAGAAAGGCGCTGCCCTGCGCAAGGCTGCCGAATCCACCCCGGCCGCCGTCGCAATTCCCTGCTATGCCGATGATGGCCGCGCCCTTCAGGCACTGATCGACCAGGAACTCTCCGCCGAGAATCTGAGGATTTCCCCCGCCGCACGCGAGCGTCTGCTCGAAACGATCGGCGGCGACCGCCTCGCGTCACGCAACGAGGTGCGCAAGCTCGCCCTCTATTGCCGCGGCAAAGAGATGGTCGAAGAGCAGGACGTCGAGGAGATCGTCGGGGACGCCAGCGGGATTTCCACCGACGATGCTGTGGATGCCGTCCTTAAGGGCGATCGGGACGGCTTCCTTCATGCGATCCAGAAGATCGTCTCATCCAAAACATCGGTTTTTCTGGTCCTACAGGGCTGCCTGAGGCAATTCCAGCTCCTGGAACTGATGCGCGCGGAGATGGACGAAAAGCGCGTGCCTGCCGCGCAGGCGATGGCAACCCTCGGGCGGCATCTGCATTTCCGCCGCAAGCCGATCGTCGAGAATGCACTAAGAGCCTGGACCGGCCCCGCCATCCGGCGTGAAACCCAGCGCCTCCAGGCCGCCATTCTGCAAAGCCGGCAGCGGCCGGCCCTGGAGGATACCATCGCCATGCAGACGATGCTGGCGACCGTACTTCAATCCGCTCGCCGCTGAATCCGGCTAAGGAGATTATCTCCGCTCAAGAAGCCGGCAGATTTCTTCCAGTTGTTCCAGGGTTTTGTAGGCGATCTTCAGGTGGCCGCCGCTGCCCTTGTGATTGACCGTCACGTCGAGGCCGAGAACGTCGGACAGCGTGCGCTCCAGCGCCACCGTATCGGCGTCCTTCTCTTCCTTTCGCGGTGCCTGGCCCGGATCGCTCTGCGCCTTTATGTCGTTCTGCGCGAGGCGCTCGGCATCCCGCACGGACATGCCCTTGGCGACGATCGACCGCGCCAATGCCACGGGATCGGATGTGGGAATGAGCGCACGGGCGTGGCCTGCGGAAAGCGT
>CBIMFD010000425.1:0-2311 GCA_966243085.1 uncultured Shinella sp.
CGCCTCGGGCGTGTCGACATCGACATGCGCCGCCGCGCCGATTTCTACATCCAACACGTCGAGCCCGGCGCTTTCGATGATATTCCGGGCACCGACATCGCCTTCAAGCCGGAGGACCGCAGCGAAAGCAGCGCGCGGCAGCACGACGGGATTGCCCCGTTTGCCGCCGGAGACCGCCCGCACGACGGCACGGCTGCCGGTTTCGGCGAAGACGTCGAGCAGCCGGCGCACGTCGGAGCCCTTGACATGCGGCATGTCCGCCAGCATCACGACCACCCCGCCGCAATCGGGATCGAGCGCCGCGATGCCGGCCCGCAACGAGGTCGACATGCCTTCGGCGTAATCCGGATTGCGCACGATCTCGACCGCGAGCCCGGCAAGCTCCGCCTCGATCTCCTCCGCCCGGTGCCCCGTAACGACCACGACACGGTCCGGCCTGCCGGCCAGCGCCGCCTCGGCCCCGCGCCGCACCAGCGCCGTGCCGTCGAAGGCGGCGAGCAGCTTGTGGCTGCCCTGCATGCGGCTTGCCCGGCCGGCGGCAAGGAGCAAGGCTGCGACGGTCACGCCGAGGCTCCCAGCAGCGCCCGGCGGCGCAGATGCTCGATGACATCGCCGAGAATGGCAACGGCGATCTCCGCCGGGCTTGCCGCGCCGATATCGAGGCCGATGGGCGCGGAAATCCGGCCGATCTCCGCTTTCGTGTGGCCGAGCGCCGTCAACCGCTCGACGCGCTTGGCATGGCTTTTCCGGCTGCCGAGGGCACCGATATAGAAACAGCCGGCCGAAAGCGCCTGCGAGAGCGGAAAATCGTCGATCTTCGGATCGTGCGTCACGGCGACGAGCGCCGTATAGGCATCGAGCGGGCGCCCCTTCAGCACGTCCTCCGGCCAGTCCGCGACGAGGTCGATGCCGGCGAAGCGCTCCTCCGTCGCAAAGGCCGTGCGGGGGTCTATGACGGAGATGTCGAAGCCTGCGATCTTCGCCATCTGCGCCAGCGCCTGGCTGATATGCACCGCGCCTATGACGACGATGCGCGCCGGCGGCAGGTGGACGTTGAGGAAGAAGGAGCGGCCGTCGGCCTCCGCAACGCCGGACTTGCCGGAACGGAAGGCGGCCGCCACGGCCTCGCCCAACGGGCCTCCCACGAGGTCGCCCTCGCAGATGACGCGGCCGGACCCTTCGCCGAGGTCCGTCAGGTGGATGACGGCACGCCGCGCGGCGCGCTCACCGTTCAGTTTGCGCAGCAGACGGGGATCCATCAGCCCACCCTTTCCACATAGACGCGGATGCGCCCGCCGCAGGAAAGCCCGACGCGCCAGGCGGTCTCGTCGGCAACGCCGAATTCCAGCATGCGCGGCTTCCCGTCGCTTATCACCTCGACCGCCTCGCCGATCACCGCGCCTTCCACGCAGCCGCCGGAAACGGAGCCGTGGAAATTGCCTTCGCCGTCGATCACCAGATGACTGCCGACCGGGCGCGGCGCCGATCCCCAGGTCTCGACCACCGTGGCGAGCGCCACCATGCGCCCCTCGTCCATCCAGCGCTCGGCGATGGTGAGCGGGTCGAGCACGTCGTTTACGGTTTCATCCATGTCCTCATCCTCCTGATGCGGCCGGCAGGAAGCGCCGCGGATCGCCGGCGCCGCGCGGCGCCTCGCCGGAAAGCGCCGCCACCAGGTCGGCCATGGCTTCCAGATTGTGCACCGGCCGCAATTCGTCGACATGCGGCAGCATGGCGCGCACGCCCCGTGCCCGTGCCTCAAAGCCCTCGAAGCGCAGCAGCGGGTTGAGCCAGACGAGCCGCCGGCAGGAGCGGTGCAGCCGGTCCATCTCCGTTTCGAGCAACTCGATCCCCTCGCGCTCCAGCCCGTCGGTGATGAGAAGCACCACGGCGCCCTGCCCGAGCACGCGGCGCGACCAGAGCCGGTTGAACTCCTTCAGCGTCTCGCCGATGCGCGTGCCGCCCGACCAGTCGCTCACCGCCAGGCTGCACGCCTCGACCGCGACGTCGGGATCGCGGTTGCGCATCTGGCGCGTCACATTGGTGAGGCGCGTGCCGAAGAGGAAGGCGTGGCCGCGGCGGCGGTGCTCGCCGAGCGCATGCAGGAAATGCAGGAAGATGCGGGTGTACTGGCTCATGGAACCGGAAATGTCGGCGAGCACGACGAGCGGCGGATGCACGGTCTTCGGCGCGCGGTGGCGCGGCAGGATGAGCGTGCCGCCGGTGCGCATGGCCTGACGCATGGTGGCGCGCGCATCGATGGCGACGGGCCTCGTGCTGCGGCGGAAGCGCCGCGTGCGCACCTCGTCCA
>CBIMFD010000426.1:0-2308 GCA_966243085.1 uncultured Shinella sp.
AGCGCGTTGCCGGACTTCACCATGATGTCGATGAACGTCTTCTGCCGCGTGTCGAGATTGGACTTGGCAAGCAGCTCGGCCATGCCGAGCACGCCGTTCATGGGCGTGCGGATCTCGTGGCTCATATTGGCCAGGAATTCCGACTTGGCCTTGTCGGCCGTCTCGGCGCGGGTGACGAGCCGGCGCAGTTCGTCCTCGCGGCTTTTCAGGTCGGTGATGTCGGAAAAGACCATGACGGAGCGGCCGCGGCTCGTCGGCGTCACGTCGAGGCGCAGCCAGCGCTGGTAGCCGCTGAAGACCGTCAGCGAGGCCGGCTTGCCGGTGAAGAGGATTTTCCCGAACTCGCTCGCATCCACCGGCTCCTCGCCGACGAAACCGGCGATCTTGCGGTCGATGCAGCTCTGCAGCACGTCGGCGACCAGCGCGCCGGGCTGCAGAAGCTCCCGCGGCATGGCGATCATGGTGGAAAGGGCCTCGTTGGAGAGCACCACCGTCTCGCCCTCGATGATCAGCAACCCCTGGCTCATGGAGGAGACGGCATCCTTGACGAGGCTGCCGACCTCTTCGAGGGCGCTGCGCGTCGCCAGCACCTCGCGCTCGCGCTCGCGCCGCTCGGTGATGTCGATATAGGTCAGAAGGCAGCGCCCGCCGGAAATCGCGCTGCCCGATTCGATGACCGTGCGGCCGTTCGCATAGGCGATCTCCCGCACCGGGCGCAGGCCGGAACGGATGTCCCTGAGGGCCTGCTCGTGGCTTTCCTCGCAGACCCCGCAGCCGCCGCCCTCGCACTGGCCGCCCTGCCCCCGCTGGAAATGCAGAAGCTCGCCGAGCGGACGCCCCTTCAGCGACGGCAGCGCGCCGTCCCACAGGTCCTCGAAGGCGCCGTTGACCAGCTCGATGACGCCGGCCTCGTCCACCACGACGATGCCGACCGGCAGCGATTCCACGACGCTGGCAAGGTCCGAGCGCGCCGCTTCCGCCTGGCGCTGGGCCTCGATCAACTGTTTCTCGCGGTTCTTCAGCACCGTCGTGTTGGTGATGGAACCGATGAGGTAGCTCTTCTCGTCGAGCGTGGTGACGCGGTAGAGCCGCGAGATCGTCGGCAGCACGGACCCGTCCGCGCGCATATAGGCGATCTCGGTCTCCAGAAGCTCTCCGGTATCGAGCACGAACTGGTTCTGTTCGTGGAACGCCTCGCCCTGTTCGGGATACATTTCGAGCGTGGTAAGGCCCAGAAGCTCTTCCGGTTGCCGGCCCGTCAGCTCGACATAGGCGCGGTTGGCGAAGATCATGCGCTGGTTCTCGTCCCGCATGAAGCTTGCGACGGGCAGTTCGTCGAGCAGCGCGCGGTAGAGGCTGATCTCCTGCGAATGCTGTTTGAGGCGCCCTTCGCTTTCCTTCAGCGCCGTGACATCGAGGCGTAACGCAACGAGCGTTCCGTCCGGCCGGCGCTGCGTGACGAGGCGCGTCCAGCCGCCGGCAAGGCGCGCGACGGATTCATAGAGCGGCAGGTCGTAGCTTGCGAGCCGGGCGGCGAGCCAGCGCTCGCGCTCCTCGGCCGGCCTGTGGCCCACTTCAAGGTCGTGCAGGGCCTCGGTGAGCGCGGCAAGCGAAACGGCGCCATCGGCGAAATCGCCGACGAGGACGCGGTAGAACTCCCGCATGCTGCGGTTGGCATAGGTCAGCCGGTTGTCGACGCCGAAGATGGCGACACCCGCGCCGAGCGCATCGAGTGCGCCCTGGACCGGATCGCCGGCCGGTCCTTCCTCTCCTTCGGGAACATCTGCCGAGAGCGGCAAGCCGCCGTTCACGTTCGCAGCGCTGCCCACCGTCGTCGCAAGCGCCTCCACCGACGGCGTGAAGAGGCCGATGAGGATGGAAAGCGTCGGCGAGATGCGTTCGCGCTTCAGCGCGATGTCGAAACTGCCGCCGCCGAAAGGATGCATGTAGCGGGCACGCTCGGGATTGCCGAAAATCAGGCAGCGGCGCTCGGGATCGTCGCGGTCGCCGTGGCCGCGGGCCTCCGCCATCTCGTCGCTGCGCAGGCCGATCATCGTCTCGGGGACCTGGTCGAACAAGCGCGCATAGGCCTCGTTGACGGCGAGATAGCGCAATTCGCTGCTCTTGACGTAGGCTGGGTGCGGGTGTTCGCGAACGCGCGCGCAGGCCGCCACCAGCAATTCGTCCTGAGTTTCAGCCACGCCTGGCGCTCCCCAAAGCGGCAAGGAAGAAGGGTTTCGTACCACTCGGGGAGTATCACCAATCCTTGAACGGATGGTTAACCGATCGTTGCCAAAGGTCCGGGCTG
>CBIMFD010000427.1:0-2303 GCA_966243085.1 uncultured Shinella sp.
CGCTCTCCTCTTCCTCCGCCTCGCTCTGCGTCTTCTTCTTCGGCTTGACCAGAGGTTCCGGCTTCACCGGTTGGGAATGCAGCATGTGCCGCCCGGCGCTGATGCCCTCGACGGCCTGGAGTTCAAGCCGGGCGAGATCGCGGCGGCGGATGTCGTCGCCGATCGCCAGCGCGTCCTCTGGCTTCACGCCCAGCTCCTCCAGCGTCTCCCGGCCGAAGACGAGGGCGGACTCGAAGGTCTCGCGCACCTCGTGCTGCACGCCCCGGGCGCGTAGCGACAGCGTGTGCACCCGGTCGTAGGAACGCACGAAGAGCGTGGCGTTCGGATATTCCGATTGCACGAGATCGACGATGCGGTCCGTGGCGGCCTTGCCCTGCGTGCAGATGGCGACGATCTTGGCGCGCTCGATACCGGCGGCGCGCAGCACGTCCTTGCGCGTGCCGTCGCCGAAATAGATGCGGAAGCCGAAATTCGCCGCTTGCCGCACGCGGTCCGTCGAATGGTCGATAACGGTCACCTCGCGCCCGCCGGCAAGCAGGATCTGCGCGGCGATCTGGCCGAAGCGCGAGAAGCCGATCATCAGCACGTCCGCCCCTGCACCCTCGAAGTCCTCCTCCATCTCCTCCGCCGCGTCCTCGACCAGGAGGAAGCGCGAGAGCGCGGCGGCGATCGGCGTCAGCGCCATGGAGATGGTGACGACGGCGATGAGGAGCGAGGCGAGCCCGTTGGAGAAGATGCCGCCGGCCGCCGCCGCCGTGAAGAGCACGAAGCCGAACTCGCCGCCCTGCGGCAGGACGAGGGCGATGCGCACCGCGTCGTTGTGCGGGGAGCCCGTCACGCGGCAGAGCGCATAGATGACGAGGCTCTTCACCAGCATGACGGCGGGCGTTGCGATCAGCACGGTCAGCCAGTGTGCGAAGATGACGTCGAGATGGAGCGACAGGCCCACGGCCATGAAGAAGAGGCCGAGCAGGATGCCGCGGAAGGGCTCCACGTCCGCCTGCAATTCGTGGCGGTAGGAGGAATCGGCGAGCAGCACCCCGGCGAGGAAGGCGCCCATGGCCATGGAGAGACCGGCAAGCTGCAGCAGCATGGCGGCGGCGAGCACGACGAAGAGCGCGGCGGCGATCATCGCCTCGCGCGCGCCGGTGCGGGCGATGACGCGGAAGAGCGGATTGAGCAGATAGCGGCCGGCGACGAGCAGCGCGGCGATGGCGGCAAGTGCGATGGCGAAATCCTCGAAGGCGCCGGTCGTATCCTCCGGCTTCTGCTCGGCGAGCAGCGGGATCAAGGCCAGCAGCGGCACGATGGCAAGGTCCTGCAGGAGCAGCATGGAAAAGGCCCGCTGGCCATAGCGCGTGTTGGTGTCGCCCCGCTCGTCGAGGATCTGCATGGCGAAGGCGGTGGAGGAGAGCGCAAGGCCGAAGCCGATGATGAGCGACCCGTCCCACTCCTCAAGCCCGAAGGAGAACGTGAGCGCGGCAAGGGCAAGGCCGGTGACGGCGACCTGCGCGATCCCGAGCCCGAATATGTCGCGCCGCATCGCCCAAAGGCGCGAGGGCTTCAGCTCCAGCCCGATGAGAAAGAGCAGGAAGACGACGCCGAGTTCGGCGACGCCCAGCAGTTCTTCCCCGTCGCGGATCTGGTGCAGGATCGGCCCGATCACCACGCCCGCGGCAAGGTAGCCGAGAATGGTGCCGAGCCCCAGCCGCTTGAAGATCGGGGCGGCAAGAAGCGCGCCGCCGAGCATCAGGAGCACTTCGTTGTAGGAACTGTGGGTATAGGTCATCGGGAAGGCTTACCATGCTTCGGGCCGGTGGCAGGGCAAAAAAGGCGCGTGGCCCTTGATGCCCGTCACGGTGCACAATAAATGGGGCAGCAAAGAAAGGCCAAGTCATGTCTGAGACGATCGAAACCGCAAGCCTTCTCGCGCGCGCCGGCGAGCTCATCGACCGGGCGAGGGAGGCCGGGGCCGACGCGGCCGATGCGGTGGTCGTGCGGGGCCGCTCCTCCTCCGTCAGCGTGCGGCTCGGCAAGGTCGAGGGCACGGAAGCCTCCGAGAGCGACGACTTCTCGCTGCGCGTCTTCGTCGGCAGGCGCGTCGCCAGCGTCTCGGCCAATCCCGGCTTCGACCTCAAGGTTCTCGCCGAGCGCGCCGTCGCCATGGCCAAGGCCTCGCCGGAAGACCCCTATGCGACGCTCGCCGCCGAGGCCGACCTTGCGAAGGACTGGCCGGATCTCGAACTCTACGACCCGACCGAAGTCTCCGCCGACCAGTTGACGGAAGCCGCGCTTGCCGCGGA
>CBIMFD010000428.1:0-2292 GCA_966243085.1 uncultured Shinella sp.
ACCTTCATGCCGAAGCCGATCTTCGGCGACAACGGCTCGGGCATGCACGTCCACCTGTCGATCTGGAAGGACAGCAAGCCCCAGTTCGCCGGCGACGAATATGCCGGCCTTTCGGAAACCTGCCTCTACTTCATCGGCGGCATCATCAAGCATGCCAAGGCGATCAACGCCTTCACCAACCCGACGACGAACTCCTACAAGCGTCTCGTCCCGGGCTATGAAGCACCGGTCCTGCTCGCCTATTCGGCCCGCAACCGCTCGGCCTCGTGCCGCATTCCGTTCGGCACGGGTCCGAAGTCCAAGCGCGTCGAAATCCGCTTCCCCGACCCGCTCGGCAACCCGTATCTCGGCTTCGCCTCGATGCTAATGGCCGGCCTCGACGGCATCAAGAACAAGATCCATCCCGGCAAGGCCATGGACAAGGACCTCTACGACCTGCCGCCGAAGGAACTGAAGAAGATCCCGACCGTCTGCGGCTCGCTGCGCGAAGCGCTCGAAAGCCTCGACAAGGACCGCAAGTTCCTGACGGCCGGCGGCGTGTTCGACGACGACCAGATCGACGCCTACATCGAGCTGAAGATGGCCGAAGTCATGCGCTTCGAAATGACGCCGCACCCGGTCGAGTTCGACATGTACTACTCCGCCTGATCGGCGAAGTGGATTGATGATATGGAAAACCCGGCCATTGGCCGGGTTTTTTGTTATCGGGACGTCGGTGACGCGGCGGTGGCCGGTCGACGCTATTGCTGCAGCCGCTGCTTGAGCAGGTTGAGGTATTCCTCGTTGGAATCGTCCGCGCCGGTGCCCGCCTCCTCGGCGGGGGCCTTGCAGGCGGGCTTGTAGTCGAGAGCCATGCCGGCCTTCACGCAGACGCCGACCTGCCAGCCGGGCGGCAGCGCCGTCAGGTCCACCGTCTTCCACTTCGGATGCCCCGTCGCCTTCAGCTTGTCGAGGCCGGTCAGGATCAGGCTGGAGAAATCCGCGACCGTCTTGCAGCTTTCGCGATGATAGGCGTTGCGTTTGATGTCGTAGTCATAGGTCATCATCACGGCCTTGACCGCGATGAGATCGACCGGCTGGTCCTGGAAGGAATAGGTGCCGGCCTCGATGCGCGAGGGCGTGTAGGTGGCGCGCAACGGCGCTTCGGTGATCGGCACCAGATGGAATTTCGCCTTGTCGATGCTATTGCCTGAGAAGAGCGCGGCCGGTGCGCCCGCGACGTAGAAGAAGGCGTCGATCTCGCCGGAGAGCAGCTTCGGCAGCGCCTCGTCCGGATTGATGTCGATGCGCTCGCCGGCCTTTACCTGCAAGATATCCATGATCAGTGTGGCGGTAAGGAAAGTACCGCTGTCCTTCTTGCCGACGGCGATCTTCCTGCCGGCAAGGTCCTCCATGCTGGCGATGTCCTTGCGCGCCAGGACATGGATTTCCTCATTGTAGAGCGGGAACATGATACGCACGCCCTTCACGGCCTTCTGCACTTCCGGATCGTTCGCCTCGAAGGTCTTGAGGTATTCCAGCACGTCGCTCTGCACGATGCCGAACTGCGTGTTGCGGCGGTTGCGCACGCCGACGAAGTTTTCGAGCGAGCCGGCGCTTTCGACGACGTTGAGGTTCAGGCCGCAATCGGCGCCGAGCGCGGCGATGTCGCGGCCGATCTGGATATAGGTGCCCTGCGGGCCGCCCGTCATGATGTTGCGCTCGAACCCTTCGGCTGAGGCGCTGCCCACCGAAAGCGCAAGGCCGAGCGCGGCCGCCAGAACAGATCGCTTCATCGCTGTCTCCTTCCCAAATCCGGCGTCGGCGCCGCTGTAGAACGGACCTCTAGCAGTCGCTGTCGAGGTCCCGCATCAGGTTGCGCAACGCCAGGACCGGCACGCGCTTGAAGGCGCCGCGAAGCGCGTTGGTCACGCACTCGCCGGAAACCAGCGTCCGCTCCAGCCGGTCGCGCTGCGTATCGTTCAGTCGGTCGAGTCCGGGCGTATCCTGCATCGCGCGTGCCACCAGCGCCGCGTTGCGCGGATTGCGGCCCTCGGACGGCTTTGCCGTGTCGCGCGCCGGCTTTTCAGCGCCGTCGACCGGCCGGCTCGGCTGCGCCGCGCGGCTGGCTACCTCCAGCGCGGCGATCCGCGTGGTCAGCGCGCCGTTCGTCGCGGTGAGCGTGGCGATTTCCCTGTCCTTGCGGGCGATTTCGGCGCGAAGGGCCGGCAGGTCGCCGGTCCTCATCTTCTCCGCCGCGGCCTTCGTCTCGGAGAGTTGACGCCGCAAGGTATCGGCTTCCGCTTCCAGCCG
>CBIMFD010000429.1:0-2275 GCA_966243085.1 uncultured Shinella sp.
GCGCGCCGTTCTCCGTGACGACATAGGCGACAAGGCCGTATTCGGTGTCGTTGGCGCGGGCGATCACCTCAGCCTCGCTGTCGAAGGCGGTGACGGCAGCGACGGGACCGAAGGTCTCCTCGCGCATGATCAGCGCATCGTCGGAGACATCCACCAGTAGCGTCGGTTCGTAGAACAGCCGGCCGGCCTTGTGGCGCTTGCCCCCGGTCAGCAGCCTTGCGCCGCGCTTGACTGCATCGGCCACCTGCTCCTCCACCTTGGCGATGGCGCGCTCGTGCATCAGCGGGCCGATCTCGCTGCCCGGCTCCAAGCCGGGGCCGATCTTCAGCGCCGCGATGCGCGCCTCGAAGGCCTTGGTGAAGGCGGCGAGCGCCGGGCGCTCGACATAGATGCGGTTGGCGGCAAGGCAATCCTGGCCGGAGGTGGCGAACTTCGCGTTGACCGCGATGTCGGCGGCCCTGTCGATATCGGCATCGGAAAAGACGATCAGCGGCGCATGGCCGCCAAGCTCCATGACGAGGCGTTTCATGGTGGGCGCGCTTTCGGCGGCAATCCGCCGGCCGATCTCGGTCGATCCCGTGAAGCTCATGGCCCGCACGCGCGGATCGGCATTCATGCGTCCCACAATGGTGGCGGCGTCTCCCGTCACGACGTTGAAGACGCCGGCGGGAAGGCCGGCACGCTCGCCGAGTTCGGCAAGGGCAAGGGCCGAGAGCGGCGTCTCGCTCGAAGGATGGGCGACGACGGTGCAGCCGGCGGCGAGCGCAGCGGCCGCCTTGCGGGTGATCATGGCGGAGGGGAAGTTCCACGGCGTGACGATGCCGGCGACGCCGAGCGCCTCGCGCCGCACGATCATTTCCGCGCCGGGCAGGTGGCTGGTGACGCTCTCCGCGTTGAGGCGCTTTCCCTCCTCCGCATACCACTCGATGAACGAGGCGGCGTAGTCGATCTCGCCGCGGGATTCCGCCAGCGGCTTGCCCTGTTCCAGCGTCATCAGCAGCGCAAGGTCCTCGCGCGCCTCCAGCATGAGGGCGTGCCATTTGCGCAGGATCGCGGCACGCTCCTGCGGTAGCCTGTCCCGCCAGGCGGGAAAGGCCTGCGCCGCCGCGGTGACGGCTTCCGCCGTCTGGTCGCCGTCGAGGGCCGCGACATGGGCGAGCGTGGCGGCGGAGGCAGGATCCGTCACCGGGAAGCTGCTGCCGCCGCGCCCCGCCACCCAGCGGCCGCCGACATAGGCGAGTTCCCGCAGCAGGTGGGGATCGCGAAGTTGCGCGAGCGCTTCGTGAAAGACGGTTCTGGCGAATACGGCGGTCATGGCGGCCTCCTCTGGCTGTCGGACGGAGTCTGCCAGAGGGGCGGGCGTCAGATTGTCTATTGGCGGGGCCGGCCGCAGAGACTTTGGCCAAAGGTGCGGGTGGTCGTAGACAATCTCTCTACTCGGATGAGGGCAGCAGCGTCGAAAGCGGCAGCACGGTCTCCTCCTTCACCGTCTTGGTGACGATGTAGGTGAAGTAGCGGTCGATGCCGAGGTCGCGATCGAGCAGGCCGTCGACGAGGCGCTGGTAGGCGTCGATATCCGCCGCCATGATCTTCAGGATGTAATCCACGCCGCCGCCGACGGACCAGCAGGCGACGATTTCCGGCGTCGCCGCCACGGCGCGCTCGAAACGGTCGAAATCGGCTTGGCGATGGTTGGCGAGCGTCACCTCCATCAGAACGCTTGCGACCGGGGCGAGACGCCGCACCGCGACCCGCGCATGGTAGCCGGTGACGATGCCCGCCTTTTCCAGTTTTCGCAGGCGCAGCCAGCAGGGGGTGGGGGAAAGGCCCGCCCGTTCCGCCAGCGCCAGCTTGGTGATGCGTCCGTTCTCCTGGATGGCTTCCAGGATGCGCAGGTCGATGGCGTCGAGTTTCATGCGGGGCGCCCTCCGGGCGGGGATCATGTCAAAGCAGGGAAAAAGACAATGGAAAGCCATTTCGCCATTGTCAATTGACCTGAATTTGCGCAGTGTCGAAATCATGACAAATTGGCGACCCGATATATCCCAATTGCGCCGGCCGGCCTATCTCTCCCTTGCCGAGCAGATCGCCCGCGCCATCCAGGAAGGTCTTCTGGCGAACGGCGCCCGCCTTCCGACCCATCGCAAGCTCGCCGACGACCTGAAACTCTCCGTCCAGACCGTCAGCCGCGCCTATGACGAACTCATCCGCCGCGGGCTCATTTCCGGCGAGATCGGCCGCGGTTCCTTCGTGCAGACCCGGCCGAAGGAGCCGG
>CBIMFD010000430.1:0-2270 GCA_966243085.1 uncultured Shinella sp.
GAGGATGCCGGCAGGCAGGTGAGGGGTCTTATGCATTCCCCACCGGAAGCGGCTCGCTCAGCGTCTGCAACTCCTCCGCCGGAACGCCGTCGATGCGGGCGAGGACGGCCTTTGCCAGTTCGCGGCCGGCAAGGCGGATATCCTCGCGCATGGTCACGACCTCGGGCCGCAGCCATTGCAGGAACATCTGCGGTTCCTTGGAGACCATGTCGATATCCGCGCCGAGCTTGCGGCCCTTCGCCTCCAGCGCGGCGATGAGGCCAACCGCGCCGGCCCCGCTGCCCGAGACGATGCCGTCCGGCGCACCCTCGCCACCGAAAAGCGTTTCGGCGGCCCGGCGGACCTCGATGAGGTTGTTGTCGAGGTTCACCTCGTTGAAGGGCACGGCCGTCGCGCCGAAATCGCGGATGCCTTTCTCGAACCCCGCCCGCATGTGCAGGTAGAAGGTCAGGTATTGCGGCGGCTGGAACAGCGCCAACCGTTTGCGGCCGCGCTCGACGAGCTTGCGCACCGCTTCGTAGGCGAAGCGCTCGTTGTCGAAGTCGTGATAGGGGTGGGAAAGACCCATTTCCGTTCGGCCGTGCGTGACGAAGGGGAAGTTGCGCTCCATCATCAGCGCGACGCGCGGGTCCTTCGGCTCGGTGCGCGAGATGATGACGCCGTCGGCGGCGCCCGTCTCCAGCACGTAGCGCACGGGATCGAGCGCATTGCCCTGCGTGCGGTAGGGCGTGACGACGAGATGGTACTGCGTTGCGGCAAGAACCTCGGAAATGCCGATCACCATGGGGCTCGTCAAGCCCATGATCTCCTCTTCCAGGCTGAGGATGAGGCTGATCACGTTCGTCTTGCCGGTGCGAAGGCGAACGCCCGCGCGGTTCGGCTGGTAGCCGATCTGCCGGGCGACGAGGCGCACCCGCTCCTTCGTCTCCGCGCCGATATCCGGCGCGTCCTTGAGGGCACGCGATACGGTGGTGATGCCGAGGCCGGTCATGAAGGCGATCGTCTTCAGCGTCGGCCGTTCGCTGCCGGGCGGAGGTCCCGCCTGACTCTCGCGCGTCTTCCTGTCCATTCCCTGCCCGTCACCTCTCCCCATTAGCGGCAGGTTATACATGGTTTGCCACCCGCCGCCACTCCTTCACGAAGATAACGTCAAATCTGTAACGATACAGACTCTTTGTCGAGGCGAATTTTGCGAAAGAGGTCCACTTCAATGGCGGAAAAGCGGTGTTGCACCGCACAGCGTGAAATATTGCGGATGCGTTCGCATGCATGAAGTTTCCGAACGAGTATTGCGTAAAATCAGCCTATTAACTGAATGCCAAGTACCGATTTCACGGTCGTCGAAAGGTATGGGAAAGACCGGTTTTCGGGAAAATACGCTTTTACCGAGGAGGGGCGGTTGCAGGATTAAATCGATTGGACTAAGTTTTTACGGCAACGTTTCAGTGAGGGAGGAGACTCATGAAAATCCGTTCGATGGCTGCCGTTCTTGCGGCTGGCGTTCTGCTGCCGCTCGGCGCGGCCAACGCGACCGATCTCGAAGTGACCCATTGGTGGACGTCCGGCGGGGAGGCCGCGGCGGTCGCCGAACTTGCCAAGGCCTTCGACGCCACGGGCAACAAGTGGATCGACGGCGCGATCGCCGGATCGGGCGGCACGGCCCGTCCGATCATGATCAGCCGCATCACCGGCGGCGACCCGATGGGCGCCACGCAGTTCAACCACGGCCGCCAGGCCGAGGAACTGGTGGAAGCCGGACTGATGCGCGACCTCACCGACGTCGCCACCCGCGAGCACTGGAAGGACGTCATCAAGCCGGCCAGCCTGCTCGATAGCTGCACGATCGACGGCAAGATCTATTGTGCGCCGATCAACATCCACTCCTGGCAGTGGCTGTGGCTGTCCAACGGGGCCTTCGAGAAGGCCGGCGTCGCGGTTCCGAAGAACTGGGACGAATTCGTCGCCGCCGCGCCCGCGCTGGAAAAGGCCGGCATCGTTCCGCTCGCCGTCGGCGGGCAGGCCTGGCAGGCGTCCGGCGCCTTCGACGTGCTGATGCTCGCCCTTGCCGGCAAGGACACCTTCTACAAGGTGTTCAAGGACAAGGATGCGGACGTGGCTGCGGGTCCGGAAATGGCAAAGGTCTTCAAGGCGGCGGACGACGCGCGCCGCATGTCCAAGGGCACCAACGTGCAGGACTGGAACCAGGCCACCAACATGGTCATCACCGGCAAGGCCGGCGGCCAGATCATGGGCGACTGGGCGCAGGGCGA
>CBIMFD010000431.1:0-2253 GCA_966243085.1 uncultured Shinella sp.
CCGGACTGGTTGGTGCGCACGCCGCGCCCGACGACCAGCGTCTTGGCGTCGAGCCAGATGCAGTCGCCGCCTTCCACCGTGCCGGGCGCCTCGATGCGGCCAAGGATCGGGATCTGCCGCTCGGCGTAGGCCTTCTCGTGCAGCGCCGGTTCGCCCGCGCGCAGCGGCTTGCCCATGCGCAGGATGATCGCGCCGTGGTCGCTCATCAGCGAGGGATCGTGCGTGAACATGGCATCGGCAAGCCCGTCGCCCGCGTCCTCCAGCCAGACGATCTCCGTGCCGGACTTCTCGACGAGATCGGCGAAGGCCTTGTACTGGTGGACCGCTCGGGCGCCGTCGAAGGTCGGGCCGTAATGCCATTTCGCCGGATCGGCCGCCTTCAGGCTGGCGCCGGGGCGGCGCATGAGAACGCGCAACAGGGGGGCCGACATTTCCTGCGAACCGTAGGCGGTCATTCGATGCTCCTTGCGGGGATTGGGTCCTGGGCACGCCGCGGAAAAGTCGGCGTGGGTGCTATTATACGCTTGAACAATTTCTTAACAAGTGCCACGATGGCATCAACAAGCAGAAACGACGGGCCGATAATGCCCGCGGGAACGTTGAAAAAACAGGGGAATTTGGCATGCTTCATGCATCGATTTTCCGTGCGCCGCAGGTTCGCGCGCGATGACGGATCGCGCCGAGGCCATCGCGGTCAGGGACCTGCACAAGCGCTTCGGGCCGCTCGAAGTCCTCAAGGGCGTGTCGCTGACGGCGCATGAGGGCGACGTCATCGCCATCATCGGCGGATCGGGTTCGGGCAAGTCGACGTTCCTCCGCTGCATCAACATGCTGGAACTGCCGAGCGCCGGTTCGGTGACGATCCACGGCGAGACCATCGCCATGAAGACGGACGGCCATGGCGGGCAGATGCCCTCCGACCGCAAACAGGTCCAGCGCATCCGTTCCCGCCTCGGCATGGTGTTCCAGAGCTTCAATCTCTGGCAGCACATGACCATCCTCGAAAACGTCATCGAGGCGCCCGTCCATGTGCTGGGCGTGAAGAAGGACGAGGCGGTGGAGCGGGCGGAAGCCCTCCTGCGCCGCGTCGGTCTCTACGAGAAGCGCGACGCCTTTCCCGCCTTTCTTTCCGGCGGTCAGCAGCAGCGCGCGGCCATCGCCCGGGCGCTCGCCATACACCCGCATGTCATGCTGTTCGACGAACCCACCTCGGCTCTAGACCCGGAACTGGTGGGCGAGGTGCTCTCGGTCATCGGCGACCTCGCCAAGGAGAAGCGCACGATGATCCTCGTCACCCACGAGATGAAGTTCGCGCGCAACGTCGCCAGCCACGTCGTCTTCCTCTCGGGCGGCGTCATAGAGGAACAGGGCCCGCCCGAGGAGATCTTCGGATCGCCGAGATCGGAACGCCTGAAGAAATTCATCAGCTCCATCCACTGAAAACCATAAACCGACAGAGGGAAGATCATGAAGAATGCCTTGAAGACAATCGCCCTTGCAGCCGCCATCGGCCTTGCCGCCGTTTCCGGCGCTGCGGCCGAAGAGGTCCGCGTCGGCTTCGCCGCCGAACCCTATCCGCCCTTCACCTCGCCGGATGCCTCCGGCAACTGGGAAGGCTGGGAAGTGGACTTCATGAAGGCGCTCTGTGCCGAAGCCAAGCTCGACTGCGTCATCACGCCCGTCGCCTGGGACGGCATCATCCCGGCGCTCACCTCCAACAAGATCGACATGATCATCGGCTCCATGTCCATCACGGCCGAGCGCCTGCAGACCATCGATTTTTCCGACAAGTACTACAACACTCCGACCGCGGTGATCGGGCCGAAGGGCGTCGACTTCGACGCGACGCCGGAAGGGCTGAAGGGCAAGACCATCGGCGTGCAGGTCGCGACCATCCACCAGGTCTACGCCAACAAGTATTTCGGCGAGAACGGCGCGACGGTGAAGGAATACCAGACGCAGGACGAGGCGAACAACGACCTAGCCGCCGGCCGTATCGATGCCGTACAGGCCGACTCCATCGCGCTGAAGGCCTTCCTCGATTCCGAGCAGGGCGCTGCCTGCTGCGAAATGAAGGGCAACGTGAAGGACGATCCGGAAATCCTCGGCCTCGGCGTCGGCGTCGGCCTGCGCAAGGGCGACACGGAACTGAAAGACAAGATCAACGCCGCCATCAAGGCCATCCGCGCCAATGGCACCTATGACGAATTCTCGAAGAAATACTTCGACTTCGACATCTATGGCGGTTGAGTG
>CBIMFD010000432.1:0-2227 GCA_966243085.1 uncultured Shinella sp.
CGGGAAACGCCCATCTGGCAATGAACGAGAAGCGGCGCCTGCCTGTCCCAGCCGCGGGCGAAGGCGAGAATCGCCGCGACGTGCTCTTCGCCCGGCGCGACCAGCTTGCCGGTGCCGGCGAAGGCGATATCGTTGACGCCGAGGATGAGGTGCCGGCCGGCGGAGATCACGGCGGGGCGATGGAAATCCTGCCTCGGCGCGACGAGGCTCACCATTTCGCGGCAGCCATGCCGGACGGCGAGTTCGGCGATCTTCGGAAGGGGCGCGACGACGATCCGGCCCATCCTCATACCGCCGCGGCCGAAAGGCCGCGCTCCTCTTCCAGCGCCGCGAAGCGCTCGCAGAAGCGTGCCTGCGCTTGCGTGGCCGGCATGGGGGCGATGTCGAGCATGTCGCGCGTGATGCCGCGCGGCGCGCCGAAGAATTTCGTCGCCTCGGCGTGGGAGAAGCCGGCAAGCTCCGTCGCCTCGAAGAAGGCGGCGACCTGGTCGGCCTTCTTGATCTTCGCCTTCAGCGCGGCGGGCGTTGCGGGCGGCAGGCCGAAGCGCAGGTGCACCGCCGCCTCCAGCCGCTTCTCCACCGTCTTGTAGCCGCCGCCGACGACCGCCTTGAAGGGCGAGATCATGTCGCCGATCACATATTCCGGCGCGTCGTGCAGCAGCGCCGCGAGACACTCGCCCGCGTCGCAGCGGTTCTGCCGCCGGAAGATCGCCTCCACGATGAGCGAATGCTGCGCGACGGAAAAGGCATGGTCGCCATGCGTCTGGCCGTTCCAGCGGGCGACACGGGCAAGGCCGTGCGCGATGTCGGAAAGCTCGATGTCGAGCGGCGAAGGGTTGAGAAGATCGAGCCGGCGGCCGGACAGCATGCGCTGCCACGCGCGCGGCTCGGTTTTCGTGCGAGGGGCGGTCATTGGGATGCGTGGCCGGAAATGCCGGCCTCCTTTTCGCTCGGTGGTCGGCGTTCACCCCCCTTTGGCCTGCCGGCCATCTCCCCCTCAAGGGGGGAGATTGGATGGGGGAATGCGTTGCCCATCACAAACGTTGCGGTTGAGATATCGCGCTCGCTTCTTGCCGATCTCCCCCCCTGAGGGGGAGATGCCCGGCAGGGCAGAGGGGGGTATGGCATCCGCCACGACGGCACCGAATTCACTCTCATTGCGCCGGCACCTCGGCGGCCTCTTCGGGGAAGGCAAGTTCGGTCCAGGCGGGGAGCTCCAGCGTCACGGGCACGTCGCCCGCGGTAATCGGCGTGCCCGCGCGTATGGCGTCCGCCGCACGGTCGAGGCGCACCACGGCGAGGCCGAGGGGGCCGGAGACGGTGCCGAGCGTGCCGACGGGCTTGCCGCCGGCAAGAAGCTCCGTTCCGGTCTCGGGAAGGGCGGTTTCGGCCTTGACGATGACCGGGCGGCGGCGCGCCGTGCCGCGGTGCTGCATGCGGGAGACGACCTCCTGCCCGACATAGCAGCCCTTGCGGAAGGAAAGGCCGCCGCTGCGGTCGAGAAGCACGTCATGCGGGAAGGCGTCGGAGAGCGCGTAGTCGCGCCCGGATTCGGGGAGGCCCG
The DNA here is from genome assembly GCA_966243085.1 of uncultured Shinella sp. Lineage (GTDB taxonomy): Bacteria > Pseudomonadota > Alphaproteobacteria > Rhizobiales > Rhizobiaceae > Shinella. Next base: position 1,565 of record CBIMFD010000432.1, read on the forward strand.
CGGAAATGCGCAGGGCGTCGTAGAGGGCGGGATCATCGGTGCCGCCCGCGCCTGGCCGGCGGAAGACCGTCATGCCTGCGGCGGCGAAACGGGCGTCGCGGGGCGCATCCGCTTCGGGCGCATCCCATGCCACCGTCACGGCATTGCCCTCGACGGCGGCGAGGTCCACGGCGGCGCGCAGCTTGTAGAGGGTCAGGCGCTTGAGCAGTCCGCCGCGCTGGTCCTCGCCTGTCTCGATCAGGAAGGCGTCCGCGCCGTCGCGGCGGATGAGGAAGTCGAACAGGATCTTGCCCTGCGGCGTCAGCAGCGCACCGGGACGGATTTCGCCCTCGGGCATGGAGGGCAGGTCCGTGGTGATCAGAGCCTGCAGGAAGGTCTCGGCATCCTTGCCGGAAAGGCGGAGAAAGGCGCGGCCGGAAAGCGTGACGGAAGGCATGTTTCGATCCAGTTTTGCGCGCGCCGGCAGGGCGCCGGCGGCAGGCGGCGCATCGCTGCGCCCTTGGAAACAGAGGTAGAACGGCAGGGCCGCTTTCGCAAGGTGCGGTGCGCCTCTCCTTTCCCAAGGGCTATCAGGGAAGCTGCCCCTCACCCTAACCCTCTCCCCGCAAGCGGCAGGGCTATCGCATATGGCAGACTGTCGCCTGTTTTCCCTTCTCCCCACCG
>CBIMFD010000433.1:0-2222 GCA_966243085.1 uncultured Shinella sp.
GGCCACAGGTTCGGGGCGGTCGACATGGTCCATGACATCGGTCCCGCCGATGCCGTTCATGACGATGGCTTTCATTTTATGTCCTTTCTTGACTGTTTATTCCAGAATTAGCGAAAATTTTTTGCTCAGGCGATGGCGCGGAGCGTCATCCTGCCCAGCGAGCGCAGGTCGTCGCGGCTCGCCCCTCCCCGCGCTGCAACGCGGATCCCGGTGATGCCGGCGATGAGGAAGTTTGCGATCTCCCCTGCCGTGGCATCGCCGGCGATGTCGCCATCGGCCTGCGCCTTACGGATATGCTCCTCGGCCGCGGCCTTGAGTTGGAGCCCGGCGGTATCGCGGATCGCCGAAAGCTCCTGCCGGCTCTCGCCGAATTCGCAGATCGAGCCGACCCCGAGGCACGCCCGCTGCGCATCCTCGACGACGCGGCCGATCATCGCCCGGATGCCGTCCAGCGCGCGCGTTTCGCCGCTGAGCGCGGCGATATGGACGCGCGTCTCGGCAATGGAATAGCGCTCGACGGCGAGGCAATAGAGTTTCCATTTGTCGCCAAAGGTGTCGTAGAGGCTCTGCCGGCCGATCTTCATCGCCCGCACCAGCATGTCCGTCGACGTGCCCTCGAAGCCGTGCTCCCGGAAAACCCCGATAGCTGCGTCAAGCGCGTCGTCCCTGTCGAATTCCTTGTTCCGTGCCATGAGGGGGATATAGGAATACTGGAACGATCTGTCAAGAATTAGGTTCGAGCCTCAGATCGCGACCTGCTCGCCGAGTTCCACGACGCGGTTGGCCGGCAGGCGGAAATAGTCGGACGGGTCGATGCCGAAATCGGCGAGCGCGATGTAGAGCCGCTCCTGCCATCCCGGCAGGCCGACCGTCGGAGAGCGCACGAGGTTGCGCCGGCCGAGATAGAACGAGGTCTGCATGATCTCGAACTTGAAGCCCTTCTTGCGGCAGAGGCTGAGCGCGCGGGTGATGTTCGGCTCCTCCATGAAACCGAAGGTCAGGTCGATCCGCAGGAAGCGGTCGCTGAGCTTGTGCATGTCGATGCGGTCTTCCTCCGGCACATAGGGCTTGTCCTGCGTCCAGACGGTGAGGATGACGTTCCGCTCGTGCAGGACGTGATTGTGCTTGATGTTGTGCAGGAGAACGGCCGGCGTGCGGTCCGGCACGCTCGTCAGGAACACGGCGGTGCCGGGCACAATGGCCGGGGCGTGCTTGGATTTCTTGTCGAGCGTGTCGATGAAATCGGTGAGCGGAATGTCGCTCTGCGCCATCTTGTCCTTGAGGTATTTCGTGCCGCGCGTCCATGTCCACATGACGATCATGATGGAAAGCGCGAGCGCCACCGGTACCCAGCCGCCGTCGTGGATCTTCAGGAGGTTTGCCGCCAGGAACACGCCCTCGATCAGAAGAAGCGGCAGGAGGAGCAGCGTGGCGGCCACCGTGGAATAGCGCCAGATCTGCCGCAGGAACTGGTGCGCCATCAGCGTCGTCACCACCATCGCGCCGGTGACCGAGATGCCGTAGGCCGTTGCCAGCGACTCCGAGCTCTGGAAGGAGAAGATGAGGACGATGACGCCGATGAACAGGACCCCGTTGACGGCCGGGACATAGATCTGGCCGGTATTGGTCTCGGAGGTGAACTTGATCATCAGGCGCGGCAGGAAGCCGAGATGCACGGCCTGGCGGGCAAGCGAGAAGGCGCCGGTGATCACGGCCTGACTGGCGATGATCGTCGCCATGGTGGCGAGGATGACGATGGGAAGCAGGGCCCAGTCGGGATAGAGCAGGAAGAACGGGTTCGCCACCGCCTCCGGATGGGTGAGGATCAGCGAGCCCTGGCCGAGATAGTTGAGGGCGAGCGCCGGGAAGACGAGGATGAACCAGGCGACCTGGATCGGCTTTCGGCCGAAATGGCCGAGGTCGGCGTAAAGTGCCTCCGCCCCGGTGACGGTGAGGAAGACCGCGCCGAGCACGATGAGCCCGACGCTGCCGGCATGGGTGATGAACCACAGCGCATTCAGCGGATTGAGGGCCCTGAGGATCGTCCAGTCGTCGCCGATATGGATGAGGCCGCCCCAGGCCATGGCGAGAAACCAGAGCACGGTGATCGGCCCGAAGAAGCGGGAGACGGCGGCCGTGCCCTTCGACTGGACGAGGAAGAGCCCCACCATGATGGCAGCCGACATCGGCAGGACATAGCCGGCAAAGGCAGGGGTCACGAG
>CBIMFD010000434.1:0-2221 GCA_966243085.1 uncultured Shinella sp.
TTGCGGCAACCTTCGGCATATTCGCCGGTGCAGATCTCTTCCGGCTTGTTGATGCCCTTGTCGAATATCTCCGCCTTGATGTTCTCCGCCGTCACGACAGCCGGGACGAAGAGCTGCGAGGGCGTGTCGTAGAGCGTGTGGGTCGCCTCCGGCGTCTCGCCCTTGAGGAGCTTGACGGCGACGTTCGCGGCGGCTGCGGCGACGATCTCGGAAGGCTTGGAGATCGTGTTGTACTGGTCGCCCGAGATGATGAGCTGGAGCGCGGCGATGGTCGCGTCGTTGCCCGTCACCGGCGGCATTTCCTTGACGCCGGCGGCCTTCAGCGCCGCGATGGCGCCGCCGCCCGTGCCGTCGTTCGCCGCCACGATGCCCTTGATCTCGTCACCGAAGCGGGTGATCTGGCCGGCCGTCCATTCCTGCGCCTTCGGCGGCGCCCAGTCCGGCGTGTCGAATTCGGCGAGCGTCTTGTAGGGCGACGCCTCAAGCGCTTCGTGGATGCCGTCGCGGATGAGGCCGGCGGCCGCATCGGTCGGCGAACCGTTGATCTCCAACACGCCGGCGCCGTCCGGAACGCCTGTGGCCTTCAGATGGTCGACCAGCGACTGGGCGATGGCCTTGCCGATGCCCTGGTTGTCGAAGGAGACGTAGTAGTCGGCCGGCTTGTCGGGGATCGGACGGTCATAGGCGATGACCTTGACGTCCTGCGACTGGGCGATTTCGACGAGGGCCGCAGCCGCGGCGGAATCGACCGGGTCGAGAACGATGACCTTAGCGCCCTGCGCGATGACCGAATTGAACTGCTGCTGCTGGAGCGCGACGTCGGCGTTGGCGTTCTGGTAGATGACCGTGCAGCTTGCGCAGAGCTTCTCCATCTCGGCCTTGAAGCCGGGATAGTCGTGCTGCTCGTAGCGGGTCGAGGCCTGGTCGGGCATCAGGAAGGCGACGGTTGCGTTTTCCTGGGCAAAAGCGGCGCTGCCGAGCGACAGGACGAGGCCGGTCGATGCGAGCAGGTAAGTAAGCGTCTTCATTGGGTTCCTCCACGGTTGATTTTCGCAGTCATGTTCGCCGGCGACCTCAAGCCCCCAGGGCGATACGGGCCGACGCGCCCCATGCGCAAAAGCGCACGGATCATCGTTCGCTGCGGGCGCGCCGCAACGTCCGGTTCGTCGGTTCTCCGTCTGACTCCTCCCTTGGGTCAGCCTTGTTGTTCAGGCAACTTCATCGATGAAGCATCTTTGCTCAATCGATGAAGCAAGAATTGCCACCAATCTTCATTGATGTCAAGGTGGCGCGCATAACGGAGAGAAAATGTGAAGCGGACGAGCCCACAGAAACGGACGACCATCTACGATCTCGCAGAGCTCGCGGGCACCTCCGCCAGCGCCGTCAGCGCCGTGCTTAACGGCAACTGGAAGAAGCGTCGCATCAGCGCCAAGCTCGCCGAAAGGATCACGAAGCTCGCCGAGGAACAGGGCTATGCGCTCAACATGCAGGCGAGCGTGCTGCGCCGCGAACGCTCGAAGATCATCGGCATGATCGTGCCGAAATACGACAACCGCTATTTCGGCTCCATCGTCGAGCAGTTCGAGGCGCTGGCGCGCGAGCGCGGCCTCTTCCCCATCGTCACCTGCACGCGGCGCGACCCGGCGCTGGAGGTGGAGGCGGCTCGCGCCATGCTCTCCTACCAGGTCGACTGCCTGATCGCGACGGGCGCCACCGATCCCGACCGCATCGTCGACCTGTGCGCGGCCTCCGGCGTGCGCACCGTCAATCTCGACCTGCCGGGCTCGCGCGCCCCTTCCGTCATTTCCGACAACTACGGCGGCGCACTGGAACTGACGCGCCGGGTGCTCGCCAACTGCAAGCGGGAATACGGCGTGAAGGCGCCGCTCCTCTTCGTCGGCGGCCGCGGCACCGACCACAACACGATGGAGCGCATGCGCGGCTTCCGCGACGCGCATGCCGAGGCCGGTATTCCCGTCGACGAGACGCTGGTGCTGCCCTGCGGCTACGCGCCGGAAAAGGCCGAACAGGCCATGCGCCAGCTTGCCGGGCGCCAGCTTGCCGGGCGCGCGAGCGACCTGCCGCGCGGCATGTTCGTCAACTCCACGATTTCGCTGGAAGGCGTGATGCGCTGGATCCGCCATTCGGGCCATTATGCCGAGCGCATGCCCCATCTCGGCTGCTTCGACTGGGACCCCTTCGTCGCCATGCTGGGCGA
>CBIMFD010000435.1:0-2216 GCA_966243085.1 uncultured Shinella sp.
ATATCCTTAATAAAGGAGACGGACATGACCCAACGCCTGAACTACCCGCAGCAATCGCCGGAATTCTTCAAGAAGATCTCCGAGCTCAGCATGGCGCTGAAGGACAGCGTCATCGAGCAGACGATCCGCGACCTCGTGAACATCCGCGCCTCGCAGCTCAACGGCTGCGCCTTCTGCCTCGACATGCATGTCAAGGAAGCCAAGATCCACGGCGAGAGCGAGCTGCGCCTCTACCACGTCGCCATCTGGCGCGAATCCAACCTCTTCAATCCCCGCGAGCGGGCGGCCCTTGCCTGGACCGAAGCGGTGACCCGGCTGCCGGAAGGCGGCATTGCGGACGAGCTCTATGAGCGCGTGCGCGGCCAGCTCTCCGAGAAGGAGGTTTCCGACCTCACCTTCTCGATCATGACCATCAATGCCTGGAACCGCCTCGCCATCGCCTTCAAGTCGGTGCCGGGTTCCGCCGACAAGCTCTACGGCCTCGACAAGGCCGGCCTCAACTGAGACCTGCCGCCATCCTCAACAACAGGGCGGCGCGAAGGGCGCCGCCACGGGAGAACCACCATGAAGATCGTCATCATCGGGGGAACCGGCCTCATCGGCTCGAAGACCACGGAACGCCTGCGGCAGCAGGGCCATGAGGTCGTCGCCGCCTCGCCCAATACCGGGGTCGACACCATCACCGGCGAAGGCCTTGCCGAAGCGCTTGCCGGCACCGACGTCGTCCTCGACCTTGCAAACTCCCCCTCCTTCGCCGACGAGGACGTGATGGCGTTCTTCGAGACCTCCGGCCGCAACCTGCTTGCCGCCGGAAAGGCCGCGGGGGTGAAGCACCACATAGCCCTTTCCGTGGTCGGCACCGAGCGCCTGCAGGAAAGCGGCTATTTTCGCGCCAAGCTCGCGCAGGAAAAGCTGATCCGCGCCTCGGGCATTCCCTATACGATCGTGCACTCGACACAGTTCATGGAGTTCCTGGCCGGCATCGCCCAGTCCGGCACCGTCGGCGACGTCGTCCGCCTCTCGCCCGCCTATGTCCAGCCGATCGCCTCGGACGACGTGGCCGACGCCATGGCGGGCGCGGCGGTTTCCGCGCCGGTGAACGGCATCGTCGAGATCGCCGGACCGCAGCGCTTCCGCCTCAGCGACCTCGTCGGCCGTTACCTCAAGGCCATGAACGACAACCGCAAAGTCGCCGCCGATCCCGACGCCCGCTATTTCGGCGCGCGGCTCGACGACGGTTCGCTCGTTTCCGACGACGACCCGCATCTCGGCGCGATCACGTTCGAGGAATGGTTTGCCGCCGCCCGCAAATAGCGGGCGTGCGGAACCGAGGGCTCAGCCGGCCCGCTTCATCACCCATTTGAAGGTGCTCTGCCAGAGCGTCGGCGGAATGTCCTTTTCAAGCGTCTGCACGAGCATGGCGAGCGTGACGGCGCGCAGGCGCGAACGCCAGGCCTCGTCCGCATCCCACATGATGCGGGCGATGGCGCAGGGGCCTATCTCGCAATAGCCTTCCGGCCGGCACGGATTGTTGGCGCGGATATTGTTGCAGACGAAGGAGCGCTCCTTCCCCTCCACGGCCTCGACGACATCGAGGAAGGTGATCTCGGCCGGCGGCCGCGACAGGCGGTAGCCGCCGCTCGGGCCCAGCGTCGAATCCACCAGCCGTGCCTGCGAAAGGCTCTGCAGCGCCTTGGAAAGATATTCCTTCGGCAGCCCGTGGAACTCGGCAAGCGCCTTGGTGGAAAGGTAGCGGCCGTCCGGAAGTCCGGCAAGAATGGCGCAACAGTGCAGCGCCCATTCGACTTGGCTCTTGAGGATCATTCAACCTTGCCCATCCAATAAGGATAAACGATATCCGTATTGGAAAGCCCTGTAAACGGACAATTCCCCGTTACGGGGGCGCGAGCCTGCCTGGCGGGCCGAAAAGGCGCGTGACGCGGGTTGATTATCTTGATACCTGCCCATCTCACCTCCTGTGCGCAATGCGCAACACTTGCAATCGGACCCAAGCGAATGGATGAGACACCCCGTGTGAACGGACCCGCGGCGACGGCCTTTGCCCTGTCCGACCCGGAGAAGAACGTCATCATAGGCGGCGTTCTCCTCTCCATGCTGCTGGCTGCGCTCGACCAGACGATCGTGGCGCCCGCCATGCCGACGATCGGCAAGGCGCTCGGCCATGCCGACTACCTGCCCTGGGTGGTGACGGGCTA
>CBIMFD010000436.1:0-2212 GCA_966243085.1 uncultured Shinella sp.
TCCGCCCGCAGCTTCAGCGGGCTTGCGCCGAAATGGTTGCGGAAGGCGCGGGAGAAGGCGGATAGGCTGTCGAAACCGCTGCGCAGCGCCACGTCCTGGATGGAGAGCGAGGTATCGCGCACCAGCCGCTGCGCCGCCGTCAGCCGCAGCCGCAGGTAATAGGCTCCCGGGCCGATGCCGAGGCCGCCGGCAAAGAGCGTTTCCAGCTTGCGGGTGGAAAAACCGAGCCGCCGGGCGAGCGCGGCGACCGTCAGGGGCCGGTCGATGGTGCGCTCCATCAGGCGGATGGCGGCGGCAAGCTCCGGCTCCCGCTCGCCGAGCCGCCCAAGCGAGACGAGCGGCTGCGCATCCGTTGCCGCATGGGTCTCGTCATAGACGAAGACGCTCGCCACATCGAGCGCCACCGCCGAGCCGAAGCGCGCGCGCACCAGATGCAGCATCATGTCGAAGGTCGGCGAGGCGCCGCCGGAAGTCCAGAGGGGCCCGTCGGTGACGAAGCGGTCGGCGCGCACGTTGAGGGCGGGAAAGGCGGCCGCGAAATCCTCTAGCTCTTCCCAGTGCGCCGTCGCATCGCGCCCGTCGAGCAGGCCGGAGCGCGCCAGCAGCCAGCAGCCCGATTCGATGCCGGCGACGATGCCGAAGCGCCGCGCCACCTTCTTGAGCCGGGCGACGAACGTGCGATCGGCATGGCGATCCTGGTTGAAACCGGCGACGAGGAGCAGCACGTCGCCGCTCGTCACGTCGGCAAAGGCGCCGTCCACACCGATTTCCAACCCGCAGGTCAGAAGGACCGGCTGGCCCTGTGGCGAAAGGATCTTCCAGCGGAAGACCGGCTCCGGCACGACGCGATTGGCTGCGCGCATGGGGTCGAGCGCGGAAGCGAGCGACATGATCGACGACTCCGGCAGAAGCACGATGGTGACGTCGAGCGGCTTCTGCCGCGGCTCTTCCTCGCTCATGTGGAAATTGTCAAAAAAGATGCGCCTTGTGTCAATCGGCAAAACCGCATTCGGGCATGATCGGCCTTGCAGGAGATCTGGAGATGCAGCCTGATCGTGGTGAGAACCCCTGTACCCCGAAAGACCCTGATCCGCACTTGCCGGAACGGGCTGGCGAGCCGAGAGGCGGACCGGCCCGTTTTTTTGGCATTCCGCAAGGAAAACATGCGCTTCACCGCCGCGTCGGGAACAGGGTGCGCCCTTCCGCGTTTCCTTCGCGAACAAAGAGAAAGGTTCTCCCATGTCGAATCTCAAGACCGGTCTTGCCGCAGGCATCCTCTCCGCCACCCTCGCCCTTACCTCGGTCGTGCCGGCGCAGGCCGTCACCTTCATGCGCGTACCGGTGCCGTCCGCCTCTTCCGTCGAGAAGGTGCAGTACCGCGACCGCCGCGGCTGGTATCACGGTCATCGCGGTTATCGCCATTCCCGCCCGGGCTACCGCCGCCATTCCGACGGGTGGTGGTATCCGCTCGCGGCCTTCGGGCTCGGCGCGGCGATCGGCGGCGCGATCTCCCGCGACCGCCACTACGGCCGCTCGCACGTCAACTGGTGCGAAAACCGCTATCGTTCGTATCGGATTTCGGACAACACGTTCCAGCCCAATCACGGCCCGCGCAAACAGTGCGTCTCTCCCTACTCCCGCTAGGGACAAAAAAAGGGCAGCCCGACGGCTGCCCTTTTCATGAAACGATCCTGGCGACCCCTGCAGGACTCGAACCTGCGACCTACTGCTTAGAAGGCAGTTGCTCTATCCAGTTGAGCTAAGGGGCCGGGGGAACCTCAATGGGTCCATGGCTGCATGCGGTTGAAGCGGAAATTGTCCGGATAGGCGACGCGCTTGCGGGTCGATTCCTTCGGCTCGATCACGCGATATTCGATGCCGTTGCGTTCGGCATAGGCAATCGCTTCCTCGCAGGTCTCGAAGGTGAGCTTGACCTGCTGATACATGTCGCCTGAGCTGGTATAGCCCATGATCGGGTCGATCGTCCGCGGCTTTTCGGCATCGAACTCCAGAACCCAGAGATGAGTCTTGCCCTTACCGGATTGCATGGCGGTCTTGGCGGGACGATAGATCTTCGCGGTCATCGAAGCGGCTCCAGAAGTCTCGAAAACGGGCGCGCCGTTCCGCCGGCGTGCATGGAGAATGCATAACCCGGATTCCGTAAAGGGGGAATGACCGGAAGCACATTCGGCCTCGAAACGCCCATCGGACC
>CBIMFD010000437.1:0-2208 GCA_966243085.1 uncultured Shinella sp.
CAGGGCATCCGCATTCCCGCCGGCGAAGGCCCCTCGCGCCTTCCCAACGTCACCGCCGACCTTGCCTTCCAGAAGGGCTGGTTCGAGGTGCAGGACGAGGGTTCGCAGATCGTCGCCGACCTCGTCGTACCGCAGGAAGGCGAGCAGGTCCTCGACTTCTGCGCGGGCGGCGGCGGCAAGACGCTCGCCATGGCGGCGGCAATGAACAACAAGGGCCAGGTCCACGCCTACGACACGGACCGCAAGCGCCTCGCCCCGATCATCGAGCGGCTGAAGCGCGCCGGCACCCGCAACGTGCAGGTCCACGAGGACCTTTCCAGCCTTTCGCCACTGGCCGGCCGGTTCGACCGCGTGCTGGTCGATGCGCCCTGCACCGGCACGGGCACCTGGCGCCGGCGGCCCGACACCAAATGGCGCCTCACCGAGAAGAACCTCGACGAACGCGTCGTCCAGCAGCAGGAAGCACTCGCCAATGCCAGCGCCTTCGTGCGGCCCGGCGGCACGCTCTTCTACGTCACCTGTTCCATCCTGCCGCAGGAGAACGAGGAGCAGGCGCACGGCTTCTGCAAGGCCAATCCGGACTTCGTCCTTCAGCCGGCCACGGAAACGTGGCGGCAGCTCTTCGGCAGCGGCACGCCGCAGCCCCGCTCGCGCGACGGCAGCACTGTGACGCTGACGCCCGCCTCGACGGACACGGACGGCTTCTTCTTCTGCGCCATGGGCCGCAAGGCCTGAGGCTTCCGCAGCCGGGCTATTTGAAACAGTTCTAAACTATACACTTTGACACCAGTTTTTATTTGGTCCATGACAAGGCGCCTGAATTATCCCGAGCCCGGTGCCTGCCGGGCATCCGGACTGCGGCCCACCTGACGGCGGGTTGCGGCGTCCGGTGTCGGGGGGACACGACAACAGGACACCAGGAGACGTCATGACCACTTCCTTCCTTCGCGCCGCCGTCTTTGCGCTTGCGGCGGCGACATCGAGCCTTGCCGTCGGCTCCGCCCATGCGGCGGCCGATCCGGCGGCCATCGTCAAGCACTATGCCGAAATCGCCCATGCCAAGTATTCCGACGCGCTCGACGCCGCCAAGGCGCTCGACGTGGCGGTCGATGCCTTCATCGCCAAGCCGGGCGACGACACGCTGAAGGCAGCGCGCGAGGCGTGGCTGAAGTCGCGCGTTCCCTACCAGCAGACGGAAGCCTACCGCTTCGGCAACCCGATCGTCGACGACTGGGAAGGCAAGGTGAACGCCTGGCCGCTGGACGAAGGCCTGATCGACTATGTCGACGCGAGCTACGGCACGGAAAGCGACGAGAACGCGCTCTTCGTCGGCAATGTCATCGCCAATCCGAAGCTGGAGATCGGCGGCAAGACCATCGACGCCACGACGATCACGCCGGAGGTCCTTCAGGAACTGCACGAAGCGGGCGAAGTCGAAGCGAATGTCGCCACCGGCTATCACGCCATCGAGTTCCTGCTGTGGGGTCAGGACCTGAACGGCACCGGCCCCGGTGCGGGCAACCGCCCGGCAAGCGACTACGACACGGCCAATTGCACCAACGGCAATTGCGATCGCCGCGCCGCCTACCTGAAGGCCGCGACCTCGCTGCTCGTCTCCGACCTGCAGGACATGGTGACGGCGTGGGCGCCGGACGGCGAGGCCGCCAAAACGGTGACAGCCGACCCGAAGGCCGGCATCACCGCCATGCTGACCGGCATGGGCTCGCTCTCCTACGGCGAACTTGCCGGCGAGCGCATGAAGCTCGGCCTCTTGCTGCACGATCCGGAAGAAGAGCACGATTGCTTCTCCGACAACACGCACAATTCGCACTACTATGACGTCATGGGCATCCAGACCGTCTATACGGGCGAATATACCCGCCCGGACGGCACCAAGATGACCGGCCCGTCTCTTCACGAGCTCGTCGCCGAAAAGGACGCCTCGCTCGACAAGGAAATGACGGAAAAGCTCGACGCCAGCCATGCCGCCTTCAAGGCGCTGGTCGACCGCGCCGAAGGGGGCGAGGCCTACGATCAGATGATCGGCGAAGGCAACGAGGAAGGCAACAAGGTCGTCCAGACCGCCATCGACAGCCTGACCGATCAGACCAAGACCATCGAGCGCGTCATCGCGTCGCTCGACCTCGGCAAGATCGAGCTTGAAGGCTCCGACAGCCTGGATAATCCTAACGCTGTCTTCCAATGATA
>CBIMFD010000438.1:0-2193 GCA_966243085.1 uncultured Shinella sp.
GCCATGTCGGCGGGGGTGAGTTCGATGGCGCGCAGTTCGCGGTTGACGAGAAAGTGCTCGTTCTCCTCGACCGTATCGGCAAGCTCCACCACGGCGTTGTAACGCGCGCGGAACGCCTCGATGATCTCGTTGACAATGACCTCGGGCGCGGAGGCGCCGGCCGAAAGGCCGACGGTGCGGATGTCGCCGATGGTCTGCCAGTCGATCTCGGAGGCGCGCTGCACGAGGACCGACCGTTTCGCCCCCGCGCGCAATGCCACCTCGACGAGGCGCCGCGAATTGGAAGAGTTCGGCGCACCGACGATGAGGAAGAGATCGCAGCCGGGCGCGGCCTGCTTGACGGCCTCCTGCCGGTTGGTCGTCGCATAGCAGATGGAATCGGCGGCGGGGGCCGTGAGGTTCGGGAAGCGTTCGTGCAGGCGCTTGATGACGCCGGCCGTATCGTCCACCGAAAGCGTCGTCTGGGTGACGTAGCCGAGATTGTCGGGATCGGCCGGCACGTATCTGTCGGCGTCCTCGACGGTCTCGACGAGCGAGACGGAGCCCTCCGGCAACTGTCCCATCGTGCCGATGACCTCCGGATGACCGGCATGGCCGATCAGGACGACGTGGCGGCCGAGACGCTGGTGGCGCATCGCCTGCTTGTGGACCTTGGAGACCAGCGGGCAGGTCGCGTCGAGATAGAAGAGGTTGCGCGCCTCGGCATCCGCCGGCACGGATTTCGGCACGCCGTGGGCGGAGAAGACGACGGGCTGCTGGCAGTGCTCTTCCGGGATCTCGTCGAGTTCCTCGACGAAGATCGCACCCTTGGCCTCCAGCCCTTCCACGACATAGCGGTTGTGGACGATCTCGTGGCGGACATAGACCGGCGCGCCATAGGCCTTCAGCGCCAGCACGACGATCTGGATCGCGCGGTCGACGCCGGCGCAGAAGCCGCGCGGGCCGCACAGCCTGATGGTCAAGTCCGGTCGGGTTTCACTCATGCTCATCGCTTATCCGGTGGTCTCAGACGCCTTGCGCCCATATAGGCCGCCCGAGACCGGCCCGCCAAGGGAAAACCGTTCCATCCCGCACTTTCAATTGCCCCTACGGCGGAACAGCGCGTAGAGGCCGACGCCGGCGAGCGCGGCGGCAAGGCCGTACCAGGTCATGGCATATTGCAGGTGGTTGTTCGGCAGGTCGAACTGCGTGACGGCGCCGATCGGCAGCCCCTTGGGATTGGGGGCGTCGCCCGCATCCACGAAGAAGGGCACAAGCTCGCCGCTCGCGATGCCGGTGCTGGCGGCCATCGCGTCGAGGTCCTTCCAGTAGAAGATGTTCTTGGCGACGTCGTTGTCCGGCACGAGGTAGGAGGGCTTTTCGGCAAGGCGGGCGCGCGCGAGCCCCGTCACCGTCTGCGTCCCCGTGAGCTGGCCCTGCTTGCGCATTTCCGGTTCCTTCGCCTCATAGGGCACGAAGCCGCGGTTGACGAAGAGGAAGCGGCCATCGGCAAGGCGGAGCGGCGTATAGATGTAAAAGCCCGTCTGGCCGTGCCAGGTGGCGAAGAAATGGCGTTCCTTGTTGTTGGCGAAGACGCCGGTGGCGGTGACGGGGCGGTACTCGATGTCCTCGCCCTTCGCCGCCATCGCCTCGATATCGGCGAGCGGCACGGGCGCGGCGGTGCGGCGCGCGGCCATGTCGGCCAGCAGCGCCTCCTTCCAGTGCAGACGCTCGACCTGCCAGGTGCCCAGCGCGAGGAGGATGGCGAGCGCGACGAAGAAGGCGATCGCGGCAAGGACGGTCCTGCTCCGGCGCGCCGCTGCCGGCACCTCAGCCACGGTCGATCTCGCCGGGTCTTGCATTGTTGCGGTATTGCAGGGCGATCAGCAGGCCCTTGAGGAGGCGCGTGAGCCACAGGCCGAGGACGACGACCAGCGGGATCCACAGCATGAAATGCACCCAGAGCGGCGGATTGTAGTTGATGTCCGTCCAGAGCGCTGCGCCGACGACGAGGAAGCCGACGATGAACAGCACGAAGACGACCGGGCCGTCGCCCGAATCGGCGAAGGAATAGTCGAGCCCGCAATTGCTGCAGGCCGGTCGCACCTTCAGAAGCCCGTCGAACAGCTTGCCCTGCCCGCAGCGCGGGCAGCAGCCGCGCAGGCCCGCGCTGAAGGGATCGATCGGGGGATAGAGTGCCTTGTCGTCTTCCAT
>CBIMFD010000439.1:0-2193 GCA_966243085.1 uncultured Shinella sp.
CCCATCCCCGCCGTCTTCGCCTGGGGCCGGGCCTATGACGGGCGTTCCGGGCCGATGATCGACCTCTCGCAGGCCGTGCCCGGCTATCCGCCCCATCCCGAGATGCTGCGCCTGCTCGGCGAGTGCGCCGCCGCGCGTGCCTATACCGGCTACGGCCCCATCGAGGGCGAGGACACGCTGCGCGCGGCCTATGCGGCGCATCTCACCGAGGTCTACGGTGCGCCGCTCGCGGCCGGCAACACGCACATCACGTCCGGGTGCAACCAGGCCTTCATCTGCGCGGCCATGGCGGTGGCCGGTGCGGGCGACGCCGTGCTGATGACCGATCCGTATTACTTCAACCAGGAAACGACGCTCGCCATGCTCGGCATCCGCACGCGGTTCGCCGCCTGCGATCCGCAGAACGGTTTCCTGCCGGATCTGGACGCCCTCGCCGCGGCCATCACACCGGACGTGCGGGCGCTCGCCCTCGTTTCGCCGAACAACCCGACCGGCGCCGTCTACCCGCCGGACCTGCTGGCGGCGATCTACGATCTTTGCGCCGCGCGCGGCATCTGGCTGATCCTTGACGAGACCTATCGCGATTTCCTGCCGGAGGGTACCGGCCAGCCGCACGACCTCTTCGCCCGTAAGGGCTGGGAGGAGACGCTGATTGGCCTCTACAGCTTCTCGAAATCCTTCTGCATTCCCGGCCATCGCCTCGGTGCCATCACGGCAGGCGCCGCCGTGGTGGAGCAGATCGCCAAGATCATGGACAACCTGCAGATCTGCCCGCCGCGCTCGGCGCAGGCCGCCGTTGCGGCCGCCCTGCCGCTGCTTTCCGGCTGGCGTGAGGAGAACCGCCGCGAGATCGCCCGCCGCGTCACGGCCCTCGAGAAGACGATGGCCGGCGTACCGGACTGGCGGGTCGCCGCCGTCGGCGCCTATTTCGCCTTCATTGGGCACCCCTACGGCGACAAGTCCTCGGCCTTCGTCGCGGAGAAGCTGGCGAAGGAGGCGGGCGTCCTCTGCCTGCCGGGAAGCTATTTCGGCGCGGGACAGGAAGGCTATCTCCGCTTTGCCTTCGCCAACGCCGACGTCTCCACCATCGGCCTCCTGAAGGACCGGCTGAACGGTTTCGAGAGGGCTTGACCTTCCCACGGGGGAAGGGTTCAGCCTGAGCCAACCTATCGGGAGACCTCGCATGACAGACCAAGATACCCTCGCCTTCACCGTCGCGGACATGACCTGCGGCCATTGCGTCAGGGCGATCACCGGGGCGGTGCTCGCCGCTTATCCTGCCGCCCGGGTCGAGATCGACCTGCCGGCAAAGCGCGTCCTCGTCGAAAATGCCGGCGACCGGACGGCCGTCGCCGCCGTGATCGAGGCGGAAGGCTATTCGCCGACCGATGCCTGAAAGGGCTTGACCTTGACATGATGGGAAGGTGCAGGCTTCGTCCGATATGATGAAAGGCGCACCATGCTCACCATTCCGGAAGACCGGCAGACGATAAAGCTCTCCATCGAGGACATGACCTGCGCCTCCTGCGTGCGGCGGGTCGAAAAGGCGATAGGCAAGGTGCCGGGCGTTGCCGGCGCGGCCGTCAACCTTGCGACCGAGTGGGCGGACGTCACCTTCGCCGGCGCGCCGGATGTTCCGGCGGTCGTCGCCGCGGTACGCGATGCCGGCTACGGCGTTTCGCAGGAGGTGCTGGAATTTCCAGTCGAGGGCATGACCGGCGCCTCGTGCATCGGCCGTGTCGAGAAGGCGCTAAAGGCCGTTCCCGGCGTTCTCGACGCCACGGCGAACCTCGCGCAGGAGCGTGCCCGCGTGCGCTTCCTCAAGGGCGCCGCCTCTTTCGACGATTTTGCCGCCGCCGTCGAGCGCACCGGGTACAAGGCCATCCGCGAAACGGCCGCTGCGCCCGAAGAGGACCGCCGCGCCACCGAGGCGAAGGCGCTCCGGCGCGACCTCGTCATCGCCGCCGTCCTGACGGCGCCGCTCTTCGTCATGGAGATGGGCGCGCACGCCTTTCCTGCCTTCGGCCATTACATTCACGAAACGCTCGGCATGCAGGAGAGCCGCATCCTCCAGTTCGTGCTGGCGACGCTGGTGCTGGCGGGGCCGGGCCTGCGCTTCTTCCGCAAGGGCATTCCCGGGCTCCTGCGCCTTGCGCCGGACATGAATGCGCTGGTCGTCCTCGGCACGCTCGC
>CBIMFD010000440.1:0-2166 GCA_966243085.1 uncultured Shinella sp.
CGCAGTGGCCGACTTTTGCTCCGCCCCGTGGCCGGTTTTTACTCCGCCGTTGACATGAGCCTCGCCCAGCACCGGTGCAATCAATCCATGCGCCTTCGCGACCACTTCATCGGTGTCCATCGGGTCCTCCGGCTGGCCGCGCACCGTTTGCGGGTTCTTCACGAATACGCGCCCGTCCTTCAGCGTCAGCGTGATGATTGCATGTTCGCGGCGGTGCGCGCCGGGCCGTGCCTCGATGCGGATACGGCTGCGCAGAGCCAATATCACGGGATCCTCCATGCGGCCGGTTTCGTGAACCGACTCGAAGGTGACCCCGCCATCGACGATGAACAGCGACAGGAGATGCGAAAGATTGAGATTCGGCACCTTGCTGTTGACGATCAGCACGCGCCGCTCGGGCAGCGTGACATGGATGTCGGCAACGTCGTCTGCGCCGAACCGGTGCTGTGTTAGAAGGTCTTCGATCGAGTCGAGCGCCGCCTGGCAAGGTGAACCCACGCACCATTTCTTGATCGCCGTGCAAAGCATCTCGAACCGCTCTCCAAGCATTTCAGTAGCAAGCTCGGGCCGGGCGGTTTCGGCATAGCCGGCAAACAGCCCGGGCGTACCTTCCAGCGGTTCCGTGGAGGTTGGAATGCCGGTGCGGCCGAGCAGGGCGGCTTTCACGCCATTGTGGGCAGGCAGGCCGCCGAACACGAAACCCTTCTCGATATGGGCGGGGTCGCGAACCCAGCATGTACTGCCCGATGCCAGATGCGTTGCGAAGGTCAATGTCCGCGCGCATCCGGCGGCATCCAGGCCGAGCAGCGAGGTCGAAGCGGCGGCGGCGCCAAAAATGCCGCCGAAGGAGCAATGGTGATATTTGACCATGAAGTCGCCGCCGCCGATCGCGGCGGCGACGCGCGTACCGACATCATAACCGGCGACGAGGGCGCGCAGAAAGCCGTCTCCGGAAGCGCCGCCGGTTTCACCGATCGCAAGCGCCGCCGGTACGACGGAGCAGCCCGGATGCGTGACGGAAGCCCCATGGGAATCGTCGGATTCGTCGGCATGCGCAAACATGCCGTTCGCCAGCGCTGCCGCCTCGGCGGATGCCAGGAGATCGGTGCCGACCACAGTCGCCTGCTCACGCCCCGACAATTCCTTCACGAAGGCGATCGCTCCCGGTCGCGCCTCGAGCATGCTGCCGGAAACCATCGCGGCGACCGTGTCGATCAGATGATGGACCGCGGATCTGCGCACTTCTTCCGGGAGGTCGCGCGTTCCGGTCGATGCCATATATTGCGCCAGCGCTTGCGTGATCATCCCACTCCCCCGATTGTCGTTTCAAGGAAACGAGGCAAAGCCTCATAACAGAACGCGCCGGCCGAGGTTCGGCCGGCGCGTTGCCTTTTCGGAATGTCTTGTCACTCCCGGCCGGCGATCTTGCGACCGTTTTCGAGCGCCGAGAAGGATCGGGTGGGCGACGCCAGCAGCAGATCGAACCCCTGGCCAATGACCCGCTCGACGTTCTTGGCGCCGACATGCGGATGGCCGACCGGAACGCCGCGAGCCTTGCAGATGCGCACGATTTCCGCCATGTGGCGCACGACCTCCGGATGCTCGTATTCGCGCGGATAACCGAGCTCCTGGCTGAGGTCGCCTTCACCGATCAGCACGGCGCCGATGCCCGGCACCTTGGTGAGCATCTCGTCGAGATTTTCGATCGCGAGCGTGTCCTCGATCATCAGGATGACCAGGACCTCGCCTTCCGGGTCGAGCGGCCAGACATCGGCCTTCTTGTAATATTCCGTCTGGGAAAGACCCCAGAAACGGGCGGCCGTACCGGGGCTGTCCCCACGGATGCCGGCCGGTTCGTAGCGCGGTGCCGTCTTCAGGCGCGGATAGCGGCAGGCGGCGACGGCATTGTAGGCCTGTTCCGCCGTGCTGACATGCGGCCAGACGACGCCGAAGACGCCGACATCGAGCGCCTGCTTGGCCAGCCACTGGTTCATTTCGCCGCCGTTTGCAGGAATGCGGCAGATCGGCGTGACGGCCGGGCCGGGATCGGCCGAGGCGCGGATCTGCTTGCGACTCAGCATGTATTGCATCGTGTCGCGCAGTTCGGCTGGGATAGGTGTTGCGGCCAAGAGAGGTGGATTGGTTTTCCGCATTCCGCGCCATAGA
>CBIMFD010000441.1:0-2165 GCA_966243085.1 uncultured Shinella sp.
TAGGCCGAGGGCGAGATCACCGCATGGGTCTCGATATCCTCGACCTCGCGAAGCAGTTGCAGCGCCCGCACGCCGTAGATGATGCCGGAAGCTCCGGTGATGGCGACGATGAAGCGGCGCATGCGATTGTCCTGCGGTTTACGATGTATAGGCGACGCCGAAGGCCGACAGGGCCGCATTGGCGACGTGCGCCTCGGCGGCGGCCTTCGCCGCGGCCTTGTCGCGCGCGGCGATGCCCGCCACGATCGCGTCGATTTCCTGAATGCTCTGGTTCCGCCGCTCCGGGCGCACGACCGAACTGCGCCGGAGGGGCGAGGTCAGCAGGGTCAGCTTCTTCAGGAGGTCGAAGGCGATGGGGTTGCGCGCTCCCGTGCAGATGCGGTCGTAGAACTCCCGCTTGGTGGCGACGATTTCTTCGGCATTGCCTTCAAGGTAGGCCTTCTTCAGATGCTCGCTCTGCTTTTTCAGGGCCTCGATTTCCGCATCCGGGGCGTTTTCGATGAACTGCTCGACGATGAGCGGCTCCAGCACGCCGCGGATGCGGTAGATGTTGTCCGCATCGGAGCGGGTCACCGTCATCACGGTCAGGCCGCGGTTGTTGTGGTCGGTCAGGACACCTTCCGCCTGAAGTTGGCGCAACGCCTCGCGAAGCGAGGTCCGGCTGACATTGAGCTTCTCGCACAGGTCCTTCTCGACCAGACGGGTGCCCGGCTCCAGCGCGCCGGTCTCGATCGCTTTGCGCAGCGAATTCATAATCTTGTTCCGCAGGGGCGCGGGTTCGTGGACCAGCGGATTCAGGGTTTCTTCAAACGGTGTGCTCATGGTGTCCTCGTAACGGGGCTCATCTCGGTGTGACCGCATGATTGTCATACGAGAAAATCACGCTTTCGTCATCTCTTGCCATATTCTGCGGGCCGAGCAAGCCTTGCGATGCAGGCGGCCGGTGGGCCGCCTGCCCGTTTTTTCCTGCCGCTCTATTTTTCGATGTCGCGCACCGGCGTTTCGGGCTTCATTCCGCCCTGGCGACGCGCGAGCGTGTTCTCGCCCGTCTCGCGCCAGTCTCCGGCAACCGCGGCATCGGCGAACCGGGTCCACAGGTCGCTCCAGTCGCCCAGCGAATAGCCGTGCCACGGCGGCTGTGGCGAGAGGCGGGGGAGCTGAAGATCCTCCCAGATCCTGCGCGCCCTGACCATGTAGGGTTCGGCCGGCAGGGCCAGCGGCGGCATCGGCGCCTTCAGCGTCGCATCGATCAGCAGCGTGCCCTCGGCGCTCTTCGAGCCGGATTTCGGCCCGTGGCCGCCCGAGCGATAGGGCGTGACATGCACGTCGTCGATCATGTTGGCCCGGTAGGCGAGCGACCAGAAGACGGCATCCGCATTGCGGCTGTCGATATCGTCGGAAACGGCGATGACGATCTTGCCGCACTGGGCCTGCAGCGTCGCCGCGCCCTGAAGGCCGCGCCAGATTTCCGATTGCGGCGCGGAGCGGTCGAATTCCAGGAAGATCACCTTGCGGATATTGGTGAGCGGCTCGTGCATGACGACGCGCTTGATGCCCTTGACGTTCAGCACCTTCTTCAGGTGGTTGAGGAACAGGGGCTCGTAGGCGACGCGCTTGAGCACGCTCGATTCGCTCGGCGTGACCTGGCTGACGATGGAGACGAGGACCGGTTTCTTCTTGCGGGTGATCGCCGTCACCTGCATGGACATGTTGAAGTCCTCCAGCGCGACATGGCCGTGGCTTTCGCCGAACGGGCCTTCCGGTTCCAGAAGGACCGGGTCGATCAGGCCCTCGATGACGATTTCCGCGTCGGCCGGCACTTCGAGGTCGATGGTCTTGCACTTGACGATGCGGATCGGCTCGCCGATCAGGCCGCCGGCGACGCCGAGTTCGTCCTGGTCGATCGGCAGCTTCTGCGGGCCGGTGAAGAGGACGGCGGGCGCGCAGCCGATGACGATGGCGCAGGGCATGGGCTTGCCCATTTTCTGGTATTTCAGCCAGTGCTGGTAGCCGCCCGCGCCGGACAGACGGCTCGCCATGCGCACGCCGAGGCGGTCTTCCGCCTTGAGGGCGGCGCGGTAGGTGCCCATGTTGCGGATGCCGTTTTCCGGGTCGCGCGTGACGCAGAGCGTGGCGGTGAAATAGGGCGCGCTGTCGAAGCCGGG
>CBIMFD010000442.1:0-2157 GCA_966243085.1 uncultured Shinella sp.
AAGATCGTCGAGATGGCGGTGATCGCCGAGAAGCTGCCGCTCTGCCCGCCCTGCGGCGGCTGCCGGCAGAAGATCGCCGAATTCGCCTCGGCGAAAACGCAGATCTACCTCTGCGACGAGACCGGCGTGAAGAAGACCATGACGATGGAAGAGCTTCTGCCGCACGGCTTTGCGACGGACGTGATCGGATGAGCGCCACGACGACCGACCTCCTCATCTCGCGCCTCGGCGGCGTCGCGCCGCGCCACGGCATCGTGCTCGGCTCCGGCCTCGGCTCGCTGGTGGAAGCGATCGCCGATCCGCTGCGCATCCCCTATTCCGACCTGCCGAGCTTTCCGGTCAGCGCCGTCTCGGGCCATGCCGGCGAGCTCGTCATCGGCCATCTGGGCGCCGTCCCCGTCATCGTGCTTTCCGGCCGCGTGCACTACTACGAAAGCGGCGACGCCAATGCCATGCGCACGCCCATCGAGGTGCTGAAGGGGCTCGGCGTCACCTCGCTGATCCTCACCAATTCGGCCGGATCGCTGCGGGACGACATGCCGCCCGGCTCGGTGATGCGGATTTCCGACCACATCAATTTCTCGGGCACCAATCCGCTGATCGGCCTTGCCGGCGACGACCGCTTCGTCGGCATGACCAATGCCTACGATGCCGGGCTCGCCGCAAGCATGGAGCGGGCGGCGGAAAAGCTCGGCATCCCGCTCTCCAGCGGCGTCTACATGTGGTTCTCCGGGCCGAGCTTCGAGACGCCGGCGGAAATCCGCATGGCGCGCGTGCTCGGCGCCGATGCCGTCGGCATGTCGACCGTGCCGGAAGTGCTGATCGCCCGCCATCTCGGCCTCAGGGTCGCGGCCGCCTCGGTCATCACCAATTTCGGCGCCGGCATGACGGGCGGCGAACTCAGCCATCACGAAACCAAGGACATGGCCCCGATCGGCGGAAAGCGGCTCGCCGCAATCCTCGCCGAGATGATCGCGGGCGGAGACGACGACCATGCATGAGGCCATCGCCAAGAAAGCGCTCTCGCTGCTCGACCTGACCGATCTGACCGACACTTGCGATGCGGCGGCCATCGAAAAGCTCTGCAGGCAGGCGCAGACGCCCTTCGGGCCGACGGCCGCCATCTGCATCTGGCCGCGCTTCGTGGCTCAGGCGCGCGGCATCCTCGGCAAGGGGAATGCGGTGAAGATCGCCACCGTCGTCAACTTCCCCTCGGGTGACATGACCGTTGCGGGCGTCGTCGCCGAGACGAAGCAGGCGACTGCCGACGGTGCCGACGAGATCGACCTCGTCATTCCGTACCGCGATTTCATCACCGGCGACGAAGAGGCCGTGACGGAGATGGTGACGGCCGTAAGGGCCGCCTGCCCGCCGCCCGTCACGCTCAAGACCATCCTGGAGACAGGCGAACTCAAGGACCCGGCGCTGATCCGCGAGGCCTCCGACCTTACCATTGCCGCCGGCACGGATTTCATCAAGACCTCCACCGGCAAGGTTGCCGTCAACGCCACCCTGCAGGCCGCAGAGATCATGCTGAACGCCATCAAGGCGAGCGGCAGGCCGGTCGGCTTCAAGCCGGCGGGCGGCGTGCGCACCGTGGCGGATGCCGGCGAATACCTGGCGCTCGCCGCCTCGATCCTCGGCGAGGGCTGGGCGACGCCGAAAACCTTCCGCTTCGGCGCCTCGGGCCTGCTGGGCGACATTCTTTCCGTGCTCGGCGGCAAGGCTGCGCCCTCCGCGCCTGCAAGCTACTGAGATGCTGCCGCAGGAGACGATCCGCCGCAAGCGGAACGGCGAGCCCCTCAGCCGCGAGGAGATCGCCCGCCTCGTTGCCGGCGTGACGGATGGCAGCGTCTCCGAGGGGCAGGTGGCGGCCTTCGCCATGGCGGTCTGGTTCAACGGCATGGCGCGCGAGGAGACCGTGGCGCTGACATTGGCCATGCGCGATTCGGGCGACGTGCTCGACTGGTCGGACCTGGGCCGCCCGGTCGCCGACAAGCACTCGACCGGCGGCGTCGGCGACAATGTCTCGCTGATGCTGGCGCCCATTGCGGCCGCCTGCGGGCTTGCCGTGCCGATGATCTCCGGGCGCGGCCTCGGCCATACCGGCGGCACGCTCGACAAGCTGGAATCGATCCCCGGCTACACGATCATGCC
>CBIMFD010000443.1:0-2150 GCA_966243085.1 uncultured Shinella sp.
GGCAAGTCGACGCTGCTCGGCGTTCTTGCCGGCGACGTCATCGCCACCGAAGGCCAGGTGAAGATCGGCACCGCCGATGTGACCCGCCAGGGCACCGCCGCCCGCGCCGGCCGCGTCGCCCGCGTCTTCCAGGACCCGCTGACGGGAAGCTGTGGCGCGCTCTCCATCGAGGAGAACCTCGCGCTTGCCGCTCGCCGCGGCGAACGGCGCGGCCTGGCCGCCGCGCTCGGGCCGCAGCGGCGCACGCATTTCCGCGAGCGCATCGCCGAACTGAACCTCGGCCTCGAGAACCGCATGCGCGACCGGATGGACCTTCTGTCCGGCGGCCAGCGGCAGGCCGTCTCGCTCGTCATGGCGACGCTTGCCGGCTCCGACGTGCTGCTGCTCGACGAGCACACGGCCGCGCTCGATCCGGGCATGGCCGAGTTCATCATGACCCTCACGCAGAAGATCGTTTCCGAGCGCAAGCTGACGACGCTGATGGTGACGCATTCGATGCGCCAGGCGCTCGACTACGGCCACCGCACCGTCATGCTGCATGGCGGGGAGATCGTGCTGGACGTTGCCGGCGACAATCGCAAGAACCTGCAGGTCGAGGACCTCATCGCCATGTTCCGCAAGATGCGCGGCCAGACGCTGGACGACGACGCGCTGCTGATCGGCTGAGGCCGGTCAGCGGGACTGGGTGAGGAAGATCTTCATCGCGAAGACCGAGAACACGCCGGCGAAGGTATAGTCGATACCGCGCAGCACCTTCGGGTTCTGCTGGAGCCAGCTCGCCAGCCGGTCGGCGGCGAGGATAACGATCACGTTCACCGGAATGCCGACGACGATGAAGAAGAGGCCGAGGAAGATCAGCTTGCCGGTGACGTTCGGGTCGCCGGCCGAGATGAACTGCGGCAGGAAGGTCATGAAGAAGATGATGACCTTCGGATTGAGCAGGTTCACCCAGAAGCCGGACGAGATATTGGCAAGCACGGTGCCGCACGGGCCGGCCGCCGCCTTCACCGTGAAATTCGAGCCGTAGCGGATCGCCTGCACGGCGAGCCACAGGAGATAGGCCGCCCCGCCCGTCTTCAGGATGAGGAAGGCCGTCGGCGAGGCGGTGATGAGGGCCGAAATGCCGAAGGCGACGAGCATCGTGTGCACGACGATCCCGAGGCTGGTGCCGATCACGACATAGAGCGCCGGCCCGCGGCCCTGCGACAGCGCCCGGCTGATCGAGAGCGTCATGTCGGGGCCGGGTGTCATCGCCAGCAGCAGGCTGGCTGCCGTGAAGGCGAGAAGCGTGGCGAGCGTGGGCAGGAAGTCCATGGCGGTGGTCTCGAAGGGCGAAAGCTGAAAATCCTTACCGCCCTTTCCGGGAAATGCCAATCAAACCTTATGATCGAAGGTTACGGGCATTCGGCGGGAGAAGGCTCTGCCCTTGCGTCGCGCGCCAATCTCGCTAAAAGTGCCGCGACACCGGGCTTTCGCGGGCTTGCCGCGTCCCTTCATGCAACGGACCTCATCATCATGGCATCACATAAAGACGTGAAGAAAGTCGTGCTGGCCTATTCGGGCGGCCTCGACACCTCGATCATCCTGAAATGGCTGCAGACCGAACTCGGTGCGGAAGTCGTGACCTTCACGGCGGACCTCGGCCAGGGCGAAGAGCTGGAGCCGGCGCGCAAGAAGGCCGAGATGCTCGGCATCAAGGAGATCTTCATCGAGGACGTGCGCGAGGAATTCGTGCGCGATTTCGTCTTCCCGATGTTCCGCGCCAATGCCGTCTATGAAGGCGTCTACCTGCTCGGCACGTCGATCGCTCGTCCGCTGATCTCTAAGCACCTGATCGAGATCGCCGCCAGGACCGGCGCCGACGCCATCGCGCACGGCGCGACCGGCAAGGGCAACGACCAGGTCCGCTTCGAGCTGTCGGCCTATGCGCTGAACCCCGACATCAAGATCATCGCGCCGTGGCGCGACTGGTCCTTCAAGAGCCGCACGCAGCTCCTCGAATTCGCCGAACAGCACCAGATCCCGGTCGCCAAGGACAAGAAGGGCGAAGCGCCGTTCTCGGTCGACGCGAACCTCTTGCACTCCTCTTCCGAAGGCAAGGTTCTGGAAGACCCGGCCGTCGAGGCACCGGAATATGTGCACATGCGCAC
>CBIMFD010000444.1:0-2134 GCA_966243085.1 uncultured Shinella sp.
TTCGAGAACGCGCTTCCGACCACCACGCAGGACGTCGTCATCATCTTCGTGACCGTCTCGGGCCGCAAGAACGGCCGCCTCATCCAGGAAACCTACGCCAACAAGGTCTACAGCGCCCCGGTCGCCGGCAGCCTGCATTCGGCCATCCAGATCACCACGGCCGGCTCGATCTGCGCCGTGCTCGACATGCTCGCCGACGGCTCGCTGCGCGCAAAGGGTTTCGTCCGCCAGGAAGAAATCGCCCTCGACGCCTTCCTCGCCAACCGCTTCGGCCACTACTACGCCCAGGAGCATCACGGCGCCCGCGCCGCCTGATTTCCCAGACCCTTCAACGCCCCGGCCGGTCCGGGGCGTTTTCGTTCGTGGCCCGGCCGCGGGGAAGCAAAGAACGCCGCAAAGGCGCGGACCAATAAAAATGGGGCCTCTCGCGAGGCCCCTTTTCTTTTGCCGGCTTGCTTTGCGGTGGCTCAGGAAAGCCGCGCGCAGGCCTCGGCGATGCGGGTCAGCGCCTCCCTCAGTTCCGCTTCCGACGTGGCGTAGGAGATGCGGAAATAGGGCGAGAGGCCGAAGGCGGAGCCGGGGACGACGGCGACATGGGCGTCTTCGAGGAGATAGTCCGTGAAATCGCTGTCGGCTTCGATGCGCTTGCCTTTCGGGGTCGTCTTGCCGATCACGCCGGCGCAACCGGAGAAGGTGTAGAAGGCGCCTTCCGGGGTGCGGCAGGCGAGGCCGGGAATGGCGTTCAGCGCCGTAACGACGAGGTCGCGACGGTGCTGGAAGCTCGCCTGGCGTTCCTTCAAAAAGTCCTGCGGGCCGGTGAGTGCCTCGACCGAGGCGGCCTGGCTGACGGAGGAGGGGCAGGAGGTCGCCTGGCTCTGGATCACCGCCATGGCCTTGATCAGCGCCTTCGGGCCGCCGGCATAGCCGATGCGCCAGCCGGTCATGGCATAGGCTTTGGAGACGCCGTTGATCGTCAGCGTCCGGCTTTTCAGGCGCGGCTCGATGGCGACGGGGGTGACGAACCTGAATCCGTCGTAGACGATATGCTCGTACATGTCGTCGACCATCAGCCAGACATGCGGATGGCGCAGCAGCACGTCGATGAGCGGGTGGTAGTCTTCCTCGCCATAGGCCGCGCCCGAGGGGTTGGACGGGGAATTGAGGAGCACCCAGCGGGTCTTCGGCGTGATCGCCTTTTCGAGCTGTTCCGCTTTAAGGCGGAAGCCGGCTTCGGCGTCGCAGGGGATTAGCACCGGCACGCCGCCGCAGATTTCCACGATGTCGGAATAGGAGGTCCAGTAGGGCGTCGGGATGATCACCTCGTCGCCCGGATTGACGCTCGCCATGAAGGCGTTGAAGAGGATCTGCTTGGCGCCCGTCGCGACGGTGACTTCGTCGATTGCATAGTCGACGTCGTTCTCGCGGCGGAATTTTTCGACGATCGCCTTCTTCAGTGCCGGCGTGCCGTCGAGCGCGGTATATTTCGTCTCGCCGCGGTCGATGGCCGCCTTGGCGGCTTCCTTGACGTTGTCGGGCGTGTCGAAATCGGGTTCGCCGGCGCCGAGGATGATGACCGGCAGGCCATCCTTCTTCATGGCATTCGCGCGCGCGCCGATCTGCAGGATCTTTGAAACGCCGATGGCGGCGATGCGCGAGGCGGGCGTGAAGCCCGCCTCCTCGATCTTGGTGGAGACGGTCATGGCCGCTTACTCGATATCGAAGGAGACGCCCTGGGCGAGCGGCAAGGCCTTCGAATAGTTCACCGTGTTGGTGGAGCGGCGCATATAGGCCTTCCAGGCGTCGGAGCCGGATTCGCGCCCGCCGCCGGTTTCCTTCTCGCCGCCGAACGCGCCGCCGATCTCGGCGCCCGAGGTGCCGATGTTGACATTGGCGATGCCGCAATCCGAGCCGTCGGCCGAAAGGAAGCGCTCGGCCTCCTGCACGTTGAGCGTGAAGATGGAGGAGGAGAGGCCGGCCGAGACGGCGTTGTGGTCGTCCAGAACGGCGTCGAAGTCGGAATATTTCATCACGTAGAGGATCGGCGCGAAGGTCTCTTCGAGCACCGGGCCTGCCTGCTTCGGCATTT
This sequence comes from uncultured Shinella sp., assembly GCA_966243085.1. Taxonomy (GTDB): domain Bacteria; phylum Pseudomonadota; class Alphaproteobacteria; order Rhizobiales; family Rhizobiaceae; genus Shinella. The sequence continues at coordinate 2,087 of CBIMFD010000444.1, forward strand.
CGACGATGGCGGGCTTGACGTAGTAGGCCGTGTCCTTGCCGGCCTCGG
>CBIMFD010000445.1:0-2125 GCA_966243085.1 uncultured Shinella sp.
TAGGCGATCACCCAGAAGAACAGCGAAACGGTGAGCAGTACGGCGAAGGCCGGCTGCGAAAGCACCCACATGGCCGCCGGATCCCAGGCATAGGGAAAGTTGCGCATGATGCTGTCGGCGACGAGAGCGATCGTATCGGGGCTTGCCGTGCTCCAGGCGACGGCAAGGGGCGTCAGCACCGGCTCGGAGGCCGAGACCGACTGGATCGCGTCGATCGTGCCGGCCATGATGGCGACGACGAGGGCGAGAAGGCTGATGGCCTTGAGGACGAACCGTATCATCGCGCCCTCCCGGCGCAGCCTGCGCGCGGCAATTCCGCCCCGCTTTCTTCCTGTCTATAGATAAGAAGACGGCCGGCCTCGCGCAATCCTTCGCCGCAGCGCGGGAAATCCTTCAACAATCTGTCAGAAAGCGGTTGATCCCGCTGCAAACCTCGGTATATATCGCGCCGTCTCGCCGGAATGGAAACAGGAAAGCGATCCGCGCCGGACTGACCGCCGGCAGCGAGCGGACGGACAGGTGGCCGAGTGGTTGAAGGCGCACGCCTGGAACGCGTGTATAGGGGAAACTCTATCGAGGGTTCGAATCCCTCTCTGTCCGCCATCCCTCTCCAAGCCATTGACTCCAATCAAGTCCATCGCCGCGGTCAGGAAACGACGGCGCGGTCGGTGACGCGGCGCCAGCTCGTACCGTCGCTGAAGGCGAGGACGGCGCCGCCCGACGCGTCTGTGACGTGGATGATCTGCCCCGCCCCGGCGCCGGCCGGCGGCAGGGCGGCGACAGTGTAGCCGGCGACCCGCACGGGGCCGGCGACATCGAGCCTACAGACCGGCGTAGTACTCAAGCCGACTGCGAGGTTGCCGGTCGCTGCATCCGCGCGCATGACTTCGGTAAAGCTGCCGCCGTCGGAGGAGACCTTGACGGTAAGATTGTCCTCGCCGACGAGGCCGATCTCGGCGCGGCCGGAAAAGCCGGTCTGGAGCAGGAGCGAGGCGGTGTTGCCGGTGCCAGCCTTGTTGATGACCTTGCGGGCGTCGCCGCTGCCGGGCGTGACGTCGTCATGGCTGAGAAGCTCGGCATTCGCCTTGACCGCCAGCCGGTTGTTCGCGTCCGCGCCGGTGTTGATGCCGAGGGAGGGCACGTTGTCGCCCGAAAGCGGGATCGTCCGCCAGGCCGCGCCGTCGAACAGCAGGAAGCGGCCGGTATCCATCGCATAGGCAAGGAAGCCGGCGGCCGGCGGAATGGCCGTGAAGGCGCCGTCCTGGAAGACCGCGATATGGGTTTCGGCAAGGATGTCCCAGGCGGGGCCGGACCGGCCGGCGGGCAGGATATAGGCATCACCTTCAGCCGGCGTGCCCGGCTCCCCGGTCGTCGTCGCGGACTTCACCGCGCATTGCACCACGGCGTCGAGCCGGCGCAGGCTCTCGTTGACGGTGACGTGCTTCTGGGCCTGCGACGGCATCACATAGCCAAGGCCGATGCGCGGCGAAACTTCTGTCATGTTCCTGATCCTCGATGACGTTGCGCGATGTCGCGGACTCTAGCATCGAGGGGGAAGGCGGGGACGAAGGGGGAAACTCCGTCGTCAGGCGAGCCAGGCCGGCAGGCGGGGCGCCACGCGGCCGGTCAGCGCCGCCTCCACGCAGTCGGCAAGGTTGCCGAAGCGCACGGTGCGGCCGGAAAGACCCGGGCCGTAATGGGCATATTTGCCGGAATTGGTGATGAGCGCCCGCGTCCTCGTCGGGAACACGGGCTCGGAGATCGAGCACCAGCAGAGGTCCGGCAGCACCTGCACACCGCTTTCCCGCAGCCGGGCAAGGACATCGCCGGCCTCCGCCATGACGTCGCGGCCCGCCGTGACGATCACGGCGACGTCGCGGTGCCGCTTGCGGCCGGCAAGGGCGTCGGCGAAGGCGCGGCATTCGGAGGCCGAGGCATGCGGGCTGCCGATGGCGACGAGCTCGACTTCTTCGGGGCCGTCGTTGAACATCGCCCAGACGTCGATCATGTCGGCGTGGGTGATTGTCGCACGGTCGGCATCCGGCGCGGCGGCGCCCTCGGCCTCGGGCGTCACGCCCTCGATATGCAGCATGGGTGCGGCCGAGGTCGTGCCGAAGGCGGCGCA
>CBIMFD010000446.1:0-2109 GCA_966243085.1 uncultured Shinella sp.
TCGCAGACGCTGATGGACCGGCTTTCGGGCAAGATCAAATTCGATTTCGACACGGCCCGGCGCCTCTTCACACTCCTCTGCGTCCTCTACTGGCGCGGGTGACGGATGGAGGGCGTTTCCCCGGCACCCGAGAGAGCCCAGCCGCGAACGCCCCGTTCGGTCCTCTTCATGTGCCGCATGAACGCCGTACGCTCGCCAATGGCCGAGACGATCGCCCGCAGCCTGATGCCCGCCGGCACCTATGTCGCCTCCGCCGGCATCCGCCCCGGCGAGCGCGATCCCTTCGTCGATGCCGTGCTCGGCGAGGTCGGCCTTTCGCTCGGCCGCCATGCGCCCCATTCGCTCGACGAACTGGAGGACGACTATTTCGACCTCATCGTCACGCTTGCCCCGGAAGCCCATCACGCCGCCCTCGAACTCACCCGCTCCATGGCCGTCGACGTCATGTATTGGCCGACGCCGGACCCGACGGTCGCCACCGGCACGCGCGACCAGATCATGAGCGCCTACCGCGAGGTGCGCGAGTTCCTGAAGATGCTGATCGAGAAGCGTTTGAAGGGTACAAGCTGAGCGCGCGGCGGTTCTCTTTCCGGCAAATGCAGAAACCCGGCGCTTCGGTGTTCACAAAGCCCTGGCGATTGTGTAGTTTCCGGCAACTTTTTCGAGGCGGGCATCCAGCCTCCCCGAATTCACCTCACAGGAATATCACCACAAGATGGCAAAAGAAGAAGTCCTCGAATTTCCCGGCGTCGTGACGGAACTGCTCCCGAACGCAACCTTCCGCGTCAAGCTCGAAAACGAGCACGAGATCATCGCGCATACCGCAGGCCGCATGCGCAAGAACCGCATCCGCGTTCTCGCCGGCGACAAGGTGCTGGTCGAGATGACCCCGTACGACCTCACCAAGGGCCGCATCACCTACCGTTTCAAGTAAGACGCTTCTCGCAGGCCCTGGGGCCGCGCCCGCGCCCGGCATCCTGCCGCAGAGCGAAGCGAGGCGCACCCCGGCGCTTTCCCGGAGATCCCATGGCGCAGACCGAAAAGCTCATCCTCGCCTCCGGCTCGCCGCGCCGCGTCGAGCTGCTCGCGCAGGCGGGCGTCGCGCCCACGCGCCTGATGCCGATGGATATCGACGAGACGCCAAAGCGCTCGGAGCATCCCCGCTCGCTCGCCCGTCGCCTTTCCACCGGCAAGGCGCAGGCCGCGCTTGCCGCCATCAAGGGCGACCCGGCCTATGCCGGCAGCTATGTCCTGGCCGCCGACACGGTCGTCTCGGTCGGCCGGCGCATCCTGCCGAAGACGGAGATGGTCGATGAGGCTTCCAGCGCGCTGCATCTTCTTTCCGGCCGCAGCCATCGCGTCTTCACCGGTGTCTGCCTCATCACGCCGGACCGCACGGTGCGCCAGAAGGTCATCGACACCAAGGTCCGCTTCAAGCGCCTGTCGAGCCTCGACATCGAGCAATATCTCGCCTCCGGCCAATGGCGCGGCAAGGCGGGCGGCTACGCCATCCAGGGCATTGCCGGCAGCTTCGTCGTCAAACTGGTCGGCTCCTACACCAACGTGGTCGGCCTTCCTCTCTACGAGACCCTCGCGCTTCTTTCCGGCGAAGGTTTCGACGTGCATGCCGGCTGGGCGGATATCTGACATGGCCGGCGAGACCGGAAAGCCCTCCGCCACCGTGGCGCCGCTGCGCAAGGCCGTGCCCTGCCCGATCTGCAGGCGGCCCTCCGCGCGCGAGCACTATCCCTTCTGCTCCAGCCGCTGCCGCGACGTCGACCTCAATCGCTGGCTATCCGGCTCCTATGCCATTCCCGTTGCCGACGACGAGACGAAGGCCGACGACGACGATATGTGACGCCACCGTCACATGGCGAAAACGCAGTCTTTTCCGCGGCTTGCGAAGCCCGCCAATTTTCCCGCAAAAAACCGCCGTTGGGGCTGGACACATTTTTGCAAGATGCTATAACCCCGCTCGCTTCCGGGGCGGAACCAAACGCCCCACGGATTTCAACGAAATCCAAGCCGGATGCCCGGATAGCTCAGTTGGTAGAGCAGCGGATTGAAAATCCGCGTGTCGGTGGTTCAAATCCGCCTCCGGGCACCACT
>CBIMFD010000447.1:0-2106 GCA_966243085.1 uncultured Shinella sp.
CCTCCTCGAAGGCGGTGCTTTCGCCGTCGGAGAGGAACACGGCCTGCATGTCGAGCGCCGATGCGAGGTCGGCCGCCTCCGGCCAGAAGGCCTCATCGATATAGGCATATTGCAGGGATTCGTCGTCACAGTGCAGGTCGAGCACGAGATCGGCGCCGAGCGCGGCATGCAGCAGCGTGCGCTTCAGCCGGTCGGCGGCGCTGCGGCGCTCCATGCCTTCGAGCAGGCCGTCGCGTCCGGCGAGCGCCACCAGCGGGAAGTCGCGGTTGAAATTGGTGCGCGAGCCGAGGTCGAAGCGGCCCTGCATCTCGCCGAAATGCGACTGGGCGAGCCCGATCGGGTTCGCCTGCGGCACGACGGTGATGTCGCCGCGGATCGCGCCCTCGTCATCCGCCTTGCGCAGCCGTTCGAGAAGGAAATGGAGGAGGGCGGTGCCGGGCAGTTCGTTGGAATGCAGCGCCGCCTGGATATAGACGGAGGGCGCCGCCACATCGCTGCCCTTGAAGCGGTAGACCGGCACGCGCCATTCGATGCCTGCCGTATCCCCGCCGATGATGATCTCGGACCGTTCCACGTCGTCTCCTCCTGAATCGTTTGCCGTGGGTTATGCGGATTGCCCGCGCAGGGCGCAAGCCCCGGCAAGAAACGGGTTGAAAGTCGCCGGGCAAAGCCCGATCTTGTGACAAAACGGGAACAGGAGCCGAGCATGGCCCACAAGACGCACTATCTGATCTTCGAAACCGAGGCCGGCCCCTGCGGCATCGCCTGGAGCGAAGCCGGTGTCCTGCGCTTCCAGCTTCCCGGCGAGAGCGCCGAGACCACGCGCCGCCTGCTGCTGCGCCATCTGCCCGAGGCGGAGCCGGCCGAGCCGCTGCCGGCCGTCGCGAAGGCTGTCGTCGGGGCGAAGCGCTATTTCGCAGGAGAAGCGGCGGATTTCTCCGATGTGCCGCTCGATCTTGCCGGCCAGAGCGATTTCTTCCTGAAGGTCTATGCGGCGGCGCGGCGCCTCCACTGGGGCGAGACGACCACCTACGGCACGCTCGCCCGCGAACTCGGCGCCGGGCCGGAGGCCGCCCGCGAGGTGGGGCAGGCCATGGCGAAGAACCCCGTCGCCCTCATCATCCCCTGCCATCGGGTGCTCGCCGCCGGCGGCAAGGTCGGGGGCTTTTCCGCGCCCGGCGGGGCATCGTCGAAACTGAAGATGCTGGCGCTGGAAGGCATCTCCCTTGCTGCGCCGGAGCCGGCGCAGCAATCGTTCGGGTTTTGAGCAATTCCAGCAAAAGTGTGTAGCGGTTTTGCGTCCGGAATTGCGTTGAACAAGAGCGCTAAGCGCGCAGCGTCCCGTCCGTGGTCTTCACGACATTGCCGACGATCTTGGCCGTCAGGGCCTCGAAGTCCTCGTCCGTCAGGGTCTTGTCGACCGGCTGGATGACGACCTCGATGGCGATAGACTTCCGGCCTTCGCCCAGCGACGCCCCCTCGAACACGTCGAAGACGTTGACGGCGGCGATCAGCTTGCGGTCGGCGCCGCTCGCCGCGCGGACGATCGCGCCCGCTTCCACCGTCTTGTCGACGACGAAGGCGAAGTCGCGCCTGACGGCCTGGAAGGGCGAGAGGTCGAGCGCCGGCTTGGTGCGCGTCGCCTTCTTCTTCGGCTCAGGCATCGCGTCGACGAAGATCTCGAAGCCGCAGAGCGCGCCGGAGACATCGAGCGCGCCGAGCGCCTTCGGGTGGAACTCGCCGAAATAGCCGAGAACGATCTTAGGGCCCATCTTGATCGTGCCGGAGCGGCCCGGATGATACCAGCCGGGCGCGCCGGGCTCGATCTGCACATTGCCCATTGGCAGGCCGCAGGCCTCGATCACGGCGAGCGCATCGGCCTTGGCGTCATAGACGTCGACCGGCTTGCCGCCGCCCTTGGCGGCGTTCGACCAGAGGCGGCCGGCACCCGATAGCGTTGCCGTGCCGCGGCGGATGCCACCGGCAACGCGCCGCTGGCCTTCCGGCCGGTCGCTCTCATAGGTGCCGGAGACCTCGAAGAGCGCCACGTCGCCATAGCCCGTGTCGGCATGGCGCTGGGCGGCCGAAAGCAGGCCCGGCAGCAGC
>CBIMFD010000448.1:0-2103 GCA_966243085.1 uncultured Shinella sp.
GGAGATCGCCGAGGCCGTCATGCGGCAGATGAACGAGCTGCCCTATTACAACACCTTCTTCGGCACCACGACGCCGCCGGCTGTGCTGCTCGCCCAGAAGATCACCGCGCATGCCGGCCCGAACATCAACCGCGTCTTCTTCACCGGCTCGGGCTCGGAGGCGAACGACACCTGGTTCCGCATGGCGCGCGTCTACTGGGGCGCCATGGGTAAGCCGACAAAGAAGGCGATCATCGCCCGCAGGAACGGCTATCACGGCTCCACCGTCGCCGGCGCCTCGCTCGGCGGCATGAAGTGGATGCACGAGCAGGGCGACCTGCCGATTGCCGGCGTCCACCATATCGACCAGCCTTACTGGTACGGCGAGGGCGGCGAGCTCTCCCGCGACGAATTCGGCCTGAAGATGGCCCGCCAGCTCGAAGAGAAGATCGACGAGCTCGGCGAGGACAATGTCGCCGCCTTCGTCGCCGAGCCGATCCAGGGGGCGGGCGGCGTCATCGTGCCGCCGGACAGCTACTGGCCGGAGATCGCCCGCATCTGCAAGGCGCGCAACATCCTGCTCGTCGCCGACGAGGTAATCTGCGGCTTCGGGCGCACCGGACACTGGTTCGGCCACCAGCATTTCGGCGTGGAGCCGGACCTTGCGCCCATCGCCAAGGGCCTTTCCTCCGGTTATCTGCCGATCGGCGGCGTCATGGTCTCCGACCGCGTCGGCAACGTGCTGGTCGAGGAGGTCGGCGACTTCAACCATGGCTTCACCTATTCCGGCCACCCGGTCTGCGCCGCCGCGGCGCTGGAGAACCTGCGGATCATCGAGGACGAGAAGCTCGTCGAGCGCGTGCACGACGATATCGGCCCCTATCTCGCCGCCGGCCTCAAGTCGCTGGAAGACCTGCCGATCGTCGGCGAGGTCCAGCAGGTCGGCCTGATGGCCGCCGTCCAGCTTGCCGAGGACAAGGCGAGCCGCAAGCGCTTCGAGGACAAGGAAACGGCCGGCGTCACGGTCCGCAACCATTGCCTCGAAAACGGCCTCGTGCTCCGTGCCACCGGCGACCGCATGCTCTTCTCCCCGCCGCTCGTCATCACCCGTGCCGAGGTCGATCAGATGATCGACATCACGCGCAAGGGGCTGGAGCATGCGTGGAGCGTGCTGGGGGCTTGAAGTCTTACACGATCCGAAGGCCGAGATGCTCGGCCATCGGATTGAAATCCCTGTCGGCATGGAGCAGGCTGTGGCCGTGCTCAATGCAATAGGTGCCGATGATGAGATCCATCGTCTTGCGGATGGTTATGCCCTTTGCGCGCAGTTTTCGATAATTGCTGGCCGCTTTGATTGCTATTTCCGGAGAGAGCATCGGCACGGCCGTATAGCGCGCTAACCTTTTGTGAATGTTTGCCGCATGTCGGTCATCATACGCTCCCCGGAGAATCTCCAGAAGAATGATGTCGCCCATGATGATCTCGGGTCCTGCCGACAAAGCCTTGAGCCGCGCGGTCTCGGGTATCTGTATCCCGCGTAGGGCCGCGATCCAGACCGAGCTATCTGCAACGATCATTCTGCGGCGTCTTTGCCGAAGTCTTCGGAAGGATCGATATCGGTTCGCATCGCGTCAAGGTCGCCTTCCCACCCCATGCCCCAAAGCTCGTCCAGGGCCTGACGGCGGTAGCCGTTTTCCACGAACTGACGAAGCGCGAGCGCGACGGTTGCCTTTTTCGTTGCGAGACCCGAAAGCTCCATCGCCTTGGCGATCAAATCGTCATCGATTTCGATGTTCGTGCGCATAGGAAGCCTCGTGTGTATGAAATGCGAAAATCATACACCAGGACGAGGCTGTCTACAACGAAATCACTGGAACGCCGTCTCGAAGAAGCTCCTGAGCTTGCGTGAATGCAGCTTTTCCGAGGGCATGCCGGCGAGGATTTCGAGGGCGCGGATGCCGATCCTGAGGTGCTGGTTCACCTGGGTGCGGTAAAAGGCCGTCGCCATGCCGGGCAGCTTCAGTTCGCCGTGCAGCGGCTTGTCGGAAACGCACAGCAGCGTGCCGTAAGGCACGCGGAAGCGGAAGCCGTTGGCGGCGATGGTGGCCGATTCCATGTCGAGCG
>CBIMFD010000449.1:0-2091 GCA_966243085.1 uncultured Shinella sp.
CGATGGGCGACGTCGTCGCCCGCTACAAGCGCGCCCGCGGCTACAATGTGCTGCATCCGATGGGCTGGGATGCCTTCGGCATGCCCGCCGAGAACGCCGCCATGCAGAACAAGGTCCATCCCAAGGGCTGGACCTATGACAACATCGCGACCATGCGCAAGCAGCTCAAGTCCATGGGTCTTTCGCTCGACTGGTCGCGCGAATTCGCCACTTGCGACGTCGATTACTACCACCGCCAGCAGCACCTCTTCCTCGACTTCCTGGAAAAGGGCCTCGTCTACCGCAAGCAATCCAAGGTGAACTGGGACCCGGTCGACCATACAGTTCTTGCCAATGAGCAGGTGATCGACGGGCGCGGCTGGCGCTCCGGCGCGCTCGTCGAGCAGCGAGAACTGACGCAATGGTTCTTCCGCATCACCGATTTCAGCGAGGATCTGCTCGATTCGCTGGAAACCCTCGACCAGTGGCCGGAAAAGGTCCGGCTGATGCAGAAGAACTGGATCGGCCGATCCGAGGGCATGCTGGTGCGCTGGGAAGTCGCCGATGGCGCGGGCCTGACGGCCGACAAGGACGTTACGGTCTATACGACCCGTCCCGACACGCTGTTCGGCGCCTCGTTCATCGCCATCTCCGCCGACCATCCGCTGGCCAGGGATGCCTCCGCCAAGAACCCCGAGATTATGGCCTTCTGCGAGGAATGCCGCCGCGCCGGTACCTCGCTCGCCGCTCTCGAAACGGCGGAGAAGAAGGGCATGGATACGGGCATCCGCGTCCGCCATCCCTTCGACCCGAGCTGGGAACTGCCGGTCTATGTCGCGAACTTCGTGCTGATGGACTACGGCACAGGCGCCATCTTCGGCTGCCCTTCCGGCGACCAGCGCGACCTCGACTTCGCCCGCAAATACGACCTGCCGGTCATGCCCGTCGTCATGCCGAAGGAAGCCGATGCCGCCACCTTCGCAATCGGCGACGAGGCCTATGTCGGCGACGGCGTGATGATCAATTCCCGCTTCCTCGACGGCCTTTCCACCGAGGAAGCCTTCGAGGAGGTCGCACGGCGCCTCACCGCCGCAACGCTCGGCAATGCGCCGGTGGGTGAGCGCAAGGTGAATTTCCGCCTGCGCGACTGGGGCATTTCACGCCAGCGCTACTGGGGCTGCCCCATTCCGGTCATCCATTGCGAGGCCTGCGGCGTGGTTCCCGTGCCGAAAGCGGACCTGCCGGTGAAGCTGCCCGACGACGTCACTTTCGACAAGCCCGGCAACCCGCTCGACCGGCACCCGACCTGGCGCCACGTCGCTTGCCCGCAGTGCGGCAAGGACGCCCGCCGCGAGACGGACACGATGGATACCTTCGTCGATTCGTCCTGGTATTTCGCCCGCTTCACTGCGCCGTGGGAGGATAACCCTACCGATCCGGCGGCCGCCAATGCCTGGCTTCCCGTGGATCAGTATATCGGCGGCATCGAGCATGCGATCCTGCATCTTCTCTATTCGCGCTTCTTCACCCGCGCCATGCAGGCGACCGGCCATCTCGACCTGAAGGAACCCTTCAAGGGCCTCTTCACGCAAGGCATGGTCGTGCACGAAACCTACAGCCGCAGCATCGACGGCAAGCGAGAATGGGTGACGCCGGCGGAAATCCGCGTCGAGGAGATCGACGGCAAACGCCGCGCGGTCCTTCTCGAATCCGGCGAAGAAATCGCCATCGGCTCTATCGAGAAGATGTCGAAGTCGAAGAAGAACGTGGTCGATCCGGACGATATCATCGCCTCCTACGGCGCCGATACAGCGCGCTTCTTCGTGCTCTCCGACTCTCCGCCGGACCGCGACGTGATCTGGTCGGAAGCCGGCGTCGAAGGTGCACACCGCTTCGTCCAGCGCGTCTGGCGCCTCATCTCGGAAGCGGCCCCCGCCCTGAAGTCCGCCGGAAGCCGTCCCGGCGCGGAAGGCGAGGCGCTTGCCGTCTCCCAGGTCGCGCACAGGACGCTGAAGGCGGTGCAGGCGGACTATGACAAGCTCGCCTTCAACAAGGCCGTCGCACGCATCTATGAGTTCGTCAACGCGCTTGCGGCTCCGCTCGCAACGGCCG
>CBIMFD010000450.1:0-2081 GCA_966243085.1 uncultured Shinella sp.
CATCGTCGAGATCTGGGGGCGGCAGGGCGTCGTCAACGATCTCCTGCGGCTCGCCGGCCTCAAGAATCCCGTCAGCGTCTACGGGCTTGCCGGCATCCTCATCGCCCATGTCTTCTTCAACCTGCCGCTCGCTGTGCGTTTCCTTGTCGCCGCGCTGGAGCGTATCCCGCCGGAATACTGGCTGACCTCGGTCAATCTCGGCATGCGGGGCGGAGCGGTCTTCCGGCTGATCGAATGGCCGGTCATCCGAAGGGTGCTGCCCGGCATTGCCGGCCTCGTCCTCATGCTCTGCGCGGCGAGCTTCACCATCGTGCTGACGCTCGGCGGCGGGCCGGCGGCCACCACCATCGAGGTGGCGATCTACCAGGCGCTGCGCTTCGATTTCGATCCGGCGCGCGCCGTGCTGCTCGCCTTCCTGCAGATCGTCGTGACGGGCGCGCTCATTGCGCTCCTCTCGCTCTTCGGTCGCCCGCCCGAGGAGGGCGCGACGGCGGGCCGCGCCATCCGCCGCTTCGACGGGCGCCGGCGGCGCCTTGCCGACGGGCTCGTCATCCTCGTCTTCACGCTGTTCACCGCCGCCCCGCTTGCCGCCACCCTCGTCTCGGGGCTTGCGGCGGATTTCACGCGGCTTGCGCTCGATCCGCTGCTGCACCGGGCGCTTCTCACCAGCCTTGCCATCGCCTTCGCCTCGGCGAGCCTCAGCCTCGCGGTCGCCCTGCCCGTCGTGCTGGTGCCGCAGCTTCTCGGCGCGGGCGATACGGGCATGGGAACGCGGCTGATGGCGCGGGCGCTGCCGGCGGTCGGCTCGCTCATCCTCCTCGTGCCGCCGGTCGTCGTGGCGACGGGCTGGTTCCTGATGCTGCGCACCTTCGGCGAGACGGGACGCTTCGCGCCCGCCATCGTCACGGTCATCAATGCGCTGATGGCGCTGCCCTTCGTGATCCGCGTGCTGGAGCCGGCCTATCGCACGCATCTGGCACGCACCGCCCGGCTGGCCCTCAGCCTCGGCGTCACCGGGATCAGCCGCTTTACCCGGATCGACTGGCCGGCACTGAAGAAGCCCTTCCTCACGGCCTTCGCCTTCGCCATGGCGCTGTCGCTCGGCGACCTCGGTGCGGTCGCCATCTTCGGCGCGGAAGGCTTCGTCACGCTGCCCTGGCTGCTCTTTTCCCGCATGGCGAGCTACCGCACGGCGGATGCGGCGGGCATCGCGCTCGTCCTCGGCGTGCTATGCCTTCTCCTGACGCTGCCCTCGACGGCGGCGGACCGTTCCAGCGAAAGCCCATCGTCCGATGCCTGAAACCGCGATCCTCCTTTCCGACGTGACCGTGCGCTTTGCGGAAAAGCGGCTTGCCTTCGACTGCGCCGTCCCGGCCGGTGCGGCGGTGGCCGTCGCCGGCCCCTCGGGGGCGGGGAAATCGACGCTGTTCAACGTCATCGCCGGCTTCGAGACGCCGCGCACGGGCCGCGTCGAACTGCTCGGGAAGGACATGGCGGGGCGCGAGCCGGCGGAGCGGCCGGTCTCCGTGGTCTTCCAGGACAACAACCTCTTCGCCCACCTCTCCATCGCCGACAATGTCGGCCTCGGCATCGATCCGGGGCTGAAGCTCGATTCGACGGCGCGCCAGAGCGTCTTCTCGGCGCTGTCGCGCGTCGGGCTCGGCGGCTACGAGCGGCGCCTGCCGGGCTCGCTTTCCGGCGGCGAGCGCCAGCGCGTGGCGCTTGCCCGCGCTTTGGTGCGGCGAAGGCCGATCCTTCTGCTCGACGAGCCTTTCGCGGCGCTCGACCCGGCCATGCGGGGCGAGATGGCGGACCTTCTCGCCGAACTGCGCGCCGAGACGAAGAGCACGATGCTTTTCATCACCCATCAGCCGGAGGATATCCGCCGGCTCGCCGACCGGGCAATGTTCATCGAGGAAGGCGCGATCGTGCTCGATGAGCCGGTGCGCGATTTCCTTTCGCGCCGGGAACCACCAGGCGTTGCAAAATTCCTCGGCCATTCGGCGATCTAGCATCGGGCAGGTCATCTTGCCGCTCCGCCGCGCCACAATTTGGACGCCCCCCTGTGTCACCGGAGCCAC
>CBIMFD010000451.1:0-2073 GCA_966243085.1 uncultured Shinella sp.
CGGACGGCGAAGGCATCCTGATCCGCGCGCGAGACCTTGAAATCCTCCGCGACGTTCTCGCCCGTCTCCGGCATGGAATCGACGCCGTATTGCTTCTTCATCACCGGGTTGACGAAGCGCCAGCCGATGGTCGTGTCGTGGATTTCCGCATGGCGGGAAAAGGCGGTCTCCGCCTTGGGCATGACGAAGGGCGCGCGGCTCATGCTCTCGACGCCGCCGGCGATCATCAGCTCCGCCTCGCCCGCCTTGATGGCTCTAGCGGCGGCGATGACGGCATCCATGCCGGAGCCGCAGAGGCGGTTGATCGTCGTGCCGGACACCGAGACGGGAAGACCGGCAAGCAGCAGCGCCATGCGCGCCACGTTGCGATTGTCCTCGCCCGCTTGGTTGGCGCAGCCGAGGATGACGTCGTCGACGGCCTCCCAGTCGATCCCGGCATTCTTCGCCATCAGCGCCTTCAGCGGGATCGCGCCGAGATCGTCGGTCCGCACGGAAGAGAGCGCACCGCCGAAACGGCCAATGGGCGTACGGATATAGTCGCAGATATAGGCTTCGGACATCGTTTCCCCCTAGAGTTCCGGCACGAGGAGATCGGCGACGGCGCCCTCGACATGCAGCTTCGCGCCCGTCATCGCCTGCAATTCCTCCAGGTTCATGCCGGGCAGCTTCTCGCGCAGCACGAAGCGGCCGCCGGTAACGTCGATGACGGCGTGGCTCGTATAGACACGGGTGATACAGCCGACGCCGGTCAGCGGAAAGGTGCATTTTTCGACAAGCTTCGGCTCACCGTTCTTGGTGACGTGCTCGGTGATGACGACGACCGACTTGGCGCCGTGCACGAGGTCCATCGCCCCGCCGACCGCCGGAACGCCCTTCGAGCCGACGCGCCAGTTGGCAAGGTCGCCGTTCTCGGCCACCTGATAGGCGCCGAGGATGGCGACGTCGAGATGGCCGCCGCGCACCATGGCAAAGCTGTCGGCGTGGTGGAAGAAGGCCGAGCCGGGTTTCAGCGTCACGGCCTTCTTGCCGGCATTGATCAGGTCCCAGTCCTCCTCGCCCGGCGGCGGGGCTTCGCCGAAGTCGAGGATGCCGTTCTCCGTGTGGAAGATGGCCGAGCGCCCTTCCGGCTGGTAGCGGGCCACCATTTCCGGAAAGCCGATGCCGAGGTTCACATAGGCGCCGTCGGCGATGTCCTGCGCGGCGCGCCAGGCGATCTGGGCGTTGGAGAGCTTTATGTCTTCACGCGTGTCGGTCGTCATGCGTAGGCCACTCCTGCGCGGATGAGTTCTTCTTCCTGCCTTGCATCCGCCACCTCGACCACATGGTCGACGAAGATGCCGGGGGTAACGACATGCTCCGGGTCGATGCCGCCCGGCTGCACCAGCTTCGAGACCTGCACGACGGTCGTTGCCGCGGCCATGCACATCAGCGGGCTGAAGTTGCGGGCGGCCTTGTTGTAGGCAAGGTTGCCGTGCGTATCGCCGACATGGGCCTTGACCAGCGCGAAATCCGCCTTCAGCCAGCGCTCCTGCACATACATGCGGCCGTCGAATTCCGCGACCGGCTTGCCCCTGGCGAGTTCCGTGCCGTAGCTCGTCGGCGTGTAGAAGGCGGGAATGCCCGCCCCGCCGGCGCGGATGCGCTCGGCAAGCGTTCCCTGAGGCACCAGCTCCAGCTCGATCTCGCCGGCAAGGTACTTTTCCGTGAAGGCGCGCGGATCGGACGAGCGCGGGAAGGAGCAGATCATCTTTTTCACCATGCCGGCGTCGATCATCGCCGCGATGCCGATGCGGCCGTTGCCCGCATTGTTGTTGATGACCGTCAGGCCCTTCGGCCCCTTGTCGATGAGGGCATGGATCAATTCGACCGGCGCGCCGGAGCCGCCAAAGCCGCCGATCATCACCGTCGCCCCCTCGCCGATGCCGGCAACGGCCTCTCTCAGGCTCCCGATGCTCTTATCCATGCGAAATCTCCCGTGGTCGGGACTAGAGGTAAATCCGGATGCACCATGCGGCAACCGATTTGTGCGTTATTTGACTTTTGTTCAATTATCGCACAAACTGAGCCATCTCG
>CBIMFD010000452.1:0-2064 GCA_966243085.1 uncultured Shinella sp.
TCGAAGATGGCGGCCGTGTCCTCGACCTTGGTGTGGATTTCCCAGCCGAGCTCGCCGGCAAAGGAGACGCGCACGAGCTGGCACCAGCGGCCGGCAATCTGCGCGGCCTGATGCGTCAGCCAGCCCTTGGCAAGGTCGGCGTCCGTCACCTCGGCGAGGATGGCGCGGGACTTCGGTCCGGAAAGGATCTGGCAGGAGAAATTCTCCGTCGCATCGTCGATGGTGAAGGCCGCATCCTTCGGCCTGTGCTTCGTCAGCCACTCGAAATCGTGCCACTGGGCCGTGGCGGCGGTGATGAGGAAGAAGAAGTCCTCGTCCAGCATCATCACCGACATTTCCGTGACGATGCGGCCCTTGTCGTCGGAGAAATAGGCAAGGCCGATGCGGCCGGGCTTCGGCACCTTGCCGGTGATGAGCGAGGAGAGCCACGCCGTCGCGCCCTCCCCCTTCACGCGGAAGCGCGAGAAGCCGGGAAGGTCGAGGATGCCGGCGGCCTCGGTGACGGCGCGGCACTCCTCCTCGATGCGCGGCCGCCACGGTCCCTCGCGGTTCCAGGTCTGCGTCGATTCTTCGGAAAGATCGTCGCCGGGCCTGGCGTACCACATGGCGCGCTCCCAGCCGTTATAGGGCTTGAACTGGCCCCCAAGCGCCTTGATGCGGTCGTGGATCGGCGAGAGTTTTTTGTCGCGGCCGGCAGGCCAGGCATGCTTGGGGAAGTGCATGGCATATTCGTGGCCGTAGACCTCCATGCCCTTTTCCACGCAATAATTCTGATCCGAGGCAAACGCGGTGAAGCGGCGCGGGTCGCAGGACCACATGTCCCACTCCGTCTCGCCCTCCGTCACCCATTCGGCCAGCACCTTGCCGGCTCCGCCCGCCTGGCAGATGCCGAAGGTGAAGACGCAGGCCTCGTAGGCGTTCGGCACGCCGGGCATCGGGCCGAGCAGCGGATTGCCGTCCGGCGCATAGGGGATCGGGCCGTTGATCATGCGCGACAGGCCCGCCGTGCCGAGGATCGGCACGCGCTCGACGGCATCGTTGAGATACCATTCGAGCCGGTCGAGATCGTCCGGGAAGAGCTGGAAGGAGAAATCGTCCGGCATCGGATCGTCCGGCGTCACCCAATGCGCCTTGCAATTGCGCTCGTAGGGGCCGAGATTCATGCCCGTCTTCTCCTGCCGGAGATAATAGGAGCTGTCCACATCGCGTAGCAGCGGCAGCTTGTGGCCGACTTCCTTCGACCAGGCGGCGAGCTCGGGAATTTCCTCGAACAGGATGTACTGGTGGCTCATCACCATCATCGGCACGTCGCGGCCGAACCATTTCCCGACCTCACGGGCATAGTAGCCGGCGGCGTTCACGACCTTCTCGCAGCGGATTTCGCCCTGCGGCGTGGAGATGACCCACTCGTCGCCCTCGCGACGCGCGCCGGTGGCGGGACAGAAGCGGAAGATCTTCGCGCCCATGTCGCGCGCGCCCTTGGCAAGCGCCTGCGTGAGCTGCGCCGGGTCGATGTCGCCGTCGTAAGGGTCATAGAGCGCGCCGGTGAGATCGTGCGTTTCGAGGAAGGGATATTTGCCGGCCATCTCGCCCGGCGAGAGGATATCGAGGTCCATGCCCTGGTAGCGGCCCATGCCGACGACGCGCTTGAACTCCTGCAGCCGCTCCTTCGAGTGGCCGAGGCGGATCGAGCCAGTGACGTGGTAGTTCATCGGATAATCGACCAGCGCGCCGAGCTCCCGGTAGAGCGAGGCGGAATAGCGCTGCATGTTCATGATCGACCAGGAGGAGGAGAAGGTCGGCACGTTGCCGGCGGCATGCCAGGTGGAGCCGGCGGTCAGCTCGTTCTTTTCGAGCAGCACGCAATCCGTCCATCCGGCCTTAGCCAGATGGTAGAGCGCGGACGCGCCGACGGCGCCTCCGCCGATGATGACGACACGGGCATGGCTTGGCAGTCCGGACATTCTCGCTCCCCTTTTTCGCGCCTGATTTTTGTCAATCAAAGCGCCAGCCAGCAAGCCGCGGAATTCGCTTTATTAATCGAAGAAGCCGATTACACTTCCG
>CBIMFD010000453.1:0-2064 GCA_966243085.1 uncultured Shinella sp.
GGCGCCCATGAGGCGCCCGTTTCGTTTCAGGAGAAGCGTGCGGGGCTGAAGGCCGCGGCCTCGATTCCCTCGCCAAGGAGCGGATCGGGCGGCGGCGCGCCGATAAGGAGGGCGCTTGCGAGGCTGCCCAGGGCCGGTGAGGTGAGGATGCCGTAGCCGCCCTGGCCGGCCAGCCAGAAGAAGGACGGCTCGTCCTCCGCAAAGCCCACGACCGGCAGGCGATCCGGCGAAAAGCTGCGCATGCCTGCCCAACTCCTGAAGACGCGGCGCACGCTGAGCGTCGTCGCCTCCTCGACATGGTGGGCGGCATAGGCGATGTCGAGTTCCTCCGGCTGCACGTCGGCGGGCTCGCACGGGGTCTCGTCTGCGGGCGAGGCGAGCAGACGTCCGCTCTCCGGCTTGAAATAGAACGTGTCCTCGATCTCGTTCATCTCCGGCAGGCGGCTTGCATCCACGCCCTCCGGCAGGCCGACGGTGATGGCGGTGCGCCGGTGCGGCACGATTCCGAGGGGAGCGACCCCGGCGCGCGTTGCGACCGCATCGGCCCAGCCGCCCGCCGCATCCACCAGCACGCCTGCGGCAAGCGTCTCCTCGTTCGTCTCGATCAGCCATCTGCCGCCGACACGCCGGGCGCCGGAAAATTCGCGCCTTTCGAGAATCTGCGCGCCGTGGCGGCGGGCATGGCGGGCGTAACCCTGGAGAAGGGCGTCGACCTCGATGTCCCAATAGTCCGGGTCGAAATAGGCTGCGGCGACATAGGCGGGGTCCATGATCGGTGCACGGGCAAGGAGGGCGGCCTCATCGAGCCATTCGACGGCTGCGCCGAGTGCCTGCGCCTCTTTGAAGCGGGCCTGCACCAGCGCTTTCTTTTCCTCTGCGCCGAAGACGACGCTGCCGCGGGAAATGAGCAGCGGCACGGCGGAGAAGTCCTCCGGCGGCGCTGTCATGAAGGCATGGCTGGCGCGGGCGAGCGCATTGACGGCGGGCGCGTTGTCGCGCAGCGTGAACTCGGCGGCAGACCTTCCTGTGCTGTGGTAGCCGAGCGCGCCTTCCTGCTCCAGAACGACGACCGAGCGGTGGGGGCTCAGGAAATAGGCCAGCGACAGGCCGGCGATGCCGCCGCCGATGATCGCGATGTCGAAGGTCTGCATGCTCGTCTCCACCCGTTGTTCGCCACAGGGGTAAGGGAGCGGCGGCCATTCTCCAAATTTATAGGGATGAAGGCGGCTATCAGCCGGATTGATGCTGGTCGCCCCATCGCCACGCGGGAACATCCGCGACATGGGCGAGGAAGGCGCGCTCGGCCGGGTTCAGCGTCGCACCGGGATTGGTGATGCGGAAGGTCTCCGCCACCGGCAGGTCGGCATAGGGCGGCAATTGCCAGAGTTCACTGGCCTCGAGCGCCCGCCCGGCAAGGTGCACGGGCAGCATGCCGATGCCCGCATTGGCGACGACGAGCCGCAGCACTTCCTCCACGTTGAAGGCGAGCGCGCGCACCTGCTGGCCGAAGGAGCCGATGGCCCGCACGGCCGTCACCGGTCCCATATGCGGGCCGCCCAGCACGTCGGCGAGGAAACTGACATAGGGTTCGCCCCTGAGATCCTCCGGCCGCGCATCCGCCGCGCCGAACAGCCGGTGGCTGCGCCCGCAATAGAGCGCATAGCGCTCGTAGCAGAAGGGCGTCTTTTCCAATGTCTCGGGGATGATGCCGTCCGAAAGGCCGAGCGTGGCGACGCCCCGCTCCACCGAGCGGATGACGTCCGTCGTCGTCTCGACGGTGACGCCGACCGTCACGCGCGGGTAGAGCCTGAAGAAGTCGGCGATCGCCCGATCCCAGGCCGGGTTCATGGCATGGCTGACGGCATGGATTGCGATATGGCCGGCGATTTCCTCGCCGGAGGGCTCCATCGCTTCCGGCAGGCGCACGATGGAGGTGAAGATGTCGCGGCAGAGGGCATGCAGCCGCACGCCGGCTTCGGTCAGCTCGAACCGGCCGGGGCTGCGGTCGATCAGCCGGTGGCCGACCGATTGCTCCAGCCGCTTCAGCGCCATGCTGACGGCCGG
>CBIMFD010000454.1:0-2061 GCA_966243085.1 uncultured Shinella sp.
ATCGAGACCGACGATCTCGAAGCCACCCGCATGGGCGTCAGCGCCTACGAGAAGCACGCGCTCGTGCCGCATGACGCCTATCAGGCGCTCTATGCGGCGGGCGAGACGCAGGGCATCTTCGGCAGCTACAAGGTCCATGTGATCTCGGGCAACCAGGTAATCAGCGAGGGCTAGCATGAGCCTCAATGCCGGACTGACGACGATCCACGAGGACGACATCGCCAAGCATCAGGCGGCGGCGCAGAGCCTCGTCACCAAGCTGGTCATCCTGGAAAGCGATGACGGCCGCAACGGCACGGCGCTCGCCGGCACGGGACGGCGCTTCGTCTCGACGGTCTCGACCGCCGGCACGCGGCGCACGCGCGAGGTGGAACTGGCAAGGACCGTCCAGTCGGTGCGCGCGGCCGACCCGATGCTCTCGCCCCAGCAGCATGCCGTGCTTTTTCGCGCGCGGCGCGGGTTGCAGGTGGCGCTTGCCGTGGCGGAGGTGTTTTCGCGCCAGAGCGACCTCGAAGGTCTGCAATCGCGTAATCTCTCAGCGCCGCTTGGCGGCGAGGAGGCGAGCCGCTTCAAGGCGCTGCTCTCGGCCTCCGCCTATATCGCCGTCTTCGCCTTCGCCGCCTATCTCGGCGCGACGCTGCCGGGCGAGGGCGAGCCGGTGGAGGATGGCGGCGAGCCGGACTATCTCTTCGACACGCCGCAGGACGCCTTAAAGAGCATGGTCGCCGGCCTCGACCGCACGCTTGCCGGTGCACCAGACGATGCGGCGCTCGTCAGCCGGGCGCGCGCCTTCTCGCGCGTCGCCATCGAGGGATTGATTTCCCGCCGCGCACGCTTCACGGGGCTTGCCGGCTTCGAGAACGCGCATATCCGCATAGAGCAGGACGACTTCACGCTCTCCGGCTTCGACGTCGCGCCCGGCCAGAAGCGCAAGCCGCTGGTCATGACGTTCAAGAGGCCGAACGAGATCATCGGCAACCACATCGCCAAGTATCAGGCGATGAAGCTCGCCAAGATGCTCGTCGCCTACGATTTCGAGCGGCAGCTCAATCCTTTCGTCGAGCTCGGCGGCTTCCTCTTCACCTTCATCGGCGACGGCATGCCGGGCACCGGCAAGACGATCCTCATCCAGATGCTGGCCGGCCTTCTCGACGACTATTGCCGGATCGCCGGCTACGCCTTTCACTACGAGAATTTCGGCGTCGACCAGATTTCTTCCTACCAGGGCAAATCCGGCCAGAACTGCAAGGAGTTCGTCACCAACGTCGTCAATCCCAAGGCCATCGGCTTCGGCACGATCGACGACGTCGACCAGGTCGCGGCGAAACGCTCCGACGACCGCGCCTCCGCCGGCCAGCACGAGGTGACGGCGGTGCTGATGGAGAGCTTTGCCGGCGCCTCGACGGTGGTGCGCGGCAACTGCACCTTCGGCATGTTCTCCAACTATCCGGAGAATGTCGACGACGCGCTGCGCCAGCGCGCCGGCGCCCGCTGGCTGGTCGACGGGCCGCAGACCGAGGGCGACTATATCGACATCTTCGCCCTGCTCGTCGGCAGGAACCATGCGATCCCGCTCGGCGCCCATGCCCTCTTCGAGGGACAGGAGATCAGGCGCGCCGTCTCCAGTTCCTACGAGCAGCACGCCCGCCCGCAGGAGGATGGGTTGCTCGCCGTCTGGGAGCGGCACGAGAAGGAGCACGGCGCGATCCGCACGCTGGAGGATATCGGCGGCTACCTCCATGCCATCAAGATCGCCGAGCCGCGCTTTACCGGCCGCGCCATCAAGAACATCACGGATGCGATCAAGATGCGCGCCATGGACGTCGACCTGCCGGACGACTGGTTCGCGACGCCCGAGGCCTTCATGCACAAGGGCTACGACGAGAAGAAGGCGATGATCGAGGAGCTTCGCGGCCCGATCACCATGGAGATGGTCCTCCAGGAGATCAACCGCTATGCCGACTCGGAATTCCGCTACACCGACAAGTCCGACGACGCCGCCGTCTCCGACATCATCCGCCGCGAGCGCCAGCGCGAAAAGGCGATCCGCGAGATGGAGGC
>CBIMFD010000455.1:0-2061 GCA_966243085.1 uncultured Shinella sp.
CTGAAGGACGCAGGCTATGAAGCGATCATGGTCAACTGCAACCCGGAGACCGTCTCGACCGACTACGACACTTCCGACCGCCTCTATTTCGAGCCGCTGACGGCCGAGGACGTCATCGAGATCCTAAAGGCCGAGCAGACGAACGGCGAAGTCGTCGGCGTCATCGTGCAGTTCGGCGGCCAGACCCCGCTGAAGCTCGCCGAAGCGCTGGAGAAGAACGGCATCCCGATCCTCGGCACAGCGCCCGACATGATCGACCTTGCCGAAGACCGCGACCGCTTCCAGAAGCTCCTCCAGAAGCTGGACCTTACCCAGCCGAACAACGGCATCGCCTACTCGGTCGAGCAGGCCCGCCTCGTGGCGGCCGAGATCGGCTTCCCGCTGGTCGTGCGCCCGTCCTACGTGCTCGGCGGCCGCGCCATGCAGATCATCCATTCGGAAGGCCAGCTCCAGACCTACCTGCTCGACACGGTGCCGGAACTGGTGCCGGAGGACATCAAGCAGCGCTACCCGAACGACAAGACCGGCCAGATCAACACCCTGCTCGGCAAGAACCCGCTGCTCTTCGACAGCTACCTGTCGAATGCCGTGGAAGTCGACGTCGACGCGCTCTGCGACGGCAAGGACGTCTTCGTCTCCGGCATCATGGAGCATATCGAGGAAGCCGGCATCCATTCGGGCGACTCGGCCTGCTCGCTGCCGGTCCACACACTCTCCACCGAGATCGTCGACGAACTGGAGCGCCAGACGAAGGCGCTGGCCAAGGCGCTGAACGTCGGCGGCCTGATGAACGTGCAATACGCCATCAAGGACGGCACGATCTACGTGCTGGAAGTCAACCCCCGCGCCTCGCGCACGGTGCCCTTCGTCGCCAAGACCATCGGCGCGCCGATCGCCAAGATCGCCGCCCGCGTCATGGCCGGCGAAGCCCTCGACGCGGCGATTGCCGCCTATGGCGAGAAGCCCGACCCGCGCAACCTCAAGCACATCGCCGTCAAGGAGGCCGTGTTCCCCTTCGCCCGCTTCCCGGGCGTCGATACGCTGCTCGGCCCGGAAATGCGCTCGACCGGCGAGGTCATCGGCCTCGACACGGACTTCGCGCTCGCCTTTGCGAAGTCGCAGCTCGGCGCCGGCGTCGACCTGCCGCGCGGCGGCACGGTTTTCGTGTCCGTGCGTGACGAGGACAAGGAACGCGTGCTGACGGCCGTGCGCCTCCTCACCGGCATCGGCTTCAAGGTCATGGCGACCTCCGGGACCGCCCGCTTCCTCGCCGAAAAGGGCATCGAGGCGGTGAAGGTCAACAAGGTGCAGGAAGGCCGCCCGCATGTCGAGGACGCCATCCGCAACCGCCAGGTCAGCCTCGTCATCAACACGACGGACGGCAGCAAGGCGATCTCGGATTCGAAGTCGCTGCGCCGCGCCGCCCTGATGCAGAAGGTGCCCTACTACACCACCATGGCCGGCGCCGAAGCCGCCGCCCAGGCTATCAAGGCCCTCAAGCAGGGGCAACTGGAAGTCCGCCCGCTGCAGGCGTATTTCTGAGGTCCTGAAATGGTCAAACCCTTGCGCTACTCGCATCATGCACAAACCGTGATGCGAGAGCGCAAGCTGGCCCCCGCCTGGGTCGAGGCAACCGTCCGGGAGCCGGAATGGCGCACGGAAGATCCTGCCGGCGCAGGGGTGGAGCGACGCTATCGCTCCATCGATACGCTTGATGGACGTGTGCTGCGCGTCGTTTGTGTTGAAGCAGACGAGGAAATACGGATAATATCCGCGTTCATCGACCGAGGCGCGAGGAGGCCGTCATGACCGTGAAAGTCGAATACGACCCCGTCGTCGATGCGGCCTATATCCGCTTCTCGCACGAGGACATCATCGAGACGGAAGAAGTCTCGCAGGGCATCATGCTCGATTACGACAAGGAAGGCCGCATCGTCGGCCTCGAAGTGCTCGACGCCCGCACCCATCTTCCCAAGGACCTGCTCTCCCAGGCCGCCTGACCTCCTCAATACCCGCCGATGATCGGCAGCACCTCGCCGGTGATGTAGCTGGAGCAGTGCG
>CBIMFD010000456.1:0-2053 GCA_966243085.1 uncultured Shinella sp.
GGGGCTGACCTTCTGCATGAGGTCACGCGCCTTCGGCCCCATGACGCAGAGCACGCTTTCGGCCGCCGTGACATCGGTGATGACGACGAACTCGTCGCGAAGATGCTTGCGCAGCCAGGCAAGGTCGCGCTGCAGCGTCGCACCGGGCACGACGAGCAGGAAGGCGGTCTCGGAAAGGCGCGTCACCGTCAGGTCGCTCTCAATGCCGCCGCGGGCGTTCAGCATCTGGGTATAGACGATCCTGCCGGGCGCGACGTCCATCTGGTTGGCACAAAGCATTTGCAGGAAGGCCAGCGCATCGCGGCCCTCCACACGGATCTTGCCGAAGGAGGTCATGTCGAACAGCCCGACGCCGTTGCGGACGGCCAGATGCTCTTCCCTCTGGTTCTCGAACCAGTTCTGCCGCTTCCAGGAATAGCGGTATTCCCGCTCCTGCTCCTCTTTCGCGAACCAGTTGGCGCGCTCCCAGCCCGCCACCTCACCGAAGACGGCGCCGCGGGCCCTCAGGTGCTCGTGGATCGGCGAGCGCCTCACGCCGCGGGCGGTCGCCATCTGGCGATAGGGGAAGTGGTCGGCATAGAGAAGGCCGAGCGTCTCGGAGACGCGGTCCTGAAGATAGGCGCGGTTCTTCTGGAACGGCTGGGCACGGCGGATATCGACCTCCCAGAGGTCGAAGGGCGGCTCGCCGTCGTTCATCCACTGGGCGAGCGCCATACCCGCCCCTCCGGAAGAGACGATGCCGATGGAATTGTAGCCGGCCGCGACCCAGTAGCCTTTGAGTTCCGGCGCCTCGCCTAGATAGTAGCGGTCGTCCGGCGTAAAACTCTCCGGACCGTTGAAGAAGGTGTGGATGCCGGCCGTTTCCAGCATCGGCATGCGGTTGATGGCGTTTTCGAGAATCGGCTGGAAATGGTCGAAATCCTCCGGCAACTGGTCGAAGCAGAAATCCTCCGAAATGCCGTCCATGCCCCAGGGCTTGGCTTTCAGCTCGAAGGCGCCGATCAGCATCTTGCCGGCATCTTCCTTGTAATAGGTGCATTCGTCCGGCACGCGCAGCACCGGCAGGCGCGTAAGGTTCGGGATCGGCTCGGTGACGATATAGAAATGCTCACAGGCATGCAGCGGCAGCGTGACGCCCGACATGTCGGCGAGCGTTCGCCCCCACATGCCGGCGGCGTTGACGACGTTTTCGGTCTCGATGGTGAAGGTCTCGCCGTTCTGCTCGCAGGTGACCCCCGTTACGCGGCCGTCCTTCGTTTCGACGGATGTGACCTTGACGCCTTCGAGAACGGTCGCACCGTTCTGCCGCGCGCCCTTCGCGAGCGCCATGGCGATGTTGGCCGGGTCGCACTGGCCGTCGAGCGGCAGGTGCACGGCGGCCTTGATGTCCGCCGTGTTGAGGTGCGGGTACATCGCCTTCACCTCGTCGACCGTGATTTCGCGCACGTCGACGTCGAAGGCGCGGGCGAGCGAGGCCTGGCGGTAGATCTCCTCCTTGCGCTCCTCGGTCAGCGCCACCGTCATCGAACCGCATTGGCGCATGCCCGTACCGATACCGGTCTCGGCCTCGAGCTTGGTGTAGAGGTCGGCGGAATATTTGGCGAGCCGCGTCATGTTCTGCGAGGCGCGAAGCTGGCCGATGAGGCCGGCGGCATGCCAGGTGGTGCCGCAGGTAAGCTGCTTGCGCTCCAGGAGCACCACATCCGTCCAGCCGAGTTTTGCCAGATGATAGGCGACCGAGCAGCCGGAAACGCCGCCGCCGATTATGACGGCGCGCGCCTTGGAGGGAATGGACTTCGTCATGCGCGCAGTCTTTCGTTGTTGGGGTCGAAGAGCGGCCCGTCGGGCTGGACCACCGCCTTGAAGCGGTCGCCGTAGATTTCCACCTCGATCTCGGTGCCCGGCACGGCGAGGTCGGCACGCAGCATGCCGAGCGCGATGGATTTGCCGACGCGATAGCCCCAGTTGCCGGAGGTCGTCTCGCCGACTACCTTGCCGTCATGCCAGAGCGTCGACATGTAGGGCGCGTCGCAGTCGCCGGCCTCCACGGTCA
>CBIMFD010000457.1:0-2048 GCA_966243085.1 uncultured Shinella sp.
GAGAAGAGCGCGATTCTCGAAATCCGCGCCGGAACGGGCGGGTCGGAGGCGGCGCTGTTCGCCGGCGACCTCTTCCGCATGTACGAGCGTTATGCGGCGGCCCATGGCTGGAAGGTCGAGGTCATCTCGGCGAGCGAAGGGGAAGCGGGCGGCTTCAAGGAAATCATCGCGACCATCACCGGGCGCGGGGTCTTCGCCAAGCTGAAGTTCGAATCGGGCGTCCACCGGGTCCAGCGCGTGCCGGAAACGGAGGCGAGCGGGCGCATCCATACCTCGGCCGCGACCGTCGCCGTGCTGCCGGAAGCCGAGGAGATCGACATCGAGATCCGCCCGGAGGATATCCGGATCGACACGATGCGCTCGTCGGGCGCCGGCGGCCAGCACGTCAACACGACGGACTCGGCGGTGCGCATCACGCACCTTCCGACCGGCCTCGTCGTGACGAGTTCGGAGAAGTCGCAGCACCAGAACCGCGCCAAGGCCATGCAGATCCTGCGCTCGCGGCTTTTCGATATGGAGCGCCAGCGCGCCGACAGCGAGCGCTCGGCCGACCGCAAGAGCCAGGTCGGCTCCGGCGACCGCTCCGAGCGTATCCGCACCTACAATTTCCCGCAGGGCCGCGTGACGGACCACCGCATCAACCTGACGCTTTACAAGCTCGACCGGATGATGGTGGGCGAGATCGACGAGGTGGTGGACGCGCTGCTCGCCGACTACCAGGCGGGCCTTCTGGCACAGCTCGGCGAACAGGGCCGATGAGCGGCGTGACGCTTGCCGGAATGCTGGCCGACGCGCGGCGCAGGCTTTCCGAGGCGGGCGTCGCGGACGCTGCGCAGGATGCGCGGTTGCTGGTTGGCGGCATTCTCGGCCTTTCCTCCACCGCCTTCGTGACGGACGGCGCACGAGTGCTGGATGACGGCGAGGTTTCGGCGATCGAGGCGGCACTTGCCCGGCGCGCGGCGCGCGAACCGGTGCACCGCATCCTCGGCCGGCGGGCCTTTTCCCGCCTAGACCTTCTGCTCTCGCCCGAAACGCTGGAGCCGCGGCCGGATACGGAAATCCTCGTCGATACGCTCGTGCCCCATGCGCGGCGAATGGTGAGGGAAAGGGGGAGCTGCCGCATCCTCGATCTTGGCACGGGCACGGGCGCGATCTGCCTCGCCCTTCTCGATCTCGTGCCGGGCACGACGGGCGTCGGGACCGATCTTTCCTCGGGTGCCCTTGAAACGGCGCGGCGCAATGCCGATATCAACGGTGTCGCCGACCGCTTCCAGACGGTCGAGAGCGACTGGTTTTCAGCCGTGGCCGGGGCCTTCGACATCATCGTGTCAAATCCGCCCTATATCGTCCGCTCCGTGGTCGGAACGCTGGACGAGGATGTCCGGCTCCACGATCCGATCCTGGCACTGGACGGCGGGGAAGACGGGCTCGATGCCTACCGCGCCATCGCTGCCGGGGCGGGCGACCATCTTCGGGAAAACGGCCTGGTGGCTTACGAAATCGGTTACGATCAGAAGGACCTCGTCACCGCAGTCATGTGCGAAAAGGGTTTCGCGCGACTTGAGGCGGCGAAGGATTTCGGCGGCAACGACCGTGTTCTCGTCTTTTCGAAATCGGCGGTTGCTTGAATTCTTGCTGCACGAGTGCAGCAATTTCCGTGACCGCAAAGAAAAGGCTTGGAATTGTGAAGGAAGCGGGATAGGTTGCGGCCACGCACCGGGCGAGAGGTCATGGCACGGCGATTTGCTCCGCATGACCCGATCGCGAGGATTGCTCTCTCGAAGAGTTGCTAGGGTTGAAGACTGCCCTGTGCGGGTACCTGTTAATTTGACGTCTTACGGCGACAGGACCACCGACCGACGTGGTTCGCCCGCGGGTAAGGATGCTTGATCTGGCGTGTCCCGATCAGGCGCGAAGACACGAATCATCGATACATGGATACGTTAGGTGAGTGACATATGAGGCCAGGACAGCAAAACAAGCGCGGCCGCGGGCGTAACAACAACAACAACAATTCGGCTTCTTCACGTTCACAATCTTCTCGTTCG
>CBIMFD010000458.1:0-2044 GCA_966243085.1 uncultured Shinella sp.
GCCAACGCGCCGGACTGGGTGGCCGACTGGACGGGCTTCCGCCCCGACAGCATGCCGCCGATCGAGGGCGGCGAGCAGATCATCCGCTGGTGGCGGGAAAAGGGACGCGACCCGCGCGGCAAGCTGCTGATCTTCTCCGACGGCATGGACATCGACAGCATCGAGGAGACTTACCGGCACTTCCACGGCCGCGTGCGCATGAGCTTCGGCTGGGGCACCAACCTCACCAACGATTTCCGCGGCTGCGACCCGGACGGCGGCACGGGCCTCGACCCGATCTCCCTCGTCTGCAAGGTGACGAGCGCCAACGGCCGCCCGGCCGTCAAGCTTTCCGACAATCCAATCAAGGCGACTGGCGATCCCGCAGAGATCGAGCGCTACCGCCGCGTCTTCGGCGTGAGCAGCCAGGACGCACGGCCCGTCGAGGTCTGACGGCCAAAAAAAATGGGCCGGCGGAAACCGCGGCCCATGAGATGTGAAGGTCAAAAACCTCCAGAGGGGAACAGCTGCTGCGACGGCACTGGGAGGAAAAAGCCGTCCTGTGCATCAGCTATGGGCACTATGCTCGTTTTTTGACCAAATGGGAAACATTTATTGTGCAACGCAGCTATGCACATGCTGCGTTGCTCTCAGTCACCCTCAAGCGCGGCCGATCTCGTCGAGATACCAGTCGATATAGCGCAATTCGTTCTGCTCCATCGGCGCGATAGGGCCGGGCACGAAATAGTGCGAGCGGACGCCGCGGGCCGTATGCTCGATGATCGCCTTGTCCTCCTCGGTCGTCACCTTCCACAGCCAGGTGAGCTTGGCCAGGTCATAGTCGCGCCCTTCCTCCGCCTCGCCGTCGACGAGCCAGATCAGCTCCATCTCGCAGCTTTCCGCCGTCTTGGGGATGAAACGATAGATCATGCCGTGGTCGGGATAGCAGACGAGGAAGGTCGTGCCGCCGAGATGGATGGAGGTCACACCGCCGTCGAAGGCGGAAAAGCGCCCCATGAGCGGGGCCACCGCCTTGCCGTCCTCGCTGCCGCTCTCCACGCCGTCATAGAGCGCATAGCGAAAGGCATGGATCGCCTCGCGGCCCTCGCGCGAGGTCTGCCAATGATTGCCGGAGCCCACCTCGATGCCGAGCGCGCAGGTGCGCGCCTCCATGGCCTCGTTCAGCGCCTCGATCATGTGCAGCGGCTGCTCCAGTGCATGGGTCTGCGAATATTCCGGATGCGCCGGGCCGCAATGATAGCATTCGACGTAGTTCTCGACCGCCAGCTTCCAGTTGGCGTCGACCGGATAGCTTTCGCGATGCGCCACTTTCGCACTCGCCCAGCCGTACTGGCCGCAGGTCGCGTGCAGGAGGTTCTCCACCTCGGAGAAATCGAGCGGATTTTCAGCGAAGGAAATGAAGATGAGGCCTTCGACCACTCGCACATGGAGCTTCTTCAGCCCGTGGTCCTCGCGCCTGAAATCCTTCGGCATCAGCCGGGCGGCTTTCAGGTTGCCGTCGTTGCCGTAGGTCCAGGCGTGATAGGGACAGACGAAGGCGCGGGCATTGCCCTTCGGCTTGGTGCAGACCTCCGCGCCGCGATGACGACAGACGTTCAGCATGGCATGGACCGTGCCGTCCGCCGCGCGGGTGACGATCACCTGCTCGGTGTCGATGCGGAACACCTCGAAGTCGTTGACGTTCGCGATCACGCTCTCATGAGCGATACAGTGCCAGTGGCGGCGGAAGACCCGCTCCATGTCGCGCCGGTAGATTTCCGGATCGTGATAGAACGGACGGGCAAGGCCGTAGCCCGGCCGATGCTCCGAAACGAGCCGGTCGATGCGGTCGGGAGTCTCGGTGATGACGGCTTCGGCAATGTGTCCCATGGGGTCGATCTCACGCGGCTGATATCCGTCAAGTATCGATAGGCCCCCGGTTTCCGGCAAGATGGCCGGATGGCTGCGATTAATCGACGGTGTCGATTAGATATCCGCCCGATAGTGCG
Organism: uncultured Shinella sp.; assembly: GCA_966243085.1. Classification (GTDB taxonomy): domain Bacteria; phylum Pseudomonadota; class Alphaproteobacteria; order Rhizobiales; family Rhizobiaceae; genus Shinella. The sequence continues at coordinate 1,989 of CBIMFD010000458.1, forward strand.
CCGCGACCGTCGCGGCGGCAGCGGCGATATCCGCCTTCCGCCCCAGCTTGCCGAGC
>CBIMFD010000459.1:0-2038 GCA_966243085.1 uncultured Shinella sp.
GCACCAGCGCCTCGGCGCACCAGCAGCCGTTCTTCGTGCCGCCGAAGGAGAGGAGGTCGACGCCGCTCTTCCACGTCATTTCCGCGGGCGTCGCGCCGAGATGGACAAGCGCGTTGGCAAAGCGGGCGCCGTCCATGTGCAGCGGCAGGCTCGCCTCCTTCGCGACGGCGGAAAGGGCGGCGATCTCCTCGACCGTATAGCTGATGCCGGCTTCCGTCGCCTGGGTGATGGTGACGGCCATCGGCTGGCCGCCATGCACGAAATCCGGCGGGAATCGGCCGATGGCGGCGGCAAGGGCATCGGGCTGCAGCTTGCCGGCAGGCCCGTCGATCGGCACGAGCTTGGCGCCGGTCGCGAAGAATTCCGGCGCATTGCACTCGTCGACGTTCGCATGCGCCTCGCGGTGGCAGAAGACCTGTCCGCCCGGGCGATTGACGCTGGCGAGCGCCAGCGAATTGGCGGCCGTGCCGGTGCCGACGAAGAAGACCGCGACGTCGCGCTCGAACACCTCGCAGAACATCTTTTCCACACGCTTGTCGAGATCGCTCGTGCCGTAGGCCGAGGCGAAGTCGCCGGCGGCCTCGACGAGGCTTCTTGCGATGTCGGGATGGGCGCCTGCCCAGTTGTCGGAAGCGAAGAACATGGGGTTTCCAATGCGAATGAGGGCTCCGGCAGGACCATAATGGAGAAACGAAGACGATCAATCGCCGGTTTCGGCTTGCCGCCTCATTTCCCTGCCAAATGAAAGGAACAGAAATAAAGAACCAGAGGGCCGTAATTTAATTTCAAGCCATTCGTGGCGCGGGCAATTTTTCTTCATGGGGTGGTGATTATTTGGCATGATGGCCTTGCAGGGTGGGGGGCTTTCTGGCATAGAGCCTACGAAATAGGACAGGTTTCCTGTCCTATTTCGGTCAAAAGACCGAAGAGGCGCCCTCCGCGATCGCGCGAAGGTGCCGGAGACGGCGCCGGGCGGAAAGCCCGAAGCCCTTGACGGTCCATGATCATTCTGGTCGGCCGTCGTTTTGCGGCCGCGGCAGGTTCAGAAAGCAGACGCTTGTGGTTATCCTTGCGAGACGAGGACGGTCACGGGCGAAGACGGTGCCCGCTCGGGCCACAGGAGGGAAGACATGATGGAGAAGATCCAAGCACATGATTTGCGGCAGACCCGGACGCAGACGCCTGCGACGGCCGCCAAAACGCGCGCTTCCATTCCGGGCCTGCCGAAAAAACAGGGTCTCTACGATCCGCGCAACGAGCGGGACGCCTGCGGTGTCGGCTTCGTGGCGCATCTGAAGGGCCAGAAGTCGCACCAGATCGTCAAGGACGGTCTGTTCATGCTGGAAAACCTGACGCACCGCGGTGCTGTCGGTGCCGACCCGCTGATGGGCGACGGCGCGGGCATTCTCGTGCAGATCCCCGATCGCTTCTTCCGCGAGGAGATGGCAATGCAGGGCGTCACCCTGCCCAAGGCAGGCGAATACGCCGTCGGCCACATCTTCATGCCGCGGGACGAAACGCTGGTCGAGCATTTCAAGAAGGTGATCGCCGATGTCGTGGCCGAGGAAGGGCAGGTCCTTCTCGGTTTCCGCGACGTGCCGGTCGACAATTCCTCCCTCTCCAAGGCGCCGGAGATCGCCGCCACCGAGCCGCGCCATGTGCAGGTGTTCATCGGCGCCGGCCGTGACGCTGCCGCCAATGCCGAGTTCGAGCGTCGCCTCTTCACCCTGCGCAAGGTGATTTCCAACCGCATCTATGACGAATACGAAGGTGAGGAGAGCGATTTCTATCCGGCGTCCCTGTCCTCGCAGACCATCGTCTACAAGGGCATGTTCCTCGCCTATCAGGTGGGCGCCTACTTCAAGGACCTCGCCGATCCGCGATTCGAATCGGCCGTCGCCCTCGTGCACCAGCGCTTCTCCACCAACACCTTCCCGTCGTGGAAGCTGGCGCACCCCTACCGCATGGTCGCCCATAACGGCGAGATCAACACGCTGCGCGGCAACGTCAACTGGATGGCGGCGCGCCAGGCCTCCGT
>CBIMFD010000460.1:0-2036 GCA_966243085.1 uncultured Shinella sp.
TCGGCGGACGGGCAGACGATGCCGGCATTGTTGCCGCCGAGCTCGAGGATCGAGCGGGCGAAGCGCTTGGCAAGGCGCGGGCCGACTTCCTTGCCCATGCGGGTGGAGCCGGTGGCCGAGACGAGCGCGACCTTGGAATTGTCGACGAGGGCTTCGCCGATGGCGCGGTCACCGATGAGGACCTGGCTGAGGTTCGCCGGGGCATCGTCGAAGCGGGCAAGGGCGCGATCGAGGATCGCCTGGCAGGCGAGGCCCGTCAGCGGGGTCTTTTCGGACGGCTTCCAGACGATGGAATTGCCGGCGACGAGCGCGAGCGCGGCGTTCCACGACCAGACGGCGACCGGGAAGTTGAAGGCCGAGATGATGCCGACGACGCCGAGCGGATGCCAGGTCTCCATCATGCGGTGGCCGGGGCGCTCGGTGGCGATAGTGAGGCCGTAGAGCTGACGGGAAAGGCCGACGGCGAAATCGCAGATGTCGATCATTTCCTGCACTTCGCCAAGGCCTTCGGAGGTGATCTTGCCGGCCTCGATGGAGACGAGGCGGCCGAGATCGGCCTTGGATGCGCGCAGTTCCTCGCCGAGCAGGCGCACGAGCTCGCCGCGCTTGGGGGCGGGCACGAGGCGCCAGGCCTTGAAGGCTTCGTGGGCGGCGTCGATCGCCTTGTCGGTCCCGGCGGCGGAAACCGTCTTCAACTTGCCGATTTCCTCGCCGCTGACCGGGCTGTAGGAGGCCATGTCGCCCCCCTGCCAGGCGGAGCGGGCAACGCCGAGCTTGTCGAGAAGGGCTTCGGTTTCCTTTTTCACGTCGACTTTCGTCATCGGATATCTCCCTGTTGTCTCTCAGAAGGTCATGGTGCCGAGCGGGCCCGGCGAGGTGATGGTTTTGAGCCCGGCCGCAAGCGCGCGGATCTTTTCCGGGGTGTATTGGTCGTAGAAAATCTGGTTCTTGCGGCCGATGCCGTGTTCGGCCGAAAAGCTGCCGCCGAAGCCTTCGACCGCGACGGTGAAGACCCAGGCGCGCAGGTCCGCCTCGAAATCGGGATCGGCAAGGCGCGGATCGTCTTTCGCGACAACGAGGTTGAAGTGCACGCCGCCGTCGCCGATATGGCCGAAGTCGCAGATCGTCACGTCCTCGAAATGGTCCGGCATTTCCGCCTTCATATGGGCGAGGAAGGGCATGATGTCACCCCGGCGGAAGGACAGATCGAAGGCGATCAATCGCCCGCTATGCTTCACGCCCTCCGAAAGCGCATGGCGCAGCGCCCAGATCTCGTGCGGCGGGCCGACGAAGGCGTCGGCGAGCGGCGCGTCCTCGCGCTCCCAGGTAGCGGCCAGCACTTCCTCCAGCACGGCGTCGAGCGGCTGTTCGTCTTCGCGCGGCGGGGTGGAGCGGGAGATTTCCGCAAGGATGACGAAGTCGGGCACCACGCCGCCCTGGAAGGGATTGCGTAGCGAGGGGACATGATCGAGCGCGGCGCGAACCGCATTGCCGGACATGCCCTCGAAGGCCGAAAGGTAGCTGCCGAGCGCGTCTTCCATGGCGACGAGCAGCGTTGCGACCGCTTCGGGCGAGGCCGGCACGAGCAGGGCGGTCGCGGACTGCTTCGGCACAGGCTCCAGATTGAGGACGCATTCGGTGATGATGCCGAAGGCGCCCGTGGTGCCGATGAAGAGCTGCTTCCAGTCGATGCCGGTATTGTTCTTGCGCAGGTCAGAGGAAAGATCGAGCACCGTGCCTTCCTCGTCGGCGAGGACGACGGTGAGGCCGAGCGTGTTGCGGCGCACGTCCCCGTAGCGCAGGAACCGCGAGCCGCCGGTGTTCGTGGCGATCATGCCGCCGAGGCGCGGATCGGCGCCGAGATCGATCGGGAAGAACAGGCCGGTGTCCTCGAGCTTGCCGTTGAGGTCGGAGAGGCGCAGGCCCGCGCCGGCCTTCACCGAGCGGTTCACGCGGTCGAGTGCGAAGGGCGCGGTCAGTCGGTCGAGGCTGAGAATGCCCTGAAGGCCGCTGTCGTCGGGCGTCGAGCCGGAGAC
>CBIMFD010000461.1:0-2014 GCA_966243085.1 uncultured Shinella sp.
CGGCCCGCGCCGCCACCACGATCACCGGCACGTCCCGCGCCGACCGCGCCAGCTTCGACGCCGGCGGCAACTCCACCCGCGGGTCGAGCACGATGCGCACCGGCGAGCGGCCTTCCAGTCCCGGCAGGCGGCAGGTGAGGTCCGGGTCGTCGGCAAGCGCCGTTCCGATGCCGATGAGGATCGCGTCCGTCTCGGCGCGCGTGACATGCACCTGGCCGCGCGAGATGAGGCCGGTGATCGCCACCTGCCCTGCCCCGAGCCGGCCGAGCATGCCGTCGCTCGAAACGGCAAGCTTGAGAGTCACATGCGGGCGTTTCTTCGTCTGGCGCGTCAGGTAGGCGGCGAGCGCCGCGCGGCCTTCCGCCTCCAGCACGCCGGTCTCCACCATAATGCCGGCGTCCCGCAGCATGGAGAGACCTCGCCCCGCCACGCGCTCGTCCGGATCGGTGACCGAGACGACGACGCGCGCGACGCCGGAGGCGATCAGCGCGTCGGCGCAGGGCGGCGTCTTGCCGTGGTGCGAGCAGGGTTCAAGGGTGACATAGGCCGTCGCCCCGCGCGCCGCCTCGCCCGCTTCGGCGAGCGCCTGCGTTTCCGCATGCGGCCGGCCGCCCGGCGCCGTCACGGCGGAGCCGACGATCACGCCGTCCCTGACGATGAGGCAGGCGACGGAAGGATTGGTGCCCGTAAGGCCGAGATTGCGGCGGCAGAGGCGGATCGCGGCCGCCATGAAGCGTTCGTCGTCCGACACGACGGCGGACATCTAGCTGTCCGCGCCCGGATCGCGGGCGATCTTGGCGGCGACTTCGGACAGGATCTTCTCGAAATCGTCGACATGGGAGAAGTCGCGGTAGACCGAAGCATAACGCACGAAGCCGACATCATCGAGCGCCTTCAGGGCTTCCAGCACCTGAAGGCCGATTTCCTCGGAGGAGATCTCCGTCTCGCCGGAGCTTTCGAGCCGGCGGACGATCCCCGAGACCGCGCGCTCGATCCGGTCCCGATCGACGGGCCGCTTGCGAAGCGCGATCTCGAAGGATTTCAGGAGCTTGTCGCGGTCGAAGGGGGCCTTGCGGCCCGTCTTCTTGGCGACCATCAGCTCGCGGAGCTGCACCCGTTCAAAGGTCGTGAACCGACCGCCGCAATCCGGGCAGATGCGCCGGCGGCGAATGGCGGCCCCGTCCTCTGCCGGACGGGAATCCTTCACCTGCGTATCTTCCGAACCGCAATAGGGGCAGCGCATCGGTCTCTCCTTGTTTCCACGCGGTTCCGGACGGAAAACCGCGCGACACTTTTCCTGGAACCGCTGCCCTTACATATACGGATACATCGGGAAGCGGCCCGTCAGCGCGACGACCTTTTCCCGCACGCCCGCTTCCACGGCCGCGTTGCCCTCGTCGGAATTGGCAACCTTGAGGCCGTCGAGAACCTCGACGATCAGGTTGCCGATTTCCCTGAACTCGGCTTCCTTGAAGCCGCGGGTCGTGCCGGCCGGCGTGCCGAGGCGGACGCCCGAGGTGACGAAGGGCTTTTCGGGATCGAACGGGATGCCGTTCTTATTGCAGGTGACGTAGGCGCGGCCGAGAGCGGCTTCCGCACGCTTGCCGGTCGCGTTCTTCTTGCGAAGGTCGACCAGCATCAGGTGGTTGTCCGTGCCGCCCGAAACGATGTCGAGGCCGCCGGCCTTCAGCGTCTCGGCGAGCGCCTTGGCGTTCTTGACGATCTGCGCGGCGTAATCCTTGAATTCCGGCTGCAACGCCTCGCCGAAGGCGACGGCCTTGGCGGCGATGATGTGCATCAGCGGGCCGCCCTGCAGGCCCGGGAAGACGGCGGAGTTGATCTTCTTGGCGATGTCCTCGTCGTTCGTCAGTACGACGCCGCCGCGCGGGCCGCGGAGCGACTTGTGCGTGGTGGTCGTGGCGACGTGGCAATGCGGGAACGGCGACGGGTGCTGGCCGCCGGCGACGAGGCCGGCGATGTGGGCCATGTCGACCATGAGATAGGCGCCGACTTC
>CBIMFD010000462.1:0-2004 GCA_966243085.1 uncultured Shinella sp.
GCGGCGGGCCGAAGGCGCGTGAGCGCCATGTCGCCCGCGGCAAGCTGCTGCCGCGCGAGCGCGTCGCGCAGCTTCTCGATCCGGGCTCGCCCTTCCTCGAGATCGGCCTTACCGCCGGCCACGGCCTTTACGACGGCGCCGCGCCCTCAGGCGGCATGATCGCCGGCATCGGCCGCGTCTCCGGCCGCGACTGCATGATCGTCTGCAACGACGCGACGGTGAAGGGCGGCACCTATTACCCCATCACCGTGAAGAAGCACTTGCGCGCGCAGGAGATCGCCGCGGAGAACCGCCTGCCCTGCATCTACTTGGTCGATTCCGGCGGGGCCAACCTGCCGAACCAGGACGAGGTCTTCCCTGACCGCGATCATTTCGGCCGCATCTTCTACAACCAGGCGCAGATGTCCGCCGCGGGCATCCCGCAGGTCGCCGTCGTCATGGGAAGCTGCACGGCGGGCGGGGCCTACGTCCCGGCCATGAGCGACGAGACCGTCATCGTCGAGAACCAGGGCACGATCTTCCTCGCCGGCCCGCCGCTGGTGAAGGCCGCGACGGGCGAGGTCGTGACCGCGGAAGACCTCGGCGGCGGCGACGTCCACACTCGTCTTTCCGGCGTGGCCGACCATCTGGCGCGCGACGACCGCCACGCGCTCGCCATCGCCCGGCAGATCGCCGCCAACCTCAATACGCGTAAGAAAGAGCTTACGAAAATCGGCGAGGGCGAAGCCCCGCTCCATGACCCGGAAGACCTGCTCGGCATCGTGCCGGCCGATACCCGCACGCCCTATGACGTGCGCGAGGTGATCGCCCGCGTGGTCGATGGCTCGCGCTTCGACGAGTTCAAGGCCCGCTTCGGCACGACGCTCCTCTGCGGCTTCGCGACCCTGCACGGCCTGCCCGTCGGCATTCTCGCCAACAACGGCGTGCTCTTCTCCGAAGCCGCGCTGAAGGGCGCGCATTTCATCGAGCTCTGCGCCCAGCGCGGCATTCCGCTCGTCTTCCTGCAGAACATCACCGGCTTCATGGTCGGCCGGAAGTACGAGGCGGAAGGCATCGCCAAGCACGGGGCCAAGCTCGTCACCGCCGTGGCCACCGCCAAGGTGCCCAAGGTCACCATGCTGATCGGCGGCTCCTACGGCGCAGGCAATTACGGCATGTGCGGCCGGGCCTATTCGCCGCGCTTCCTGTGGACCTGGCCGAACAGCCGCATCGCCGTGATGGGCGGCGAGCAGGCGGCGGGCGTTCTCGCCACCGTCAAGCGCGAGGGCATCGAGCGGGCAGGCGGCACATGGAGCGCGGAGGAGGAGGCCGCGTTCAAGCAGCCGACCATCGATATGTTCGCCCGCCAGAGCCATCCGCTCTATGCCTCGGCGCGGCTTTGGGACGACGGCATCGTCGATCCGCGCAGGACGCGCGACGTGCTGGCGCTCTCGCTCTCGGCGGCGCTCAACGCGCCCGTCGAGCCCACCCGCTTCGGCGTCTTCCGGATGTAGGAGGCAGCATGTTCCGCAAGATCCTCATCGCCAACCGGGGCGAAATCGCCTGCCGCATCATTCGCACCGCTTCCCGGATGGGCATTGCGACGGTCGCCGTCCATTCTGATGCCGACCGGGATGCCCTGCATGTCGCGCTTGCCGGCGAGGCGGTCCGCATCGGCCCGGCGGAAGCGGCGAAAAGCTACCTGAACATCCCCGCCATCGTCGAGGCCGCCAGGGCGAGCGGCGCGGAGGCGGTGCATCCGGGTTACGGCTTTCTCTCGGAAAATCCCGATTTCGTCGAGGCGGTGGTGGCCGCCGGCCTCGTCTTCATCGGCCCTTCGGCAAATGCCATCCGCGCCATGGGTCTGAAGGATGCCGCCAAGGCCCTGATGGAGAAGGCGGGCGTCCCCGTCGTCCCCGGCTATCACGGCGAGCGGCAGGAGCCGTCCTTCCTCGCGGGCGAGGCGGAGACCATCGGCTATCCCGTGCTGATCAAGGCGCGGGCCGGCGGTGGCGGCAAGGGCAT
>CBIMFD010000463.1:0-1991 GCA_966243085.1 uncultured Shinella sp.
TCTTTAGGCTTCATGCAGCCGAAGAAATCTCCGCAAGCCGCAGCATCGCCTGCGCTGCGCCCTCGTCGGTGATCAGCGTGTTGCAGCCGACGCGGCGGATGGTGGCACGGATCGCCGGTGCGCGATGCGCCCCGCCCGAGACGAGCACGATGTGGCGCGCCTTTTTCACCGTGTCGAGGTCGATCGACATGACGCGATGGCGGATCGGATGGTCGATGGTGCGGCCCTCGGCATCGAGGAAATTGCACATCGTATCGCACACGCAGCCCGCCGCGATCAGCTCCTCCAGCTCATGCCGGGCGATGAAATCGCGCGACAGGGAGCTGGCGTCAGGCCCGATATCGCCGCAGCTGACGACCGCGATATCCATGCTCTCGGCGATCTCGAACAGCGTCTTCAGCCCGCATTTCTCGATGAGGCTGCGCTTGGTCTCCTTCGAATCGACCAGGAGCGGGGCGAGGAACAGGTAGCATTCCGCGCCGAGCTGGCTCGCCAGCCGCCAGGTATATTCGATGGGGTTGATGTTGTGCGCCTCCACGACGCCGCCGAGCAGCGAGACGACCTTCACCCGTTCGCGCCGCGCGGGACGGAAGCTGGCGAGGGAGGCCGTGAGCGTGCGCCCCCAGCCCACCCCCACCGTGCAGTCGTCCGGGATCGCCTCGGTGAGGAACTGCCCGAGCGCCAGACCGACGCTCTTTGCCGTCGCCTCGGCGTTGTCGGCGGCCGGCACCACCACGGCCTCGTCGAGCCCGTAGGCCTTTTCCAGCCGGCCGGCGAGATCGACGCAATCGCCGATGCCCTCGTTGATCCAGATCTGCACCTCGGAGCGCTTCAGCGCCTCGTCGAGCATGCGGATGACGGTGGTGCGGCTGACGCCGATCCTCTCCGCCACATCCTTCTGGGTGAGGCCCTGATTGTAATAGAGCCAGGCCGCCCGGAGCCGGAGCGCCGCCGATTCCGAATAGGCCGTGTGCGTATCGCGCCGAAGCCGTGCCACGTCGCCTCCCTTTGCTGCATCTGTGCGGACACCTTAACACATCGAGCGGCAAATGCGACATATGTTCAGAACAATGAGCAAAAGTGCTTGACTTTTCCCCGGTGGAACGCCGATAGTCCCATCGTGCCTGCTGGCGGTTTTCCGCCGGCATGCCAGGTGTGCCAGCACGGATGGCGAGCGAAACGGAAGCACGTTCGCCGTCCGCGCTTCCACAGGAACATGGAGGAAGGGCCCTGCGTTCCGAGGGAATGCGGCCCAGCAACAACCATTCGGGATTTCGGACATGGCATCCAAACTTGAACAACTCCGCGCGATGACGACCGTCGTGGCAGACACCGGCGATATCGAAGCCGTGCGCCGCCTGAAGCCGGTCGACTGCACCACCAATCCCACCATCGTCCTGAAGGCTCTCGGCACGCCGGCCTTCGCCGATACCGTCGCCGAAGCGCTCCGCTGGGGCCAGTCGCAGGCCGGCAGCCGCGAAGGCGTCGTCGCCGCCGTTGCCGACCGCCTCGCCATCTCCGTCGGCGCCGCGCTCGCCGAACTCGTGCCCGGCCGCGTCTCCACCGAAGTGGACGCCGACCTCTCTTTCGATTTCGAGGGCTCCATCGCCAAGGCCCGCCAGATTATCAAGGCCTATGACGCGCGCGGCATTTCGCGCGACCGCATCCTCATCAAGCTCGCCTCCACCTGGGAAGGCATCCGCGCGGCCGAAGTCCTCCAGAAGGAAGGCATCGACTGCAACCTGACGCTGCTCTTCAACAAGGCCCAGGCCATCGCCTGCGCCGATGCCGGCGTCTTCCTCATCTCGCCCTTCGTCGGCCGCATCCTCGACTGGCACGTCAAGGCGACCGGCAAGACCTTCACGGCGGAAGACGATCCGGGCGTGCTCTCGGTCCGCTCGATCTACGACTACTACAAGTCCAACGGCATCAACACGATCGTCATGGGCGCCTCCTTCCTCAACACCGGCGAGATCGAGGCGCTGGCCGGC
>CBIMFD010000464.1:0-1990 GCA_966243085.1 uncultured Shinella sp.
CGGCTGCTGCTTGCCGAATTCTCGATGGACGCCCGGCGCGACGGCCCGGATATCTCCGCCATCGTCTCCGGCCGGCGCGACGAGCCAGCCTGATCGGCCCCGTTATTTCGGCGCGCGCTTGGCGAGAATGCGCTGGAGCGTGCGGCGGTGCATGTTGAGGCGGCGGGCCGTCTCGGAGACGTTGCGGTCGCACATCTCGTAGACGCGCTGGATATGCTCCCAGCGCACGCGGTCGGCCGACATCGGGTTTTCCGGCAGTTCCACCTTCTCGCCCGGCCGCTGGGTGAGCGCGGCGAAGATGTCGTCGGCGTCGGCCGGCTTGGCGAGATAGTCGACCGCACCGAGCTTCACGGCATTCACGGCCGTGGCGATATTGCCGTAGCCGGTCAGCATGATGATGCGCGTGTCGTCGCGGCGCTGGCGGATGGCCGCGATCACGTCGAGGCCGCTGCCGTCGCCGAGGCGGAGGTCCACGACCGCATATTTCGGCGGGGCGGTCTTGGCCTTGGCAATGCCCTCTGCGACGGATTCGGCCGTATCGACGGTGAAGCCGCGCGTTTCCATGGCGCGCGCAAGGCGGCGCAGGAACGGCCCGTCGTCGTCGACGAGGAGAAGCGAGGGATCGGGTCCGATATCGTCGGCGGCCGTATGCGGTTCGGTGTTGTCTGCCATTGTCATCTTCCGCGGCGGATTTTCGTCCATTCTTGATCGGGATCAGCTTATCGCCCTTTACATAGGGCGGGTAAAGTCATTTTGCGCTCTTGGCTTCCATGCGCGCCCGCGGCCAATCGACCGAGACGCGCGCCCCCGGCCGGTCGCCGGTGCGGTTGCCGAAGGTCAGTTTCGCACCGGAGCGCTCCAGCAGCGTCTTGGCGATGAAGAGACCGAGCCCGAGCCCGCCAGCCCGGTCGTCCTTCTGGCGCCGCGTGACATAGGGATCGCCGATGCGCTGGAGAATGTCGGCCGCATAACCGTCGCCGTCGTCCTCGATGACGATGCTGACGCGCTCCGGCGTATGACCGACGGTGACGGTCACTTCCTCGCGGGCGTGGTCGACGGCGTTTTCCAGGAGGTTGCCGAGGCCGTAGAGGATGCCGGGATTGCGGTTGCCGACCGGCTCGTTCTCCCGCTCGCCGTTTTCCACGAGGTTGAGGCGGATGCCGAATTCGCGGTGCGGCGCCAGCACCTCCTCCATCAGCGAGGAGAGCGGCAGCACGCGCATATGCGCCTCCTCCTCTGTGGAGAGCGTGGTGAGCCGGCGCAGGATGTCGCGGCAGCGCTCGCTCTGGCTGCGCAGGAGCTGCACGTCCTCGCGGAAGCGCTCGTCGCTGCCGAGTTCGCGCTCCATCTCGCGCGCGACGACGCTGATCGTGGCGAGCGGCGTGCCGAGCTCGTGCGCAGCGGCGGCGGCCAGCCCGTCGAGCTGCGAAAGGTGCTTTTCGCGCTGGAGGATGAGCTCCGTCGCCTGCAGCGCGTTGGAAAGCTCGGTCGCCTCGCGCGAGACGCGGTAGGAATAGAAGGCGGCGAAAGCCGTGGTCGAGACGATGGCGAACCAGAAGCCGGCCGTCAGGATCGGCGGCACGACGAGGAGCGTGCCGGGAAACCACGGCAGGGGAAACGGCGTGAAGGCAAGGGCGGTGATGCCGATAAAGGAAAGGAAGCCGAGCGGCAGGCTGAGGCGGATCGGCTGCAGCGAGGAGGAGATGATCACCGGCACGCAGACGAGCGGCGCGAACGGATTGGCGAGGCCGCCGGTGATGAAGAGCAGCGCCGTCAACTGGCAGAGATCGAAGGCGAGCAGCAGGAAGGCGGAGGCCGGCGTCAGGCGGTGGGCCGGCGGAAAGCGAACGGCAAGGAAGAAGTTGACGGCCGCCAGCAGCGCGATCAGCACCGCCGCCGGTAGCCAGGGCAGGGGAAATTTCAGCCACAGGGCGACGACGAGGACGCTGATCGTCTGTCCGGCCACCGCCAGCCAGCGCAGGCGGATGAG
>CBIMFD010000465.1:0-1980 GCA_966243085.1 uncultured Shinella sp.
TTCCTCGCAAGAAAGCGCCTCGCGAGTCGGGAATGAACAGTTCCCCACAAGGGGGAGGGACTTAACGTGCGGCACTCTCAGCGGTAAATTTCAAGGAAAAGCAAGCTGCTAGCTTTTCTCCCCCCTTGTGGGGGAGATGGCCGGCAGGGCAGAGGGGGTCTTGTTTCCTAACCCGCCGCCGGCGAAATGAGGCAAGCCCCGCCCACCGCCGGCAAATCCCCCGCCGTAACCGCCTTGCCGCCCTCCATCCGCACCTTGCCTTGGGCAACGAGCCGCAGCGCCAGCGGGTAGCTCCGGTGCTCGACCGTCAGCACGCGCGCGGCGAGCGTGTCGGCGCTGTCGGCCGGCAGCACCGGCACGGCGGCCTGCACGATCGCCGGGCCCTCGTCCATGCCCTCCGTCACGAAATGCACCGTGCAGCCGGCGATCCGCATGCCGGCGTCGATGGCGCGCTGATGGGTATGGAGGCCGGGAAAGAGCGGCAGCAGGGACGGGTGGATGTTGAGGATGCGGCCTTCGTGGCGCTGGATGAAGGCGCCGGAGAGAAGGCGCATATAGCCGGCAAGGCAGACGATATCGGGCGAGAGCGCATCGAGCGCGTCGAGGATCGCCGCCTCATGCGCTTCCTTGTCCGGAAAATCCCGGCGCAGGAAGGTGCGGGTGGGGATGCCGAGCGCCTCGGCCTTCGCAAGCCCGCCGGCCTCCGCCTTGTCGGAGAAGACCGCGACGATCTCGGCCGGGAAATCCGGCGCCGCGCAGGCCTTCGCCAGCGCCAGCATGTTGGAGCCGCCGCCGGAGACGAAGGCGACGACGCGCTTGCGGGCGCCCGTCATAGGGCGAGCGTGCCCTTGTAGATCGTGCCGGCAGCGCCTTCGGCGCGGGCAACCATGCGGCCGAGGCGGAAGACGCTCTCGCCTTCGCGGGAGAGCACGGCGGCGACGGCGTCGGCCTTGTCCTCCGGCACCACGGCGATCATGCCGACGCCGCAGTTGAAGGTGCGCAGCATTTCCGTCGCTTCCACGCCGCCGGTCTTCGCCAGCCACGAGAACACGGCCGGCGCCCTGACGGCGGCAAGGTCGATCTCGGCGGCAAGGTGCTTCGGCAGCACGCGCGGAATGTTCTCCGGGAAGCCGCCGCCGGTGATATGCGCCAGCGCCTTGATCGCGCCCGTCTCGCGGATCGCCTTCAGGAGCGGCTTCACATAGATCTTCGTCGGCGTCAGCAGCGCCTCGCCGAGGTTCTTTCCGCTGTCGAACGGAGCCGGCGCGTCCCAGGCAAGGCCCGAGAGCGTGACGATCCTGCGCACCAGCGAATAGCCGTTGGAATGGACGCCCGAGGAGGCGAGGCCGAGGATGACGTCGCCTTCGGAAATGTCGCCCGCCGGCAGGAGCCGGCCGCGTTCGGCCGCGCCCACGGCAAAGCCGGCAAGGTCGTAGTCGCCATGCGAGTACATGCCGGGCATTTCGGCGGTCTCGCCGCCGATGAGGGCGCAGCCGGCCTGCCGGCAGCCCTCGGCGATGCCCTCGACGATGGCCGCGCCCTGCTCGGGATCGAGCTTGCCGGTCGCGAAATAGTCGAGGAAGAAGAGGGGTTCCGCCCCCTGCACCACGAGGTCGTTGACGCACATGGCAACGAGGTCGATGCCGACCGTGTCGTGCCGGTCCGCGTCGATGGCGATCTTCAGCTTGGTGCCGACGCCGTCGTTTGCCGCGACGAGCACCGGATCGGTGAAGCCCGCGGCCTTGAGGTCGAAGAGCCCGCCGAAGCCGCCGATCTCGCCGTCCGCGCCCGGGCGTCGGGTGGAGCGCACCGCCGGCTTGATCTTCTCGACCATCAGATTGCCCGCGTCGATATCGACGCCCGCATCGCTATAGGTCAGACCGTTCTTTCCCGACTGGCTCATGCTCTCGCCTCCGGCTTGCGCGCTGTTCGCGCCCGATTGGCATGGCGGGGGATGAAGTGCAAGGAGAATGCCGGGAT
>CBIMFD010000466.1:0-1969 GCA_966243085.1 uncultured Shinella sp.
TAGTTCCACTCGTAGACCGCCGAGGAGACGTCGAGCCCCTCATAGCATTGCAGGCGGATCAACGGACGGTCGAGCGCGGCGGCGAGAACCTTGGCGATCTCCGTCTTGCCGACGCCGGCCTCGCCCTCGAGGAAGAGCGGCCGCTTCATGCGCAGCGCAAGGAACAGCACGGTCGCGAGCGACCGACCGGCGAGGTAGTTGCCGGCCGAGAGCATGTCCACGGTTTCGTCGATGGATTGCGGGATTTGTCCGCGATGATGGGGCACGTCGTTCCTCCGGGTCCGGAAGAGAACTTATAGCGCGCGGTAGCTACGGTCCATATAAAGAAGCGCCGGCTTCGTCTCTCCGAAGGAGATGCCCATCACCTCGCCGATGAGAATCATGTGCGTCGCCATGACCTTGAGCTCGACGAGGCGGCAATCGAAGGCGGCGAGCGCATCCGAAAGGACGGGCGCCCCCGTGACGAGTTCGTGCCAGTTGCCGATCGAGAAACGCTGCTCGGAGGTGAGCGTGGGATCGCGGCCCGAAAAGGCGTTGGCAAGCTCGATCTGGTCGGCCGAGAGCGTGTTGAGCGCAAAGCGCCCGCTCTTCTCGAAGATCGCGTTCTTGGGGTTGGAGGCATTCACGCAGGCAAGCACCATGGCGGGATTGTCCGACACCGAGCAGGCGGCGGTGATCGTCACCCCGCGCTTTTCGCCCTCGTGCGCCGTCGTCACGATCTGCACATGGCCTGCATAGCGGCTCATGGCGTCTCGGTAGAGCGACGGATCCACCACCAATCTGTCCAACACGCTGTTCTCCTTCGACGAAAGAGATACATGGCGAAAATGAAGAAAAATGTAACCCCTGCGGTCGAATTTTCCCGTGTCGCGCGAAGCCGGCAAAAGCGAGACGGCGATATTTCCTTTGACGCCCCGGGCCTGATCCTTACAAAGGGCGGGATCGCAAGCCATGGATCGAGCATGAAGACCGCCCTCCTCGCCAGCCTTTTCGGCGCCTTGGCGCTTGCCGTCCCGCCGGCCGCCGCCCGGGGCCTAACCGTTGCCGTCGTCGCGCCGAAGGAGGGGCCGCTTGCCATTCTCGGCCAGCAGATCCGCGACGGCGCGCGCTTTGCGGCGGAGGCGAGCGGCGACACGGTGGTGGAGATCGCGGAAGCCTGCGACGAGAGCGACGAGACGGGCATTGCCGAAGCGATTCTTGCTGCCGACGCCGATGCCGCTATCGGCTTCCTCTGCACCGAGGGGCTTGCCGCCTCCCTGCCGGCGCTTGCCGAGGCGAAGGTGCCGGCCGTCACCCTTTCCGTGCGCTCCGGCATCCTCATGGAGGACGCGCTGAAGAAGAATTGGCCGCTCTTCCGCCTCGCACCCGGCCCGAAGGCCGAGGCGGAAAAGGCCGTCGAGGTCATCACGCGCGACTGGAAATCCGAGCCCTTCGCCCTCATCGACGACGGCACGATCCATGCGCGCGAACTGGTGGAGACCGTCCGCCTGCATCTGGAGGAGGTCGGTATGAAGGCCGCCTTCGTCGACACCTTCCGCCCCGCGCAGGAACAGCAGATCGCCCTCGTGCGGCGCCTTGCGAAGACGGGCGTCACCCGCGTCTTCATCGGCGGCGACCGGACAGACGCCGCCGTCATCGCCCGCGACGCCAAGGCGGAAAAAGCGCCCTTCCGGCTGCTCGGCGGCGAGGCGCTCGTCGGCGCGGATCCCGCCGTGCCGATGACGGACGGCGTCGAAGCCATCGCCCTGTCGGACTATGCGCTCACGCCCGAGGGCCGCCCGGTCGCGGACGCCATGAGGGAAAAGGGGATCGTCGCGGAAGGCTATGTCCTGCCGGCCCATGCGGCGATGAACGCCCTAGCGGCCGCTGCAGCCACGGAAGGCGGCGACCTTGCGGACCGGCTTGCCGCCGGCAGCTTCACGACGGCCATCGGCCCGCTTTCCTTCGGCGCCGACCATGAGCTGCGCGA
>CBIMFD010000467.1:0-1963 GCA_966243085.1 uncultured Shinella sp.
CGACTTCGGCGGGCGAGGGGCGCTTGGAAAGCTCCGGCAGGCGGATGCGCTCGCCGGTCATGCCCGGGCGCTCGTTGGCGAAGGCGACCTCCACCTCGCCGTCGCCGGAGACGGCGCGCACGCACCCCGTCACCGCGCGGCGGAACGGCTCCATGTCGACCACGCCGCCGGGCCTCGGCTTCGAATTGTCTCCGCGAGCTGCCATGCGCTTTCTCCGGCCGTCAGGCCGTCGCCTCCAGGACGATGTTGGCGGCGCTTTCCTTCAGCTCCACGCCGAAGGCGCGCTGGTAGAGTTCGGCGACCAGCGTGCGTTCCAGTTCGTCGCACTTGTTGAGGAAGGTGACGCGGAAGGCGAAGGCGATGTCGCCGAAGATCTCGGTGTTCTCGCCCCAGGTGATGACCGTACGCGGGCTCATCACCGTCGAAAGGTCGCCGTTGATGAAGGCGGCGCGGGTGAGATCGGCGACGCGCACCATGCGCGAGATCGTCTCGCGGCCGTCCTTGCCGGAAGCGAGGCGCTTCACCTTGGCGGCGACGATGTTCACCTCGTTGTCGTGCGGCAGGTAATTGAGCGTCGTGACGATCGACCAGCGGTCCATCTGCGCCTGGTTGATCTGCTGCGTGCCGTGGTAGAGGCCGGTCGTATCGCCGAGGCCGACCGTGTTGGCCGTCGCGAACAGGCGGAAGGCGGGATGCGGGCGGATGACGCGGCTCTGGTCGAGCAGGGTCAGGCGGCCGGAGGATTCCAGCACGCGCTGGATGACGAACATGACGTCCGGCCGGCCGGCGTCGTATTCGTCGAAGACGAGCGCGACATTGTGCTGATAGGCCCAGGGCAGGATGCCGTCCTTGAATTCGGTGACCTGCAGGCCGTCCTTGACGACGATGGCGTCCTTGCCGACGAGGTCGATACGGCTGACATGGCTGTCGAGGTTGACGCGCACGCAGGGCCAGTTGAGGCGGGCGGCGACCTGCTCGATATGCGTCGACTTGCCGGTGCCGTGATAGCCCGAGACCATGACGCGCCGGTTATGGGCGAAGCCTGCGAGGATGGCGAGGGTGGTTTCCCGGTCGAAAAGGTAGTCCGGGTCGAGGTCCGGCACATAGGCGTCCGCCTTGGCATAGGCCGGGACCCGAAGGTCGGTATCAATGCCGAAAACCTCCCGAACGGATACCGTGGTATCGGGGAGGTTGGAAATATCGAGATCCATCTTGCTCATCACGTCTCCGCGGGCGGCGGCCATGCCTCCGCCCAATAATTTAGTGCACGCCAACTTTGCCTTTTGCTTGACCGCATTCGGGATTGCCGGACGATTCCGCCCGGTGCCGCAAATGCTCTAGCAGAAGCCGGCCTGCTTTAACAATTGATATGCTTGGATGACCGCGCGAAAACGCTCTTCCGAGCCCCTATCTCCGCCATTTGCATCCGGGTGATGCTTTTTGACAAGCATTTTGTAGGCGGACTTGACGTCCTCGCCCGTCGCGCCCGCCGAAAGGCCGAGCGTGTCGAAGGCCTTCGCCTCCAGCGTCTTCAGCTTTCGCGCGCGCGGCTCCATGCGGGGGCCGCGGCCCTTGCCCTCGTTGAAGAAGCCGAAGGGATCGCGGACGCGCTGGTTCGCCCCGGCGGTGCCGGAGCGCGCCGTTCCCTGCGCCGGGCCGTTCTTGGCGGCCTTGTTGACGCCGATCGTCCAGGTCGGGCGGTGACCGGTGATGGCCTCCTTCTGGTAGCGCGCGATCTCGCCGTCGGAAAGGCCGGAGAAGTAGTTGTAGCCCTTGTTGTATTCCTTCACATGCTCGAAGCAGAACATGAAATACTGCCCCTCGGCATTGCGGCCGACGGGTGCGCGGTGCTTGGCGTTCTCCTCGCAACCGTCCCACTGACAGGTCGGCGCGGAACGTTCGGGACGCTCCACGCGCCGCTTCGTGCGGATGCGGTCGAAGTATTTGGAATCGAGTTTCATGG
>CBIMFD010000468.1:0-1955 GCA_966243085.1 uncultured Shinella sp.
ATGCGGCGGTGGCCGAGAGAAACGAGGTGGCGCACCGCATCCTTCGCGCCGGCATAATTGTCGGAGGAAAGGCTGGAGACCTTGGCGCCGACGACGCTGCGCACCACGGCGACGACGGGAATGCCGCTCGCGGCAAGCGGCTTCAGGTCGGCCGCCTCCGTGCCGCGGGCGGGCGAGAGGATGAGGCCGGAAATGCCGTGCTCGCGCATGGAAGCGATGACCTCGCGCTGACGGTCGACGCTTTCGGCGGAGTTGGAGAGGAACTGCACATAGCCGGCCGATTGCATGACCATGTCCATGCCGACGGCAAGCTCGGCGAAGAAGGAGTTGGTGAGGTCGTTGACGATGATGCCGATGATCCGCGAGGAGGCCGACTGGCGCAGGTTCGCCGCGCCGCGGTTGTAGACATAGCCGAGCTCGCGGATGACCGCGTTCACCTTCGCCCGCGTCGCCTCGTTGACGAGCGGGCTTGCCTGCAGGACGAGCGAGACGGTCGACTTCGACACGCCTGCGGCGCGCGCAATATCGACGACGGTCACCCGGCCCTTGTTCACGATGATTCCTCCCGGAGCGGGGTGTGGCTACCCGCTTGTTGTCGGGCAGTTAATTGGATCGTTCCAAATTTGTCAAGCGGGTTTTGATCAGATCCCGGGGTGCGCAAGGTCATCGTTCTTGCCATGGTGCACTACCTCTCCTTCATCATGGTCGGGCTTGACCCGACCATCCATCCACCCGGTACAACGGCGCGGATGTGAGGATCCTCGGGTCAGGCCTGAGGATGACCACGGGGGGGTGCGGTGGGCGCCTTCCGCCTCCCGGTGTGATCGGCTGCGTGTATTTGTCATTGAAAATCACCCTTGTAATTTGGAACGATCTAAATTATTCCGTCAGAAAACCACGGGAGGACGCCATGCCGATCAGCCTTTCCCTGCCGCGTGCCGATGGCGGCGTCGAAGCCTATGCGCTCGTGGGAACGTCCATGCCGCGTCCTTCCGCCGTGCCGCGCTTCAGCCGCATCGCCTATGCGGCGGCCCATGTGGTTTCCGATCCGCGCCGCGATACGCGGCCATGGGAGGCGCCGGCGATCGACTGGGATGCAACGCTCAAATTCCGCCACCACCTCTGGTCGCTCGGCTTCCGCATCGCGGAGGCTATGGACACGGCGCAGCGCGGCATGGGGCTCGACTGGGCCGGCGCGCAGGAGCTGATCCGCCGCTCGCTTTCCGAGGCAGGGACGGTGCCGGGCGCGGACCTTGCCTGCGGGGCGGGCACCGATCACCTGGACCCCGCCGACGCCCGCTCGCTGGACGATGTCATCCGCGCCTATGAGGAGCAGGTCGGTTTTGTCGAGAAGCACGGCGGCCGGGCGATTATGATGGCGAGCCGGGCGCTCGCCCGCATCGCGGCCTCGCCGGACGATTACCGCAAGGTCTATGGCCGCATTCTCGGCCAGGCGAAGGACAAGGTCGTGCTGCACTGGCTCGGCGCCATGTTCGATCCGCAGCTTGCCGGCTATTGGGGCGCCAGGGATTTCGAGGCGGCGCTGGAGACGGTGCTATCGATCATCGAGGAGAACCGCGGCAAGGTCGAGGGCATCAAGATCTCGTTGCTCGACAATGCGAAGGAAGTGGCGCTGCGCGACCGGCTGCCGGAAGGCGTGCTGTGCTTTACAGGCGACGATTTCAACTATGCCGGACTGATCGAGGGCGACGGGCGGAAATACAGCCACGCCCTGCTCGGTATCTTCGATGCGGTGGCGCCGCAGGCATCCGCGGCGCTTTCGGCGCTTGCCGCGGGCGATGCCGCGACCTTCCGCACGATCATCGCGCCGACCGTGCCGCTGTCGCGAAAGATCTTCGAGGCGCCGACGCAGTATTACAAGGCAGGCGTCGTCTTCCTTGCCTGGCTGAACGGCCATCAGGACCATTTCGCCATGCCGGCCGGCCTGCAGTCCG
>CBIMFD010000469.1:0-1946 GCA_966243085.1 uncultured Shinella sp.
AGCCTCCGCCGCGGCACGCTGGCGCTCGCCGCCAGCCAGACGGTCGCCGGCTACTGGCTGCCGCCGCGCCTCATGCGCTTCCACGAGGCCTATCCGGCGCTCGCCGTCCGCATCGGCGGCGGCAATACGGAACAGGTGGCTGATGCCGTCCTCGACGGCAGGGTCGAGCTCGGCTTCGTGGAGGGGGCGGTGGACCATCCCGCCCTCGCCCAGCGCGTCGTCGCCCGCGACCGGGTCGTCGTCGTGGCGTCCAAAGGCCATTCGCTCGCCGGCAGGCCGGTGACGCCGGACGATCTTTCCGCCGCCCGCTGGGTGCTGCGCGAGCCGGGCTCGGGCACGCGTAATGCGCTTACCTCCGTGCTCGACGAGGCGGCGCTGGACATCGCCCTGTCGCTGCCCTCCAACGAGGCGGTGCGCAGCGCCGTGCTCTCCGGCAATGCGCTGACGGCGGTGTCGGAATATGTCGTCGCGGACGACCTTGCGGCGGGCCGGCTCGGCCCCGTCGCCTTCGACCTGCCGGAGCGCGCCTTCCGCCTCTTGCGGCACAAGGAGCGCCACCGCTCAAAAGCGGGGCTCGCCTTCGAGGCAATGCTTTAGGACCAAAGGGCATTCCGTTCAGGCCGGCCTGCAAATGGCACTTCCCCCCGCTTCCGGTGCTCACGTACTGGAGTACGCTCCGCTCCGGATCAGGGAAAAGCACCATTTTCGGCTCAGCCTGAACGGAATGCCCATTGGTCCTAGTCGCCCCGGCCGCGGAACCGGCGCTGGTAGGCGGGATCGTAGAGCGAGCTTTCACGAAAATCCTCCGCGCCGAGGGTGCGGCCGACGAAGATCAGCGCGGTGCGCTCGATCGGCTCTTCGGCCACCCTGGCGGCGATGTCGGAGAGGGTTCCGCGCACGATGCGCTCGTCGGGCCAGGAAGCCTTGACGACGATGGCGACCGGGCAATCCGCGCCGTAGAGCGGCGTCAGCTCTTTGACGACCGTGCCGAGCGCGTGGATGGCGAGGTGGATGGCGAGCGTCGCGCCGGTCGCGCCGAAACCTTCCAGCGTCTCGCGGTTCGGCATGGGCGAGGCGCGGCCGGAGACGCGGGTGAGCACGAGGCTCTGCGCGACCGCGGGGATGGTGAGCTCGCGGCCGAGCGCGGCAGCGGCGGCGGCGAAGGAGGGCACGCCCGGCGTCATCGTATAGGCAAGGCCGTGCCGTTCGAGCCGGCGGATCTGTTCGGCGACGGCGCTCCACACGGAAAGGTCGCCGGAATGAAGCCGCGCCACGTCCTCGCCCGCCTCCGCCGCACGCAGGAATTCCGCCTCGATTTCGTCGAGCGACATAGGCGCCGTATCGACGATGCGCGCACCCGGCGGGCAGTATTGCAGCAGCTCCGGCGAGACGATGGAGCCGGCATAGAGGCAGACGGGGCATGCGGCGATGAGATCGCGGCCGCGCACGGTGATGAGGTCGGCGGCGCCGGGGCCGGCGCCGATGAAGTGAACGGTCATGTCTCAGTCCTCGATTTCGTTAGCCGGCTTCACCCAGCGCCATTGTGTGACCGGCATGGCCGGTCGCCAGCCCGTCATCTGCCCGACGGGCGCGGCCCGCGCGATGTCGATGCGGATAAGCGATCCGCCGAGCCGGGCGTGATGGGCGAGCAGCACCGCCTCCATTTCCGTCGTCACAGCATTGGCGACGAGCCGGCCGCCGGGCCTGAGCCCGCCGATGGCCGCCTCCATCACCCCCGCCTCGCTGCCGCCGCCGCCTATGAAGATGGCATCCGGAGCGGCAAGGCCGGCAAGGGCGGCCGGTGCGGTGCCCTCGACGACGACAAGGCCCGGTACGCCGAAATTCTTAGCGTTGCGGGCGATGCGGGCGGCGCGCTCGGGATGGCCCTCGACGGCGATGGCCTTCAGCGACGGATCGGCCAGCATCCATTCGATGCCGATGGAGCC
>CBIMFD010000470.1:0-1938 GCA_966243085.1 uncultured Shinella sp.
CCTCCTGTGCGGAGGCGGGGAAGGCAAGGCCGGTGGCGAGGAGGAGGGCGGTAAGGCGATGGACCCGGAGCTTACCCCCCTCTGCCCTGCCGGGCATCTCCCCCTCAAGGGTGGAGATTGGATGGAGCACCGTCCCGCCCCTTTTCGACGTCGCGGTTTGAGCGAGGTTCCAGCGTCTTGTCGATCTCCCCCCTTGAGGGGGAGATGCCCGGCAGGGCAGAGGGGGGTGCCCCAGGCGAGCACTGTCCCGAAGACCGGCCACGAGGGGTAATACGAAGCGGAGGAAGGATGGGCGCCGGGTCATCAGAGGCTCTCCAGGAAGGTCATAAGGGCGTCGCGGTCTCGTTTCTCCAGAGCGGCGAAGCGGTCGCGCACCGCTTGCGCCTCGCCGCCATGCCAGAGGATGGCCTCGGTGAGGTTGCGGGCGCGACCGTCGTGCAGGAAGAACGTATGGCCGTTGACGGTTTTGGTAAGGCCGATACCCCAGAGCGGCGGCGTGCGCCACTCCCGGCCGCTCGCCGCTCCCACCGTCTGCCCGTCGGCAAGGCCCTCGCCCATGTCGTGCAGTAGGAAATCGGAATAGGGCCAGATGAGCTGGAAGGCCTGGGCCTTGTTGGCGGCGTCGCGCCGCGTCACGAATTTCGGATGGTGGCAGGAAATGCAGCCGGTCTCGTAGAAGATGCGCTTGCCGGCAAGCGTTTCGGGAAAGCTCGCCTTGCGCCGCGCCGGCACGGCAAGGTTTTCCGCATAGAAGGTGACGAGGTCCATCACCGGCGGCGGCGCTTCGGCATCGCCGAGCCGGGTCTGCACGCCGTCCGGTCGTTCGAGGCAGGCGGTCTCGGCCGCCGTGCAATCGCCCTGCGGCAAGGGCACTTCGGGCGTCGAGATGCCGATGTCGAAGGCGAAGGCCTCGGCGCTCTGCTGGCGCACGCTCGCTGCCTGCGCCTTCCAGCCGAAACGGCCGAGCGCCTTCCTGCCGGTCGCGGGATCGACGGCAACCGCGGCCTTGCCGCTGATGCCGTCGCCATCCGCATCGTCCGGGTCGGCGAGACCAAGAATGTCCGCTTCGTGGACCGCCTCGACGAGGCCGAGACCGTGCATCGGCTGGGTGATGCGCGGCGAGAGGGTGGTCGTGGGGTCGAGCGCGCCGAAGGCGAGGTCGGTGACGGTATAGGTGGGCCGGCGCAGCGTGACGACCTCGCCGCCGGCAAGCGTCACGGGCTCCTCGCTGTACTCGATCGCCATGCGCCCTTCGGCCTTGAGGCCGGGAATAGCCTGGTCCTGAAGCTGCCGGCCGTAGACCGGGTCCGGCAGGCTCATCGCGGTGAAGTCCTTGAGGGCTGCCTCTTCCGCGGGCGTCTTCGCCGCGCGGGCAAGGCGCAGGAACATCGAGGTCGCGTCGTCCGCGCCCTCCGGCGGATGGCCGCGCCCGTCCCGGACGTGGCAGGACTGGCAGGCGCGCGCATTGTAGAGCGGCCCGAGCCCGTCGGAGGCCTGCGTGGAGGAGGGCGAGGAGACCCAGAGCTTCTGGAACAGCGCATTGCCGAGCTTGAAGGTCCCGCGCTCCTCGAAGGTGATGTTTTCCGAGAAGTGGGAGAAGCTGTTGACGTCGATCGCGGCAAGCGAGGTCGCAGCGCCCGCCGACATCGCCTCGTATTGCTCTGCCTTGGAGAAATCCGTCGCCGGTTTCGTGACGGCCGCAACGCGTTTCAGATCTTTCGGCGAGAGGTCGTCGCGTCCGCGGCCGGCGGAATGGGCGGTGCCGAGAAGAAGAACGCCCGCCGCGGCGGCAAGCGCGGCGGAAACCGCGAGCAGGCGACGGGCTGGGCGTTCGGTCATCGAGGAATCGGGCCGCCATCCGAAAAGGGCAGCGGCCCGCCTTCTATCATTGGAAGACAGCGTTAGGATTATCCAGGCTGTCGGAGCCTTCAAGCTCGA
>CBIMFD010000471.1:0-1936 GCA_966243085.1 uncultured Shinella sp.
CCCCGGTGGGGAGAAGGGAAAACAGGCGACAGTCTGCCATATGCGATAGCCCTGCTTGTGGGGAAATGGCCGGCAGGCCAGAGGGGGGTGTCACAGAGACGCCCCTTCCCGGGAACTTTCCCGCCCGCCGCGCGTCTTCTCCAAAACCCACTCGGAGACACCGCCATGCTGAAATGGGCTTTGATTTTCCTCGTCATCTCGCTGATCGCCGGCTTCCTCGGCTTTTCCGGGGTCTCGGCCGCGACGGCCACCATCGCCAAGGTGCTCTTCGCCATTGCGCTCGCCATCTTCCTGATCTTCCTCGTCCTGGCGCTGCTGGCGGGCAACCTCGCCTTCTGAGGAGGCCATCGCGATTTGGGCGCCGACGCCCTTCCGGCCGCATGCCGCGCACGCTATATCATGCCCAGGAGGACCTGAATGATCTGGGCATTCGCAGTCGCGGCGGCGGCCATTCTCTATCTCGCGCTACGCTTCCGGCGTTTCCGGAGCTGGGTCGAGCCCGTCCTCACCATCGTCGTTGCCATCGGTCTTGCAAGCGCCCTCCTCATCTGGTTCGTCGACGAACGGGCGCCCTCCAGCCCCGTCACGCCGGCAACGCCGATGCTGACCGCCGACAGCGTCGCGCTCTCCGAGATGCAGGCGAGCGCCGGCCAGACGAAGACGAGCTACCGCGTGACGGGCCGCCTCACCAATAACGGCACAGCGCCCATGCAGTCCTTCCGCCTCGATGTCGTGCTGTCCGATTGCCCCAATGGCGCCTGCCGCGAGGTCGGCCGCGACAGCGCGTTCATCGTGCTGCGCGTGCTGCCCGGCCAGAGCCAGGACTTTTCCACCTTCGCCGTCTTCCCCGGAAGCGAACTTACCCCCGTCACCGCACCCGAATGGGATTTTGGCGTGCGCGAGGTGCGTGCCGTCCGCGTGCCTTAGACAGTCTTGCCATGCGCGCCGGCTTCGAGCATCGCGTTGATGCGGTCGCCGGAGGCCGCGGCCGAGAGCCCGGCGAAGCTGCCGTCCCCGACGATGGCCTCCATCTGTTCGGCAATGGCCGCGTGGGTGACGCGGGCGATCATCGAGCCGAGCGAGATGCGCCGCACGCCGATCGCGGCGAATTGCGGCACGGTGAATTGGCGGAGCGGCCCCGCCGCAAGCGCATTGACCGGCCGTGAGACCGACGAGACGACGCGGCGCAATTCCGCCTCGCCCGGCGGCACCGGCACATAGAGGAGGTCCGCACCGGCCTTCTCGAAGGCCTCGATGCGGCGGATGGCTTCGTCGAGATCGTAGACGCCGTTCATGACGCCGTCGGCCCGCGCGCAGAGGATGAAGGGATGGCCGAGCGAACGGGCGGCGTCGGCGGCAGCGCGGATACGCTCGACGGCGAGGCCGAAATCGTAGGCCGGGTTGCCCTCGACCATGCGCGTATCCTCGATCGAGCAGCCGGAAAGGCCGACTTCCGCGGCAAGCCGGACGGTCTCGGCGACGTCGTCCGGCGCATCGGCAAAGCCGTTCTCGAAATCGCCGGATACCGGCAGGGGCGTCGCCCGCACGATGTCTTCCGCGTGCCTCAACGCCTCCTCGCGGCTCACCCGCCCCATGTCGGGCCGGCCGAGCGTGAAGGCGAAGCCTGCGGAAGTCGTGGCGAGCGCCGTCGCACCGGACGCCGCCATCATGCGCGCCGAGCCCATGTCCCAAGGGTTCGGGATGACGAAGCAGCCCGACTGGTGGAGGTCATGGAAGCGCTGATGGCGTTCGGCGAGGCTCATTATGCACGCACCCTTTCGGCTTTCGGATCGTACATCGGCGCGAGCGAGGCTTCTGCCTTCACCCGCACGCCGGCGATCTCGATCTCGTAGCGGGAGGCGAGCACGTCCGCCTCGCTCTCCCCTTCGCAGGGAACATAGCCCATGCCGATGGCGCCGCCAAGGAAATGGCCGTA
>CBIMFD010000472.1:0-1924 GCA_966243085.1 uncultured Shinella sp.
CGATCTGGTTGACGCAGAGGTTGGAATGGGCGCCGTAGCTGAGGGCGACCGAGGCGGAGGCGCGGCTGATCTCCTCCATTGCCACGCAATGGGCGAGATAGCCCATGCCGGAGCCGCCATAGCTTTCCGGCGCGGTGATGCCGAGAAGGCCGAGATCGCCAAGCTCGCGCCAGAGCGGCATCGGGAAAGCGTTCGTGCGGTCGATCTCGGCGGCCTGCGGGGCGATGCGCTCCGAGGCGAAGCGCCGCACGCTCTCCCGCAGCGCCTCGATGTCCTCCCCGAGCCCGAAGCTCATTGCGGCATCGTACATGTCCATCCTCCACTTCGGCCTATGCGGCCGCCTTTTCCTGTCCTGCCGTGTCGAAAGCCTTGCGCAGATCGGCCTCGCGCGCCTTCACGCGCTTTGC
Organism: uncultured Shinella sp.; assembly: GCA_966243085.1. Lineage (GTDB taxonomy): Bacteria > Pseudomonadota > Alphaproteobacteria > Rhizobiales > Rhizobiaceae > Shinella. The sequence continues at coordinate 408 of CBIMFD010000472.1, forward strand.
CGCCTCCTCCTTGACCGGGCCGTAGCCGCGAATCTCGCCGTAAAGCGCAAGCAGCGCAACGGCGGCCTCGATGTTTTCGCGGCGAAGGTTTTGCAGCACATGGCCCGCAAGCATCTCGTAGTCGGCGATGAGCCGGCGTTCCATGCGGCGCTCGGCGGAGCGGCCGAAGGGATCGAAGGCCGTGCCGCGCAGGCCCTTCATGCGCGCCAAGAGGCCGAAGACCGGCAGCATCCAGCGGCCGAAGCGGCGCTTGCGCGGCCGCCCACTTGCATCCTCGCCCTTGAGGATCGGCGGCGCGAGGTTGAAGACGATGCGATACCTGCCCTCGAACTGCTCGGCGAGGCCCGCCTTGAAGGCCGGATCGGTGAAGAGCCGGGCAACCTCGTATTCGTCCTTGTAGGCGAGGAGCTGGGCGTAGACATGGGCCGCCGTGCGGGTCAGCCTGTCCAGACTTTGGGCGTCAGGTTGCGGACGGGCCCCCTCATCCGCCCTTCGGGCACCTTCTCCCCGAGGGGAGAAGGGGATCGCGGCGCTCGCGGATTTTCCCTTCTCCCCGTCGGGGAGAAGGTGCCGGCAGGCGGATGAGGGGGTGCCCGCACATACGGCCTGCTCCGCCTGAAGCACCCGCTCCACCAGCGCCTTGTAGCGGTCGGCGAGCGCGGCGTTCTGGTAGGCGGTCAGGTGCTTCATCCGATGGGCGATCAGGTCTTCCGTCGTCATGGTCTCCAGCGTCGCCACCGGCTTGCCGGGATAGAGTAGACGTTCGGCGCGGGCGGGATCGGCGGCGATCAGCCGGCCCCAGCCGAAGGCCGCGAGCGTGGCATCGACCGCGACGCCATTCAGCGCGATCGCCTGCTCGATGGACTGGCGGGTGAGCGGGATCAGGCCCTTCTGCCAGGCATAGCCGGTCATCAGGATATTCGTCGCCATGGCATTGCCGGCGACCTTCTCGGCGATCGTCGTGAAGTCGAGGAGGTGTGAGGGCTCGCGCAGGCCTTCGCGGATGGTGTTCTCCACGTCGCGGCGGCGGAAGTCGAAATCGCGCTTGCGCACGAAATCGGCAACCGGCGTCAGTTTCGTGTTGACGACGCCCGTCGTGCGGTGCCGGTCGCAGAGCGTGATGGCGTCCCTGGAGGCGCTCACCACGTCGTCGGCGGCGATCAGGAGGTCCGCCCCGCCGGTGACGATGCGCGGCGAGGAGACGTCCTCTCCGCGGAGGCCGATGCGCAGGTGGCTCATGACGGCCCCGCCCTTCTGGGCAAGGCCCGCCATGTCGAGGATCATCGGCGACCTACCGTCGAGATGGGCGGCCATGCCGAGGATGGCGCTGATCGTGAGGATGCCCGTGCCGCCGATGCCGGCGATGGCGATGTTGTAGGCGCGTTCGCCGATCTTTACGATGTCAGCCTCTGCAAGGCCCGCCATGTCGGGGTTCGTGCGCGCCGCCTTGCGCAGCCGCCCGCCCTCCACCGTCACGAAGGAGGGGCAGAAGCCCTTGAGGCAGGAATAGTCCTTGT
>CBIMFD010000473.1:0-1917 GCA_966243085.1 uncultured Shinella sp.
CAGGGCTTCGGCTCGCTCGGCCTGATGACCTCGGTGCTGATGACGCCGGACGGCAAGACCGTCGAAGCCGAAGCCGCCCACGGCACGGTGACGCGCCACTACCGCCAGCATCAGAAGGGCGAGGAAACCTCGACGAACTCCATCGCCTCGATCTTCGCCTGGACGCGCGGCCTTGCCCATCGCGCCAAGCTGGACGGCAATGCGGAGCTTGCGAAGTTCTCCGAGACGCTGGAGCGCGTCTGCGTGGAGACCGTCGAATCGGGCTTCATGACCAAGGACCTGGCGCTGCTCATCGGCCCCGACCAGCCGTGGCTTTCCACGACCGGCTTCCTCGACAAGATCGACGAGAACCTCCAGAAGGCGATGGCCGCGTGAGACGATTTTTGATGAGCCCGGCCCACCGCCGGGCTCATCAATGAAAAAGGCCGGAGCATCCTCGATGCTCCGGCCTTTTCTTTCGGAATTTCGGCTTCCTCACAGGTCGATGTCGAGGATCGCCATGGAGAAGTTGTAGGACAGTTCTCCGTCCTCGTCGTCGCGGAAGATGACGCCCAGGAATTCGTCGGCAAGATAGACTTCCGCCGATTCGTCCTTGCGCGGACGAGCCTTGATGACAATCTCCGTGTTGAGATTGCGCTTGAAATAGGCCTCGAGTTTCCGGATTTCTTCGGGCTTCACGATATGTCTCCGTAGCGATTGGGTTGCCGCGCTTCTCGCACCTGCTCCAGGGTGTGTAAACCCTCGTTGCCCGAAGAAACGCGACTTTTCCCGTTCACAGATCGTAATCGAAAGCGGCAAGAAGCTGGTCCATGGCGCGCGAGGGCTCGTTGCAGCCCGCCTCGCCCACGACCTTCGCCGGAACGCCCGCGACCGTCGATTTCGGCGGCACGGCCTTCAGCACCACGGAGCCGGCGGCAATGCGCGAGCAATGGCCGATATGGATATTGCCGAGGATCTTCGCGCCCGCGCCGATCATCACGCCGTCGCCGATCTTCGGATGGCGGTCGCCGCCTTCCTTGCCGGTGCCGCCGAGCGTGACGTTGTGAAGGATCGAGACATTGTCGCCGATCTCGGCCGTCTCGCCGACGACGAGGCCCGTCGCATGGTCGAGGAAGAAGCCCTTGCCGATGCGCGCGGCCGGGTTGATGTCGGTCTGGAAGACGCTGGAGGAACGGCTCTGCAGGTAGAGTGCGAGATCGCGCCGGCCCTTGCTGTGGAGCCAGTGCGCCAGGCGATGGGTCTGGATCGCGTGGAAGCCCTTGAAATAGAGAACGGCGTCGAGGAAGCGGAGGCACGCGGGGTCGCGATCGTAGACGGCCTGGATGTCCACGCGCAGGATGTTGCCCCATTCCGGCCAGTCGTCCAGCATCTCGTCGAAGATCTGGTAGAGGAGGTTCGCCTGCAGGTCCGGATGGTCGAGGCGTTCGCACACGCGGTGAATCACGCTCTCTTCGAGCGAGCGCTGGTTCAGCACCGTGGAATAGAGGAAGGCCGCCAGCAGCGGCTCGGCCTCGGCGGCGCGGCGCGCTTCCTCGCGCAGGCTGTCCCAGATCGGGTCCATCGCCTTCAGCTTGTCGCCGGCCCGCAGTTCATTCGTCGCGACCATCGCCGCACTCCCTACTCGTCATTTCCGCCCAATATAGAGCAAACGATGCCCGAGCGAAATGGCCGGGCGATCGAAGGTCAACGGCCGCCGATTTCGGCATAGAACTCCAGCACCGCGCGCTTGAACACCTTGTCGCCGACGGCGAGCATATGGTCGCGGCCGGGAATGTCGAGCGCGCGGGCGTCCGGCATCAGGTCGGCGAGCGGCTGGGGGGCGCCAGCGATATCGTCCTTGGTGCCGACGGCGATGAGCGCCGGCACGTCGATGCGCCCCACCTCCTCCGGCGTCAGGAGATCACGCGAGGTCATGAT
>CBIMFD010000474.1:0-1898 GCA_966243085.1 uncultured Shinella sp.
GCATGGATCTGCCGCTTGATCGAGTGGATGTCGGCGATGGCCGCATAGTCGAGATATTTGCGGAAGACGAAGGGAACGAGGCCCTTGAGGAAGGCCGCGCCCGCCGCAAGGTCGCCGGCAATCGGCTTGGCCTTGATGAAGGCGGCGCGCTCCCAGTTCTGCCCGCGGCTCTCGTAGTAGAGCATGGCCGAATCGAACGAGATGGCGAGGGGCGTCGCGCCCGGATCGGGACGCAGGCGCAGATCCGTGCGGAAGACGTAGCCGTCCGCCGTCCGCTCCTGCATGATGCGGATGAGGCGGCGCACGATGCGCGAGAAGGTCTCGACGGCCTCGCTCGGATCGGCCGCGACATCGGCCATCGGATCGAAGAAGACGACGAGGTCGATATCGGAGGAATAGTTGAGTTCGGCGGCACCGAGCTTGCCCATGCCGAGCACGATGAGGCCCGATTTCTCGCTAGGATGGGCGGGATCTGGCAGCTTCAGCTTGCCGCTCTCATGCGCCGCAAGGAGGAGATGGTCGATGGCGGCGGAGGTCGCGGCCTCGGCAAGCGCCGTCAGCAGCGCCGTCGTGCGGCGCGCGTCGAAGATGCGGGCGAGGTCGGCAAGCGCGGTGAAGAAGGCGACCTCGCGCTTGGCGACGCGCAGCCGCGTCATCAGCATGGCCTCCGTCACCTCCCCCTCCTCCGCCCTCCATGCGGTGCGGGCGCGGGCGATCGCCGCCTCGATGGCGGGCAGGATCGGCTCCTCCAGCGCGCGGGCAAGAAGACCGGGATCGATGCGGGCGGTATCGCGGAGATAAGGCGAGAGCGAGAAGGCCGCGACGATGAAGTCCTTCAGCGGGCCTTCCGCGCCGAGAAGCCGGGCGATTGCGGCATGGTCCCTGCCCCAGTCCTTCAGATCGGAAAGGACCGATTTCGCTTCCGTCTGGCTCAAGGGCCGGATCGGGCTGGCCGAAAGATCGGAAAACCGCGTCGCTTCCGTCACGCTCATGATGCCTCCTCGCCGTGTCGGCGAAAAGGTGTATCAGTCCGGAAGCACGGGGAAAACCATCCTGACCGTCAGCCCCCGATTGTTTTCCCGCTCGGGGTGGGTGGCGTCCAGCTCCAGCCGGCCATGATGCATTTCCATGACGGCGCCGACGAGGGAGAGGCCAAGACCCGTTCCGGGCTTGGAGCGGCTGGCATCGAGCCGCACGAAGCGCTTCACCACCTCTTCGCGCTTGTCGTCCGGCACGCCGGGGCCGCTGTCGGCGACGGACAGGACGACGTCACCGCCTCTTCTGGCGAGCAGGATGCGGATTTGCGGCTCGCCGCCGCTGTCCTCGGCATATTTGATGGCATTGTCGATGAGGTTGCCAAGCGCCTGGCCGACAAGCTCGCGGTTGCCCTTGATCTCGATGCCCTCCTCGATCTCCGTGACGAGGCCGAGGCCGGCGTCTTCCGCGACGGGCTCGTAAAGCTCGGCACTGTCATGGGCGATGCCGCTGATATCCGCGGCGCTCATTTCCGCCGGCGCCTGCCCGGCCTCGACGCGCGAGATCATCAGCAGCGCGTTGAAGGTGCGGATGAGCTGGTCGGATTCGCCGATCATCTCCTCAAGCGTCGTGCGGTGCTCGGCGACCTCGCCCGCGGCAAGCGCCGCCTCCGCCTTGTTGCGCAGGCGCGTCAGCGGCGTCTTCAGGTCGTGCGCGATGTTGTCGGAGACCTGCCTCAGTCCCTCGTTCAGTTTCTCGATACGGCCGAGCATCGTGTTGAGCGATTCCGACAACCGGTCGAACTCGTCGCCGGAACCGCTGGTCGGCAGGCGCTGCGAGAGGTCGCCGGCCATGATGCGCTGGCTGGCGTCCGACATGCGGTCCATGCGTCTGAGCGCATTTCGGCCGATGAGATACCAGAT
>CBIMFD010000475.1:0-1897 GCA_966243085.1 uncultured Shinella sp.
TGCGCAAGGACGTGACCGCCAAGTGCTACGGCGGCGACGCCACGCGCAAGCGCAAACTGCTGGAGAAGCAGAAGGAAGGCAAGAAGCGCATGCGCCAGTTCGGCAAGGTGGAGATCCCGCAGGAAGCCTTCATCGCCGCACTCAAGATGGGCGACGAATAGGGGAGGCGTCGCCTCCCCTTTTTTCGTCGGTCACACCGGCTCCCAGCCGTCCTTTTCGCTGGCGCGGTAGATGGCGTCGATGAGCTTCTGGTTGGCGACGGAGCTTTCCAGCGTCACCACCTCCTCCTTCTCGCCCAGCGCGGCGCGCGTGAAGGCCTCGACCTCGCGGCGGTACTGGCGTGCGTCCTGGAAGCGGAAGTGCTGGCTTTCGCTGTGGCTCTGGTTGGTGAGCTCGATCTCCTCGGCGCCGTAGCGGTCGGCGTTGAAGGGAGACTTCACCTCGATGAAGCCCTTGTCGCCGTGGAAGACCATGATCTGGCGCTGGGCGAGCTGGGTGGAGATGTAGAAGGACAATTCGAAATCGCCGAAATCGGCGCGCACGCTCGAATAGATGTCCGTGCCGAATTCCGGGTCGCGGTCGGTGTTCGCCTGCACGCGGAGAGGCTCCTTGCCGGCGGCGAAGCGCGTGGTGATCGTCGGGTAGACGCCGATATCCGGCAGGCCGCCGCCGCCGAGCGCCGGCACGTTGCGCATGTTGCCGGGATCGCGGTTGAAATAGGTGAAGGCGCCCTGCACATGGCGCAGCCGGCCGATCGCCCCTTCGGCGATGAGCGCGCGCACCTTCCGCCAGACGGGGCTGTAGGTGACCATATAGGCTTCCGAGATCAGCACCTTGTTGCGGTCGCGCGCCGAAATCAGCGCGGAAATCTCACCGGCATCGAGCGCGATCGGCTTTTCGCAAAGCACATGCTTTCCCGCATCGGCCGCCTTGATCGACCATTCAACATGCTGCGAGGTCGGCAGCGGAATGTAGACCGCGTCGATCGTGTCGGAGGCCAGCATCTCCTCGTAAGAGCCGAAGGCATTGGGCACGGAGAAGCGGTCGGCCATGGCGCGGGCCTTGGTGTGGTCGCGGCTGGCGATCGCGGTGACGACGCAATTCTCCGCATCCTGGATGGCCGGCACGACGAGTTCGCGGCCGATCTTGGCCGTCGACAGGATTCCGAAACGCAACATGATATCCTCCTTGATTTGCGCGAGAGACTAGCGGCGAGGTACGTTCCTCGCAAGCGCCCGGAATTTCCCGCACGAGCGTCGTAAAGCGCCGTGCTGCGCCCTATGTTGAGAAGCATTTCAGCACGACCCCCTTGGAGGATACCCATGCAGCTTCGCCCCCTCGGCAGGACCGGCCTTTCCATCGCCCCGCTCGTCTTCGGCGGCAATGTCTTCGGCTGGACGGCCGACGAGAAGACCTCGTTCGACCTGCTCGACGCCTTTACCGGCGCCGGTTTCAACGCCATCGACACGGCGGACGCCTATTCCCGCTGGGTGCCGGGCAATACCGGCGGCGAATCCGAGACGATCATCGGCAAGTGGCTGAAGCGTTCCGGCATCGCCCGCGACAAGGTGGTGATCATCACCAAGGTCGGCTCCGACATGGGCCAGGGGCGGCGGGACCTGCGCAAGGCCTGGATCGTCGAAGAGGTGGAGAACTCGCTGCGGCGGCTCCAGACCGACCATATCGACCTCTACCTTTCGCACTGGCCGGACCCGGACACGCCTTACGAGGAGACGCTGGAGGCCCATGCCGGCCTCGTGAAGGCGGGCAAGGTGCGTACCTTCGGCGCCTCCAACCTCGACGCCGGCCAGTTGCAGGCCTCCTTCGAGGCCGCCGACAGGGTGGGCCTGCCGCGTTACGGCGCGCTGCAGCCGGAATACAATCTCTACGACCGGGC
>CBIMFD010000476.1:0-1893 GCA_966243085.1 uncultured Shinella sp.
GACCGGCTGAACCTTTCCGGCAACCGCACGCCGGACGCCTACCGCGCCACGGCGGCGGAAGCGGGCGGGCGCGTGAAGTTCGCCTATCTTTCAGCCGACTTCTGCAACCCGACGGGGGAGACCGTCGACAGGGCGGGCCGCGAGAAGCTGCTGGACCTTGCCGAGGAACTGGACATCGCGGTCGTCGAGGACGCCGCCTACCAGTCGCTGCGCTACGACGGGGAGGCGATCCCGCCGATCCTCGCGCTCGAAATCGACCGCAAGGGCGACATCGAGGCGACGCGCACGCTCTATTGCGGTTCCTTTTCCAAGACGCTCGCGCCGGGCCTTCGCGTCGGCTACATCGTCGCGGCCTCGCCGGTCATCCGCAAGCTCGTGCTGATGAAGCAGGCCGCGGACCTCCATTCCTCGACCATCAACCAGATAGCCATCGCCCATGTCGCCGAGCGCGGCTTCGATGCGCAGGTCGCCAAGGTCCGCGGCGCCTATAGCCATCGCCGCGACGTCATGCTGGCGGCACTCGAAAGATACATGCCGGAAGGCGTCCACTGGACGAAGCCGGAGGGCGGCATGTTCATCTGGGTGACGCTGCCGGCGGGCATGGACGGCGCGGCGCTGCTCGCCCGCTCCATCGAGACCGAAAAGGTCGCCTTCGTGCCGGGGCAGGCCTTCCACGCCGACGGCAGCGGCGCCAATACCCTTCGCCTCAGCTTCTCCTGCGCCGACGACGCGACGATCGATGAGGGCATTTCCCGCCTCGGCCGGCTGCTCGGCAGGGAGCGGCTTGCGGCGTAAGACCCCTCCCTAAATCCCTCCCCACAAGGGGGAGGGACTTAACGCGCGGCACACTCGGCGTTTCAGAATTGAGGAAAAGCGTGCCGCCAGCCTTTCTCCCCCCATGTGGGGGAGATGCCGGCAGGCAGAGAGGGTCTTAACCACCTACCCCGCAAGGCACGCCGTCGCCGCCTCGAACACCAGGTCCGGCAGCACCCCGAACGTATAGGGCGCGTGCACCCGTTCCCATTTCTGGTGATAGTCGCGCCCCCATGGCCCGATATTGATCGTCGGGAACGAGAGCAGGCCTTCCGGGGCGTCGTCGATGAAGGCGGCGGACGGGGTGTTGGCGGCGATGAGGCCGGTTTCGCCGGCATCCGGGCGGTGGCCGAAGAAGCTCATGTCGGAAATGCCGGCGAAGATCTGCTTGAACTTGATCGACGTGCCGTGCCGCTCCGCGGCCGCGTCCATGACGCGCCGGAGCCGGGCCTTCATGCCACCGGCATCCGTACGCTCCAGATGCACCAGCGGATAGTGCAGGCTGCCAAAGCCGACGATTACCGCTGGCCCCTCGATGCCCGCCTCCGTCGCCGCCGCCGAGACGATCTCGCGGCTGACCTTCAGGGGATCGGTGCCGCCCGAAAGCGACCGGTCGAGCGCGTCGAGACGGGCGAGCGCCGCCGCGCCGCCGCGCGCCTTCAGTCGCTCGACGAGTTCGGCATAGGTGAGCACAAGCCCCTCCGCCTTCGCCGCGGCATGGTCCCGATAGCGGACCTGATGCGCATCCTGCGTTTCGAGCGCGGTTTGCAGCGCGCCGGCGACGATGGCGCGGAATTCTCTGAGCATGTCGCTCGCGCTGCGGCGGTGTGTCAGCCAGTTGAAGGAGAGCCAGACGCGGTCCGGCGTCGTCACGTCGTAGCCGTCGCGGATATCGCGCGCCTCCAGGCAGACGGGCGGCGGGGAGCGTTCACCGAAGGCCTCGTCGGAAAGCTCGGGCACCGTGTCCATCGCCCGGACGATCTCGGCGCTGATGCGGTGGGCGCTCGTGCCGTTGAAGGGATAGCCGGCATGGGTCGGCCTGCCGATGACGAAGGCGAAGGGCGCGAACTTGCCGATGGA
>CBIMFD010000477.1:0-1889 GCA_966243085.1 uncultured Shinella sp.
TCGGCAGCGCGGCGAGGATGCGGTCGCGGTAGGCGCCGGCATCTGCGGTGGTGACGACCGGCGGCACGAGGTTCGGCATGATGATCGCGCGGGCGAAATGGCGGCTGGTGTCGCCGATCACGCCCTCCAGCATGGCCCCGTCGCGCAGGTGCAGGTGCCAGTCGTCCGGCCGGCGGATAGTGAGTTCTGTGGTCATGGGCGTCGCTTCCTATCTTCACGGCTGCGATAGCACCCGCAACGACGAAGGACAATCGCCTCAGAAAAGGTCGAGATGAAGGTCGGCAGGCCGGGAGTTCTCGAGGATGCGCTTTCCGTTCGGCAGGTCGTTGCCGTAGAGCTTCCACTGGATTTCTTCCTCGGGCAGCGCATAGCCCAGCCAGCGCTGGCGCAGCCGCTCCTCCAGCACCGCATAGGCCGGTCCGACGAAGATGGTGAAGTCGAAGACGCCGTCGAGCCTGTCCCAGGGTGCATCCCTGAAGAGCAGGTAATTGCCTTCTGCGAGGACGAAGCGGGTTTCCTGCGGGATCGCGCGGGCGGCATTGACGGCAAGCTCGCGCGAACGGTCGAAGACCGGCACCAGCACCTCGCCCTCGGCCCGCTTCAGCGCGTTGACGATATCGACGAAGCCGCGGCCGTCGAAGCTCTCCGGCACGCCCTTGCGTGGAAGGAGGCCGCGTTCGGCAAGGATGGCATTGTCCATGTGGAAGCCGTCCATTGGCAGGATCTCGGCGCTTTCGCCGCGGCCAAGGAGGTTTTCCCGCAGCGCCTCGGCGAGCGTCGACTTGCCGGCGGCGGGCGGGCCGGCGAGGCCGACGAGGAAGCGGCGCGCGTTCCCCGCGCGCCGCTGGAGTGCATCCACGATCGTGGCAGGCGATATCATGCAGCGACGGCCTCCGAAGGCACCTTGGCGCCGGTCATGAAGGCGACGGCGTCGGACATGGTGTAGTCCTTCGGATCGATGACGGTCAATCGCCGGCCGAGCCGGTGGATATGGATGCGGTCGGCCACCTCGAAGACATGCGGCATGTTGTGCGAGATGAGCACGATGGGGATGCCGCGCCGGCGCACGTCGAGGATGAGTTCCAGGACGCGCCGGCTTTCCTTGACGCCGAGTGCGGCCGTCGGTTCGTCGAGGATGATGACCTTCGAGCCGAAGGCGGCCGCACGCGCCACCGCAACGCCCTGGCGCTGGCCGCCCGAGAGCGTCTCCACCGCCTGGTTGATGTTCTGGATCGTCATCAGGCCGAGTTCGGAGAGCTTGTCGCGGGCGAACTTCTCCATCGCACCGCGGTCGAGCGTGCGGAACAGGCTGCCGACGATGCCGGGCTTCCTGATCTCGCGGCCGAGGAACATGTTGTCGGCGATCGACAGCGCCGGCGAGAGCGCAAGGTTCTGGTAGACGGTCTCGATGCCGGCCTTGCGCGCCTCGATGGGCGAACGGAAGCTGACGGGCCTGCCCTCCAGCCTGATCTCGCCCTCGTCCGGCGTGATGGCGCCGGAGATCGCCTTGATCATCGAGGACTTGCCCGCGCCGTTGTCGCCGATTACGGCGAGGATCTCGCCCGGATAGAGGTCGAAGTCGGCATTGTCGAGGGCGGTGACGCGGCCGTAGCGCTTGACGAGGCCCCGGGCGGAGAGAATGGGTTCCTTTGCCATCAGCCTGCTACCTTTCTGATCCACTGGTCGATCGCGACCGCCGAGATGATGAGGACGCCGATCAGGAGATAGGTCCATTGCGGGTCCGTGCCGACGAGGCGAAGGCCGAGCGAGAAGACGCCGACGATGAGCGCGCCGAACAGCATGCCGAGGATTGAGCCGCGCCCGCCGAAGAGCGAGATGCCGCCGATCACCACGGCGGTGATCGATTCGATATTGGCGAACTGGCCGGC
>CBIMFD010000478.1:0-1887 GCA_966243085.1 uncultured Shinella sp.
TTCACCCGCCAGCAGGAGCCGCTCGGCCTCGGCCATGCCGTCTGGTGCGCCCGCGAACTGGTCGGTCCCGAGCCCTTCGCGCTTCTCCTGCCCGACATGATCATGAAGGCCCAGAAGGGCTGCATGAAGGGCATGGTGGAACTGTTCGAGCAGAGCGGCGCTAACGTCGTCGCGGTCGAGGAATGCGCGCCCGAGCAGGCGCACAAATACGGCATCGTCGGCGTCGGGGAGACGATCGGCGAGGGCTTCGCCATCACCAGGATGGTCGAGAAGCCGGCACCGGGCACCGCGCCCTCCAACTTCTTCATCAACGGCCGGTACATCCTCCAGCCGGAAATCTTCCCGATCCTCGCCAACCAGGAGCGCGGCGCCGGCAACGAGATCCAGTTGACCGACGCGATGGTGAAGCTCGCCGACAGCCAGAAATTCGCCGCCTACCATTTCAAGGGCGAGACCTACGATTGCGGCGCGAAGGACGGTTTCATCCTCGCCAACATCGCCTTCGCCCTTGCGCGCGGCGATATCCGGCCCACCGTGGAAGGGCCTTTGCGGGAGCTCGTCGCCAATCTGAAATAGGACTCAGCGGCGCAGCACCAGTCCGATGCCGGCGCGTGTGATGCCGGTATCGGATCCGCCGGGCTGGCGCGTCAGCTCGTAGGAGATGTCTCCCGTCATGGCCAGCCAGCGGTTGATGTCCCAGGTAAGGCCGGCCCCGGCGAGATAGACGTCCTGGTCGGCCAGTCCTGCGGAGGCGGAGAAGTCGCGCCAGGTATAGGAACCGCTCAGCCGGGCCACGAGGTTGTCGCGCAGCTCGTGCGTGAGGTCCGCCGTCGCGATATATTCGACATAGCCGCTCTGGCCGGCGGTGGTGGACGGTTCGAGGTTCGTGGCAAGGCCGAGCCGGAGGTCGGTGCCGCGTTGCGGCGACCAGAAGACCGCGCCGTCGACGGTGATGCCTTCCAGCGCGGCAAGGCGGCTGTCGTCGAAGGTCGCCCGCTTGTAGCCGATGCCGAGATCGCCGCGCAGCTTCTCGCCGAGATCGACCTCGACGCCCGCCCGTCCGCCGATTGTCGAGGCGGAACGCTCGTAACCAAGCGCATCCTGCTCGTTGTCGTAGGAGGAGCGGCCGACGGAGGCTTCGAGATAGGGAATGAGGGCGGGCGAAAGCTCGAAGCCGACGCGGCCCGTGAGGGTGCCTTCCGTGTTGTTGCGGTCCGAAAGGTCGAGCTCGTCGCCGTTGCCGAGTTCCGCCGCGCCGTAGACCTCGCGCTCGAGCTCGGCGCCGAGCGTGCCGCGGATCAGGCCGAAGTCCCGCTGGACCTTCGCACCGGCGGTAAAGGTGTGCACGCCCGACTGCACGCTCGCGCCGTTGACGGCGTTGGGATCGCTGGAGCTTTCGCGCTCGAAATTGTAGCCGCCTGTGATGTCGGCGATTGTGTCGTCGCTGAGGTCGAGCCTCAGGTCGGCGTTGACGTCGATCTTCGGCTCCGTCTCCCCGGTGCCGCTGATGTTGCGCTGATAGATGCCTTCGCCTTCGACAGTGAGCTGATGGCGCGACCAGTCGGAAGTGAGCGTGCCCTTGAGGCCCGTCTGGGAGAAGGTGCGGCTGGAGGAGGTGTCTCCCGTCTTCGTCTTCTCGTAGCCGATGCCCTGCGAGATCGAGGGCTTCAGGATGAAGGTGCCGAGGCGGATGCCGGTCGGCTCGTAGGGATCATCGAACTCGCTGCGCACGTTGCCGAGATTGGTTTCGCGCGGGTTCAGCCGCTCGGTGCGCCGGCCGGTGCTCAGATATGCGCCGTCCTCGCCGATGTCGGCAGGCGTCACGTCGTCTTCCGCGGCAAGGGCAGGCTCTTCGGGCGTCGAGGCCGTCGTCGTCTCGTCCGTGAA
>CBIMFD010000479.1:0-1886 GCA_966243085.1 uncultured Shinella sp.
GAGCGCATGAAATTGGCGAGCGCGATGTTGCGGAAGCCCGTCGCCTGCTCCGAGCGCGCCACCGCCTGGTCGACGATGATGTCCTCCTCGTCGGCAAGGTAGCGCAGGAACCGCACGACCTCGCCGATCGCCTCCTTCGGCGTATGGCCGGCAAGCACCAGGTCGGTGATGGCGATGGCCCCGGCATTGATGAACGGGTTGCGCGGAATGCCGCCCTCGTGTTCGAGCTGGACGATGGAGTTGAAGGCAGAACCGGACGGCTCCCGCCCGACACGCTTCCAGATCCCCTCGCCGTGCTTGCCGAGCGCCAGCGTCAGGGTGAAGACCTTGGAGATGCTCTGGATGGAGAAGGCCTCGTCGGCGTCGCCCGCAAGGAAGGCCGCCCCATCGGTCGTCACCACGGCGATGCCGAATTTCTGCGGGTCCACATGGGCAAGCTGCGGAATGTAGTCGGCCACCCGCCCCTCGCCCCGCCGCGGCGAAAGGCTCGCGTGGATTTCATCGACGATCGCCTGCAGGTCCGTCATGCGATTTCCCCCAAAGAAAAAGCCGCCAATCTCTTGGCGGCTTTTCCCAATTGCGCAAGGTGTCGCCCGCGAATTAACGCGAGTAGAATTCGACGACCAGGTGCGGTTCCATGACGACGGCGTAGGGCACGTCGGAGAGAACCGGAACGCGAACGAAGGTCGCGGTCATCTTGTTGTGGTCGGCTTCGATGTAGTCCGGAACGTCGCGTTCAGCCAGGCCCACCGATTCGAGAACCGTGACGAGCTGCTTGGACTTTTCCTTGACTTCGATGACGTCGCCCGGCTTGCAGCGGTAGGAACCGATGTTGACGCGGACGCCGTTGACCTTGACGTGGCCGTGGTTGACGAACTGACGGGCAGCGAAGACCGTCGGAACGAACTTGGCGCGGTAGACGATCGCGTCGAGGCGCGATTCGAGCAGGCCGATCAGGTTTTCCGGGGTGTCGCCCTTGCGGCGTTCGGCTTCGGCGAAGATCGCGCGGAACTGCTTCTCGCGGATGTCGCCGTAGTAACCCTTCAGCTTCTGCTTGGCGCGGAGCTGAACGCCGAAGTCCGAAAGCTTGGACTTGCGGCGCTGGCCGTGCTGGCCCGGGCCGTATTCGCGGCGGTTGACCGGGGACTTCGGACGGCCCCAGATGTTTTCGCCCATGCGGCGGTCGATTTTGTACTTGGATGCAGCGCGCTTGCTCATCGCATTTCCTCTTGGTCTTGTTATGGCCTGCCCGTTGCCGGACCGGCTCTAAGGAAACACGCCCTCCTCTGAACCTTTTGGGTTCCGACAGGCTTCTCACGATCGCGACCGGAGAATCCACGGGACATGTCAAATGAAACACCGGGCATCGCTGCCCGGCGTCGGCGGCGTATTCCTACATTTTTACAATTTTGTCAACGCGCAGTAGCCGGAAAATCCGCCTATTCCGCCGCATCGCGGTGGGAATCGGCAAGGTCCGGCCCGTTGGCGTCACCCGGCAGCGTCTCGCGGGCGAGATCCGGGAAGGCGACGATGCGATGGCCGGCAAGATCGCTGTGGATGACGACCAGCCCCTGCTCCTCGAAATAGCCGAGCAGGCGCCGCGCGCGGCGGGCCGAATGCGTGCCGTAGGCCCGCGCGATCCGCGCATCGGAGGGGCAGGCAAGGCCGCGCACCGCGGCCTGCGCGACGAGCAGGAACACGCCCTGCAGATCCTCCGTCACGCTACGGGAGAGATCGAGAGCCCTCGCCCACACCTCTGTCGCCGCCGTCTCGGCGTCGACGCCGGAGCGCGCGACCGCCATCTTGCGGCGGAAGGTGGGAAGCGACAGCGGCGCGCCGGGAACGCGGCGGATGCGGCAGCGCACGAGGAAATCCTGGAACAGCTC
>CBIMFD010000480.1:0-1862 GCA_966243085.1 uncultured Shinella sp.
CAAGGCCGCGCTTCTGTTCGGATAAAGCTGAAGCGCCTATCCCCATTTTCCTATTCCCAATCCGTCATGAACGTGTTACCAGCCCTCGCCAACTTCCAAGAATTTCTTGCAAGCGACCGAGGTGGACAGCTCCCAAAGTTCCCCTTGGTGCGTAAGCTTTACCTTAAAGGAACTTGGCCCATGGCGCGCATCATCGAAACGGCAACCGGACTCGAAGCCCTGACCTTCGACGACGTCCTCCTGCAACCCGGCCACTCCGAGGTCATGCCGGGTCAGACGAACATCGCGACCCGCATCGCGCACGATTTCGACTTGAACCTGCCGATCCTCTCCTCCGCCATGGACACGGTGACGGAAAGCCGCCTTGCCATCGCCATGGCCCAGGCCGGCGGCCTCGGCGTCATCCACCGCAACCTGACGCCCGCCGAACAGGCCGAGGAAGTCCGCCAGGTCAAGAAGTTCGAGAGCGGCATGGTCGTCAATCCGGTGACGATCGGCCCCGACGCCACGCTCGCCGAGGCGCTGTCGCTGATGAAGGCGCATGGCATTTCCGGCATCCCGGTCGTCGAGAACGGCGGCAACGGCAAAGCCGGCCGCCTGGTCGGCATCCTGACGAACCGCGACGTGCGCTTCGCCTCCGATCCGTCGCAGAAGATCTACGAGCTGATGACCCGGGAAAACCTCATCACGGTGAAGGAGACGGTCGACCAGCAGGAAGCCAAGCGGCTCCTCCACCGCCACCGCATCGAGAAGCTGCTGGTGGTCGACGGCGACGGCCGCTGCGTCGGCCTCATCACGGTCAAGGACATCGAGAAGTCGCAGCTCAACCCCAACGCCTCGAAGGACGCGCAGGGCCGCCTTCGCGCCGCCGCCGCCATCTCGGTCGGCGACGACGGCTTCGAGCGCGCCGAACGCCTCATCGACGCCGGCGTCGACCTCATCGTCGTCGACACGGCGCACGGCCATTCCCAGCGCGTACTGGATGCCGTCGCCCGCGTGAAGAAGCTGTCCAACTCCGTGCGCATCATGGCCGGCAACGTCGCGACGGCCGACGGCACCAAGGCGCTGATCGATGCCGGCGCGGACGCCGTCAAGGTCGGCATCGGCCCGGGCTCGATCTGCACGACCCGCATCGTCGCCGGCGTCGGCGTGCCGCAGCTTGCCGCCATCATGGGTTCGGTCGAGGCGGCCCAGGCCTCCGATATCCCGGTCATCGCCGATGGCGGCATCAAGTTCTCGGGCGATCTTGCCAAGGCGATCGCCGCCGGCGCCTCGGCCGTCATGGTCGGCTCGCTGCTCGCCGGCACGGACGAGAGCCCGGGCGAGGTGTTCCTCTATCAGGGCCGCTCCTTCAAGGCCTATCGCGGCATGGGCTCGGTCGGCGCGATGGCGCGCGGCTCGGCCGACCGCTATTTCCAGGCGGAAGTGCGCGACACGCTGAAGCTGGTGCCGGAAGGCATCGAAGGCCAGGTTCCCTACAAGGGACCGGTCTCGGGCGTGCTGCACCAGCTCGCCGGCGGACTCAAGGCTTCCATGGGCTATGTCGGTGGCCGCGACCTCAAGGACTACCAGGCGAAGGCGACCTTCGTTCGCATCTCCGGCGCTGGGCTTCGCGAAAGCCATGCCCACGACGTCACGATTACCCGCGAGAGCCCGAACTATCCGGGCGCCGTCTGAGGTCGCCAAAGACCTCGCCACCCTCTGGAATGCCCGGCTTTGCCGGGCATTTTCGCTCTCGGGCGACCTCTGATTCCCGTTCCGTTTTTTCGTCTTCGCGCATAAGATGAAATGCCGGCAATCTCGCCGGTCAATCTGGGGGACATCATGAGGAAGATACTGGCTGGCGCCCTTCTGGGCCTGGG
>CBIMFD010000481.1:0-1839 GCA_966243085.1 uncultured Shinella sp.
GATAATACCAGCCGTTGCGGCGGAAGAGATGCGGCCCCTCCACCAGCCCCTGCCGGCTGCCGGCGAAGATATTCTTCACCGGACCGACAAGGCGCTTTTCCTTCGGGTCCCATTCCTGCAGCAGGATGCCGTCGAAGGCGTTGTGCGCGGCGCCCGTATGGTTCTCCGGCCGGTGGTTCCATTGCATGTTGAGGAACCATTTGCGCCCGTCCTCGTCATGGAAGAGCGAGGGATCGAAGCCGGAGGAATTGACATAGACCGGATCGGACCACTCACCGTCCACGGCGGAGGCCGTGACGATGTAGTTATGCGCGTCCTTGAAATTGCCGTCGAAGCGCTTGACGTCCGTATAGACGAGAAAGAACAGGCCGTCGGCATAAGAGAGGCACGGCGCCCAGACGCCGCAGCTATCGGGATTGCCGCGCATGTCGAGCTGGCTCCTGCGCTCCAGCGGCCGCTTGACCAGCCGCCAGTTCACGAGGTCGCGCGAATGGTGGATCTGCACGCCCGGATACCATTCGAAGGTGGAGGTGGCGATGTAATAGTTCTCACCCACCCGGCAGATCGAGGGGTCCGGGTTGAAGCCCGGCAGGATCGGGTTGCGGATCATCGGTTCCTCCCAAGAATGATGCACGTACGTCAGATGCGTGTCGAAAAAAAGCCGCCCGAACCTTTCGCCCGGGCGGCCTGCACTCAACTCAATCGAGCTCGGCGGAGCGCTTCCACAGGTTGATGTCCGCGCCTTCGCTGTAGCGGTCGATCTCGGCCAGTTCCTCCGCCGTGAAATCCCGCTTTTCCAGCGCCTTGACGCAATCGACGATCTGGGCGGAGCGGCTGGCGCCGATCAGCGCGGACGCGACGCGCCCGCCGCGCAGCACCCAGGAGATCGCCATCTGCGCCAGCGTCTGGCCGCGCTTTTCGGCAATCTCGTTGAGCTTGCGGATATTGTCGATGATCTCCGGACGGATGAAATCCTTCTTGAGGAAGTGGTTCAGCGCCGCGCGGCTGTCGCCCGGAATGCCGCCGAGATACTTTGCCGTCAGCATGCCCTGCGCCAGCGGCGAGAAGACGATGGAGCCGATGCCGAGTTCTTCCAGCGTGTCGACGAGGCCGTCCGTCTCGATCCAGCGGTTGAGCATGGAATAGCTCGGCTGGTGGATGAGGCAGGGCGTGCCGAGGTCTTTCAGGATCGCCGCCGCCTCGCGGGTGCGCTGCGAATTGTAGGAGGAGATGCCGACATAGAGCGCGCGGCCGGAGCGCACGATATGGTCGAGCGCGGCGCAGGTCTCTTCCAGCGGCGTATCCGGGTCGAAGCGGTGGGAATAGAAGATGTCGACATAGTCGAGGCCCATGCGCTTGAGGCTCTGGTCGCAGGAGGCGATCAGGTACTTGCGGCTGCCCCATTCGCCATAGGGCCCCTGCCACATGTTGTAGCCGGCCTTGGAGGAGATTATCAGCTCGTCGCGCAGGTCCCGGAAATCGGTGCGCAGGATCTCGCCGAAGGCGATCTCGGCCGAGCCGGGCGGCGGGCCGTAATTGTTGGCAAGGTCGAAATGGGTGATGCCGAGGTCGAAGGCCGTGCGGCACATGTCGACCTTGCGCTCGTGCGGCGTGTCGTCGCCGAAATTGTGCCACAGCCCGAGCGAGATCGCCGGCAGCTTCAGGCCGGAGCGTCCCACGCGGTTATAGGTCATCGTCTCATAACGGTTTTCCGCCGGCTGCCAGGCCATGGTGTCTTCCTTTGCTGTATTCGGGTTGTGCCTGCATAGCGCTCTCATGCTGGTATTCACAAGGGGCATTCGCCCCTCACCCTAACCCTCTCCCCGCAAGCGGGGAGAG
>CBIMFD010000482.1:0-1830 GCA_966243085.1 uncultured Shinella sp.
CGACACCGAATAGCACGAGGAGACATCCATGCAGACAGTCAGCTTCCAGCTCTACAGTGCCCGCAATTTCCAGCCCTTTTCCGGAATATTCCGCATCCTCGCTGATGCCGGCTACAAGCAGGTGGAAGGCTACGGCGCGCTCTACGCCTCGCTCGACGACGCGGCCATCGCGGACGTGAAGGCCGATCTCGACCGGAACGGCCTTGCCATGCCCACCGCCCATTTCGGCCTCGACATGCTGGAGGGCGAGCCGGAGCGGGTGATCGCCATCTGCCGCACGCTCGGCATCGAGGCCGTCTATTGCCCCTATCTGATGCCGGAGGACCGGCCGAAGGACGGCGCCGGCTGGCATGCCTTCGGCGCGCGGCTCCAGAAGGCCGGTGCGCCGATCCGCGCGGCGGGCCTCACCTTCGGCTGGCACAACCACGATTTCGAGTTCTTCACCCTGCCGGACGGCACGGTGCCGCTCGACCATCTCTTTGCCGGCGGGCCGGACCTTGCCTGGGAGGCGGATATCGCCTGGATCATCCGCGGCGGAGCCGACCCCTTCGCGTGGATCGCGAAATACGGTGACCGCATCACCGCCGTCCACGTCAAGGACATCGCGCCGAAGGGCGAGAATGCCGACGAGGACGGCTGGGCCGATGTCGGCCACGGCACCGTGCCGTGGGCCGATCTCGCCAAGGCGCTCGCCGGCTCGCCCGTCAGACATTTCATCGTCGAGCACGACAATCCGAAGGACATCACCCGGCTTGCCACCCGCTCGATCGCAACCATCAAGGCATTCTGAGGACGGACCGTCATGAGCAAGGAATACGGAGTCGGCATCATCGGCTGCGGCAATATTTCGGGGGCCTATTTCAAGTTGATCCCGATGTTCAGGAACCTGAAACTCGTCGCCTGCGCCGATATCAATCCGGCGGCTTCCAAGGCGCGATCCGAGGAGTTCGGCGTCCCGGCCGAGGAGATCGACGCGCTGCTCGCCAATCCGGCGGTCGACGTGGTGGTCAACCTGACGGTGCCGGAGGCGCATTACCCGGTCTCGAAGAAGGCGCTCGAAGCCGGCAAGCACGTCTATTCGGAAAAGCCCTTCGTGCTCTCGCTGGAGCAGGGCGAGGACCTGCGCCGCATCGCCGACGCGAGGGGCCTCAGGGTCGGCTCGGCGCCGGATACCTATCTCGGCGGCGCGCATCAGTTCGTTCGCCATCTCATCGACAGCGGCAGGGTCGGCAAGATCATGTCGGGCACGGCCCATGTGCTGGGGCCGGGCATGGAGAGCTGGCACCCGAACCCGGACTTCTTCTTCGCGCCGGGCGGCGGGCCGATCCTCGACATGGGGCCCTACTACGTCAACAACCTCGTCAATCTCGTCGGCCCGGTGAAGCGCGTTGTGGCGCTCGCCAACAAGGCCCGCGCAGAACGGGTGATCGGTAACGGCCCGCGTCTGGGCGAGGCGGTGCCGGTGAATGTCGCGACGAACATCCACGCCATTCTCGAATTTACGAGCGGCGCGCAGGTGGCGCTGATGGCGAGCTGGGACGTCTGGGCGCACCGCCACCAGAACATGGAGCTCTACGGCACCGAGGGCGCCGTCTTCGTGCCGGACCCGAACTTCTTCGGCGGCACGGTGGAGGTCGCCGGGAACGACCGGGAGCCGAAGGAGATGGCGGTATGGGACCATCCGCTGACGGCCCATAACTACCAGTTCGACTGGGGCATGCAGGCCAACTACCGCGGCATCGGCCTTGCCGACATGATGGAGGCCGTGACCACCGGCCGCGACTACCGCTGCTCGCTCGACCGCTCGCTGCACACGATCGACGTCCTGAC
>CBIMFD010000483.1:0-1804 GCA_966243085.1 uncultured Shinella sp.
CGTCCGTCACTCCGCGGCGGCAGCCATGTTGACGATGCCGAGGCACATTTCAAGCGACGCGCGCTGGATAGCGGCATAATGGGCGAACTCGTCCAGCACGCTTGCGCCGAGGTCGCGCTCGAACATCACCTGGTTCGGGCTTGCGACGAAGTCCTGCGTCGCGTCGTCGCCGAGGTTCGACTGGAAGATGCCGGCGGCGCTGACCGGCAGGAAGTCCTCGTAGACGATCGGATCGAACTGGATGAGGCCGGCTTCGATGGCGGTTTCGAGGTCGGCATTGCGGCCGGTGACGGCCTTGCCCTTTTCCGTCAGCGAATAGCGGAAGTAGCCGAGGCCCGCCTTGCGGATGCCGTCCCAATCGTCCGGGAAGGCCGTGAAGACGTCGGCGAGCGCGGCTTCGTATTCGGCGGCATTCGAGCCGTCGGCGGCCGGGCGCACGCGGGCGCGGGTCTCGGCAAGCAGCCGGTCGTAGAGCGCGCGGCCCTTCGGCGTCAGCGCCACACCGCGCTGCTCGATCTCACCGAAGCGGGCGGTATGCGAGCCCTTCTGCCAGCTTCCGTCCGGTCCGATGAACGAGACGGCCTCCTCCAGCGCCTTGAACGAGGTCTGGCGCAGGAGGATCGGGCACTTGCGGGTCGGCGGACCCTCGACGACCGCCTTGGGAGCGATGCCCTCTTCCGGCATCCGCGCCTGCACCTTGTCGATGTCGAGCGTGCGCGGCGTCAGGTGGTTGATGTGCGGGCCCTTGAAGGAGACGACGTCGGCGATCAGGCGGTGCGCGTCGTGCAGGCGCCGGTACAGGTCGGCACTGACGATGGCGCGGTCGTGCCAGCGGAAGGTTTCGAGCGCTTCCGTGACGAAACGGGCCGCGTCGGCCTTGTCGAGGCCGCCGTCGCGCTCGGCCTTTTCCACGAGCCGGACGGCCTCGTCCGTGAAGATCCTGCGGGCCGCCAGAACCGCGGCGGCTTCTTCGCGCAGCGCCTCGTCCGCGATGAGGTCGAGGCGGAGCAAGGAGGTGAAGACGCGGAACGGGTTGCGGCTGAGGCTTTCCGCGCCGACCGGGCGGAAGGCGGTCGAGTGGACGGGAACGCCGGCCGTCGAGAGATCGTAATAGCCGACCGGGGCCATGCCCATGACCGCGAAGATGCGGCGCATCATGGAAAGCTCTTCCGGCGTGCCGAGGCGGATGGCGCCGTGGCGCTCCTCGGAGAGGCGATCGAGCGAGTCGGTCGCCTGAAGACGCGCCTTGAGATGCTGGTCGGCGGCGAGCGTCTCGTCATTGACCTTGGCGACCAGCGCCATCAGCGTGCCGTAGGCCGGAACCTCGTCCCGGTACATGGCGGACATGGCGGCAGAGAAACCGGAGCGGATCTCGTCCGCGCGAACATACGAATTTGCTTTCATGGGAAGCGGTCTCATCTTACAAGGGTGGGAGGCCCTGATCATTCTCAAAACGGATCATACCGGATCGTTTCCCCCAGCGATTGCGACCGTTCTGACTATGTTGATGCGAGGAATGAATGAAGCTCAGTCGAAGGCTCATCCCGGACGTCACCACGCTGCAGGCGTTCGAATGCGCCGCGCGCCACGGCTCCTTCACGCAGGCCGCGCATGAACTGAACCTCACCCAGAGCGCCGTCAGCCGGCAGATCAAGGACCTCGAGGAACAGCTCGGCGTCCTGCTCTTCGAGCGCGTGCGCCAGCGCGTCGTGCTCTCCGATGACGGCCGCCGGTTCCTTCCCGAAGTCAGGAAGCTCCTGCACCAGACGGAAGAGACCATGCTGCGCGCCATGGCCTCGGCCTC
>CBIMFD010000484.1:0-1804 GCA_966243085.1 uncultured Shinella sp.
CCGACAGGAGCCGTACCCCATGAACCTCGTTCGCACAGCCATGCTTCTCGCCGTCATGACGGCGATCTTCATGGGCGTGGGTCTGCTCATCGGCGGCAGGGGCGGCATGATGATCGCTTTTGTCGTAGCGGTGGCCATGAACTTCTTCTCCTATTGGAATTCCGACCGGATGGTGCTGTCCATGTATGGCGCCAAGGAGGTCGATGAGCGGTCCGCGCTGGAATATTACGGCATCGTGCGCGATCTCGCGCAGCGTGCCGGCCTTCCGATGCCGCGCGTCTTCGTCATCAACAGCGACCAGCCGAATGCCTTCGCCACCGGCCGCAATCCGGAAAACGCCGCCGTCGCCGCCTCGACCGGTCTTCTTCATGCCCTATCCTATGAAGAAGTGGCCGGCGTGATGGCGCATGAGCTCGCGCACGTCCAGAACCGCGACACGCTGACCATGACGCTGACGGCGACGCTCGCCGGCGCGATCTCCATGCTCGCCAACTTCGCCATGTTCTTCGGCGGCGGGCACAGCCGCGAGAACAACAATCCGCTCGGTTTCATCGGCGTCTTGATCGCGATGATCGTCGCGCCCTTTGCCGCCATGCTGGTGCAGATGGCGATCAGCCGCACGCGCGAATATTCCGCCGACCGGCGAGGGGCGGAAATCTCCGGCAACCCGCTGGCGCTCGCCTCGGCCCTGCGGAAGATCGCCACGGCCGCCGGCCGCATTCCCAACGCGGCGGCCGAGCACAATCCCGCGACGGCGCATATGTTCATCATCAATCCGCTCTCGGGCGAGCGCATGGACAACCTGTTCTCGACCCATCCGGACACGGAAAACCGTATCGCGGCGCTGCAGGAAATGGCGCGCGGCATGCAGGCCCGCTCGACGGAGCCGGTCCGGGCTGATAATCCGTCACGCAAATCGCGCTCCGTTCCGACGACCGGCTGGGGCCGCGGTGGTTCCGAACCGCCCAAGGGTCCCTGGTCTTGAACGACGACACGCAGAAGAAAAGAACGCATCCGAAACGACGTCCCGTCAAGGGATCGAAACCCTCTGCCGATCCGGCCGAAGGTCATCCGGAAAAGCCGGGTCTGCGCGCGCGCCAGGCCGCTGCGAAGATTCTCGCCGCCGTCGTCGATCGCAGGACGCCGCTCGACGGCATGCTGGACCTCGAGAACGGCAATCCGGCCTACAGGCAATTGAACGACGCCGACCGGGCGCTGGTGCGCGCCATCCTCAACACGGCGCTGCGCCATCTTCCCCGTATCGAGGCGATCCTCGACACGCTCGTCGGCACGCCGTTGCCGGAAGGCGCCCGGGCCCTGCACCATGTCCTGACGGTCGCCGCCGCGCAGATCCTCTATCTCGACGTGCCCGACCATTCTGCCGTCGATCTTGCCGTCGAACAGGCGCAGATTGATCCGCGCAACCGGCGTTTTGCCAGCCTTACCAACGCGGTGCTGCGCAGGCTCTCGCGCGAAAAGGGTGCGCATCTCGATGCCACCCATGTGGTTTCCGTCGTTCCGGCCTGGTTCCACGAGCGGCTCGTTTCCGTCTATGGGCGGGAGCATGCGGCGCGCATCGCGCAGTCGCTGCTCGAACCCTCCGCCATCGACCTTACCGTCAAATCGGACCCCGAGGGCTGGGCCGCCCGGCTCGGCGGACTCGTCCTGCCGACGGGCTCGGTGCGCCTTCCTTCGGGCTCCGGCGCCATTCCGGCGCTCGAAGGCTTCGAGGCGGGCGAGTGGTGGGTACAGGACGCCGCCGCCAGCCTTCCGGCAAAGCTGTTCGGCGATCTTGTGGGAAAGC
>CBIMFD010000485.1:0-1779 GCA_966243085.1 uncultured Shinella sp.
TCCGTCAGTCGTTGAAATGGCGGCCTTCCGTGACTTCGGCCACGTAGCCGGCGCGGATGGCGAAATCGCCGAAATGCTCGCCCGGCTGCCGTTCGCGGGCGAAGTGGCCGATCACCGTGCCGAGAAGCTCGAGGATCGCCGGCTCCGCCACGTTCTCCAGCACCATCTTGTTGAGGCGCTGGCCGGCGAAACCGCCGCCGAGATAGAGGTTGTACTTGCCGGGTGCGCGGCCCGTCAGCGCGATCTCGGCGATGTAGGGCCGTGCGCAGCCGTTCGGACAGCCGGTCATGCGGATGGTGATGGGCTCGTCCGACAGGCCGTGCTCGGCGAGGATGGCGTCGATCTTCGTGATCAGCGTCGGCAGGTAACGCTCGCTCTCGGCCATGGCGAGGCCGCAGGTCGGCAGCGCCACGCAGGCCATGGAATTGCGTCGCAGGCCGCTGCCGCCGTTGAGCCTGTCGAGCCCGTGCGCCTTCAGGAGCGCGCCGATCTTCGGCCGGTCGGCGGGGTCCACCTCGGCGATGATGAGGTTCTGGTTGGGCGTCACGCGGAAGGTGCCGCGATGAGCCTCGGCTATGGCGCGTATGCCGTCGAAGAGCGCGAGGTTCTCGAAATTCTTCACGCGGCCGTTCTCGATGCGCAGCGTGTAGTGCTCGCGCCCGTCCTCGCCGCGCTGCCAGCCGAGCGTGTCGCCGTTGGTGGTGAAGGCGTAGGCGCGCGCCTCGCCCAGGGCAAAGCCCAGCCGGTCCTCGATCGCCGCCTTGATCCAGTCGAGCCCCTTGTCGTCTACCGTATACTTGAAGCGGGCGCGGCTGCGGTCGGCGCGGTCGCCGTAGTCGCGCTGCACGCCCATGACGGCGTCGCAGGTCTCGATCACCTTGTTCTCGGCAACAAAGCCGATGACGCTGGCAAGGCGCGGATAGGTCTTCGGCGCCTGGTCCGTCCGCCCCATGCCGCCGCCGACTGCAACATTGAAGCCGAGGAGCCGGCCCTTTTCGACGATGGCGATGAAACCGAGGTCCTGCGCGTAGACGTCGATATCGTTGACGGGCGGGATGACGAAGCCGATCTTGAACTTGCGCGGCATGTAGGTGCGCCCGTACATCGGCTCTTCCGGCCCGTCGCCCTTCGTCTGGCGCTCCTCGCCGTACCAGATCTCCGGATAGGCGCCGGTCTTCGGCGTGGCGTGGTCGCTTGCGCCCTTGGCGAGCGCGTAGACCTCGGCGTGCAGCGCCGAGAGCTCGGGATTGATCGAGGCCATGACGCCGCGCGCGTCGTCGCCACAGGCCGCCTTGGTGTCGAGCGCGACGTCGTTCAGCCCCTGCATGACGGCGCGCAGGTCCTTCTTGTGGATGTAGTGGAACTGGAAGGTCTGGCGTGTCGTCAGGCGCAGCATGTCGCCGGCATAGGCACGTCCCAGCGCATCGAGCTTCAGCCATTGCGCGGGTGTCAGCACGCCGCCGGGAAGGCGCACGCGCGCCATGAAGCGATAGGCGGGCTCCAGCTTCTGCCGGCGCCGCTCGTCGCGGATGTCGCGGTCGTCCTGCTGGTAGACGCCGTGGAACTTCATCAGCTTGATATCGTCGCCGGGAACGGCGGCCGTCAGCGGCGCAGCGAGCCCCTCGGCGATGGTGCCGCGAAGCTGGTCGCTGTTCGCCTTCATCGTCTCGTCCGGCGTGAGCCTTTCGAGCGGCTGGGAGATATCGCGGCTGCGGTCGGTTTCAAGAAGGGTCATGTCGGTCCTCAATAGACGTCGATCTGGTAGCGGCGGCTTTCCTG
>CBIMFD010000486.1:0-1770 GCA_966243085.1 uncultured Shinella sp.
AACCAGCCCTCCATGCCCGAAAGCATGGAGAAGGCGACGCCGTAATTGTAGGTGCGGTAGAGCGCCAGCATGGGCATGACTGGCACCGGCTCCTGGAAGGGAAGGAAGGCCTCGACGGCGAATTTCACCGCCTGGTCGAGGAGGAGCGCCAGGAGGATGACGACGATGACCGGCACCGGCCGGGACATGAGGGGGACACGTTCGTTCATGCCCGGTCTTCCAGCGTCAGCAGGTGGCGGCGCGCCTCGAAGAGCATGATGCCGGTGGCGATGGCAAGGTTCAGCGAATCGGCCCGGCCGGCCTGCGGGATGCGGGCGAGCGCATCAGCCTCGCGGGCAAGCGCCTCCGGCAGGCCGGACTGCTCGTTGCCCATCAGCAGCACGACGGGCTTCTTTTTATAATCGATGGTGCGGTAATCGACCGCGCCGGCAAGGTGGGTGGCGACGACCGAGACGCCCGCCCCCTTCTTCCAGGCGAGGAAATCGGCGGGGCTCGCCTTCACCAGCGGCAGGGCGAAGACCGAGCCCATGGTGGCGCGCACGGTCTCCATCGAATAGGGATCGGTGGTCTCGCCGACGAGGATGACGCCGTTCGCGCCCGCCGCATCGGCCGTGCGGATGATCGTGCCGAGGTTGCCGGGATCGCGCACGCGGTCGAGCGCCACATAGGTCTCGTTTGCCGCGGGCTTCAGGTCCCGGATATTCGTCCAGCGCTGGGTGAAGATGCCGACGACCATCTGCGGGTTGTCGCGCCTCGTGATCGAGGAGAGCACCTTCTCGCTCACCTCCAGCACCAGCCCGCCGCGCGCCACCGTCTTCGTCGCGCATTGCACGACCTGCGGCTTGTCCTTGACGTTCTTGGCATAGACCAGCGTCCTGATCTCGAAGCCGAGCTCCAGCGCGTCGATGACGAGCTTCAGGCCCTCGGCCATGAAGCTCTTCGTCTCGTCGCGCTCCTTCTTGTTCGCGAGCGCCTTGATGTCCTTGACGATCGGGTTGGAAAGGCTCGTGACCTCCTTCACCTGACCGACGCGG
Organism: uncultured Shinella sp.; assembly: GCA_966243085.1. GTDB lineage: Bacteria > Pseudomonadota > Alphaproteobacteria > Rhizobiales > Rhizobiaceae > Shinella. Next base: position 1,035 of record CBIMFD010000486.1, read on the forward strand.
CGGCTCCCATGATGTTCGTGGCTCATGCGCTGATCCATCGGCTGAAGAGGGAGGTGGAGAGCGCGCGGCCGGCATCCCGGCCCTCGCCGCTCTCGCGGATGACGAGCTCTCCCGATTCCACCGTGCCGCCGGCCCCGCGCATCGTCTCGCGCATCAGTTCGTGGATGGAATAGAAGCTCGCGCGGATCGAATAGGCCGTCAGCACGAGGCCGATGGCCTTCGGCGACAGGATCTCCCGGCAGATGTCGAGCATCAGCGGCAGGTGGTCGAAGAGATGCCAGACCTCGCCGTTCGGGCCACGGCCGAATTTCGGCGGGTCGGTGAGGATGATGTCGTACTTGCTGCCGCGGCGCTCCTCGCGCTGGATGAACTTCATCGCATCCTCGCAGATCCAGCGGATCGGCAGCTTCTCCATGCGGCCGAGCGCCTGGTTCTCGCGCGCCCAGCCGATGGCCTTCTTCGAGGCGTCGACATGGGTGACTTCCGCGCCGGCGGAGGCGGCGACCAGTGAGGCAACGCCGGTATAGCCGAAGAGGTTCAGCACCTTGACCGGCCGGCCCGCCGTCTCGACCTTCTCCTTCATCCAGCGCCAGTGGGCGAGCTGTTCGGGGAAGACGCCGACGTGGCGGAAGGCGGTGAAGCGGCCGTGGAAGTCGACGCCGAGGAGCTGCATCGGCCAGGTCTCGCCGAGGGCAGCCTTGGGGAACTTCCAGCGCCCCATGCCGTCCTCGTCCGT
>CBIMFD010000487.1:0-1767 GCA_966243085.1 uncultured Shinella sp.
CAGCCCTCCGTGCTGCTGCTCGACGAGCCGCTGGAGGGGCTCGCCCCCGTCATCTGCGAGGAGCTGATGGCCGCCTTCGGCACGCTGGCGGCATCCGGCGACATGACGATCCTCCTCGTCGAGCAGCGCATCCAGAGTGCGCTCGATTTCGCCGACGAGGTGATCATCCTCGAACGCGGCCGCATCGCCTGGACGGGCACGCCCGCGGCGCTCGCCGCAGACGAGCATGTGGTGGAAACCCTGCTCGGCGTCGGCGGCCTGCACTGAATTCTAGGACCGGATATCGATCTCGCCCTGCAGGCGCACGAGCTCGAAATCGCTGATCAGCACGTCGACGCGCAACTGCCACCGGCCGGCGAGCGGAATGACGACACCTGCGGCGCGCCAGCTCCCGTCCGCCTGCAATTCGGCCTTCCGGCGCATCGGCTCGACGCCCGCCTGCGGATTGGAGAGAACGAACGTCACCTCCTTCGGGGTGAGCGGGCCGAAATCCGCTGAGAGGATGACGGCAGAGATGTCCACCGGCCCGGCCTCGCCCGGCGTCACCGTGACCTCCGCCATCGCCTTGTCGGAATGGATATGGATCGAGGCGGGCTCTGCGGCCGCGACAGCGAGCGCGCGCGGCGGGGGCGTGAAGCGCCATGTCGCGGCGACGGCGAAGACCGCAAGGACGATCAGGCTCTCGACGGCGATAGCCCGGCAAAGCCGGCGGACGGCTTTGGCCTCCCCCTTTGCAGCAGGTCCCGTGAGCCGCCAGCGATTGACGGCGACGAGAGCGAACAGAACGAGCAGCAGGGCGATCTTCGCCAGAAGCACGTTGCCGTAGGCCGTCGAAAGAAGAGCCGCGGGTTTTCCGACCTGGATGACGGCGAGCACGGCGCCCGCCAGAACGAGCAGGCCGACGCAAAATGGGATCAGCCGGGAGAACCGGCCGAGCGCCCCGCGGCCGGCCTCCGCATCGCGCCGCAGCGCCGAAGCGAGCGGCAGAAGTGCGCCGATCCAGACCGCGATCGTCAGCGCGTGGACGAAGACCGCCGGCCGCGTCAGCCATTGGGGCGCAGCCGCGCCGGCATGGCCGCTCAGCGCCAATGCGCCGCTGCCCGCAAGGAGGGCGATCATCGCGGCGCCGCGCCGTATTGCCGGCAATCGAGAATGCGTTGCGAGAATGGCGAGGCAGAAGGCAAAGGCGAGCACCACGACGGTTGCACCGAAGCTCGTCGCCAGGCCGGCTCTCCACACAGCCGGATCGAAGAGACCGGAGAGCGGCGCGCCGAGCGCGTCGAGGCCTTGAAGGCCGAGGGAGAGGATCGTCGCGAGAAGACCGAGCAGCGCCGCCGCTCTCACCGGCGCAGGACCATCGCCTTCACCGGCGATCAGCCAGCGCACGGCGAAAGTGCCGCCGATGCCGAAGAAGAGACCCGCATAGAGCACGACCCTGGCCAGCCACAGCGCCGTGCGCACCGGCCAGTCGGTGATGTTCGTGGCTTCATGCGGCCCGCCGCTCGGCGCGCCGATGGAAAAGATCGTGGATCCGCCGACGGGGTGCCCGTCCTCCGACACGACGCGCCAGGTCAGCACATGGGTTCCCGTGCCGAGATCGCCGGGAGGCGTGATCACGAGGGTCCGGTCGCGCAGCACGAAGGTGTCGAGCGCCCTCGCCTGCCCGTCCGGCAGGACGAGCTTCAGAACGAGAGGCGAAACCGGCTCGCTGAAGGAGAGCGACAGGGTCTTCGGCGGCGCCGCGACGACGGCGCCGTCCGAGGGCAC
>CBIMFD010000488.1:0-1715 GCA_966243085.1 uncultured Shinella sp.
CGCTTCCTTTCGGCCGCCAACGGACAGGGGCGGGGCGCCGCTGTCAACCCCGAAGGCGGGATCGTTCGGCTTTGCCCCGGGCCGCAAACGCGCTATGCCCGGCGCAAAGGAGCATTCCATGGCGCAGAACATCTACGACAACCCTGCCTTCTTCGAGGGCTATAGCGGTCTTCCCCGTTCCGTGCACGGGCTTGCGGGCGCGGCGGAGTGGGAGTCGGTCCGTGCCCTGCTGCCGCCTCTCGCCGGCCGGCGCATCGTCGATCTCGGTTGCGGCTTCGGCTGGTTCGCGCGGTATGCGGCGGAAGAAGGAGCGGCGAGCGTGCTCGGCCTCGACCTTTCGGAAAACATGATCGCGCGGGCGAAGGCCGAGACGGCGTCGCCCGCCGTGCGCTACGAGATCGCCGACCTCGATACGCTCGACCTGCCGGAAGGCGCCTTCGACCTTGCCTATTCCTCGCTCGCCTTCCATTACATCGCGGATTTCGACCGGCTGGTGCGTACCGTCCATGCCGCGCTTACGCCGGGGGCGTCCTTCGTCTTCACCATCGAGCACCCGATCTACATGGCGCCGTCGCAGCCGAACTGGGCCGAGGTCGGCGGCCGTCAGGTCTGGCCGCTCGACGATTATCTCGTCGAGGGCGGGCGCACGACGGACTGGCTCGCCGAGGGCGTCGTCAAGCACCACCGCACGCTCGGAACGACGCTGAATGCGCTGGTGGCGGCCGGTTTTGTCATTCGTCATGTCGAGGAATGGCGGCCGAGCGAGGCGCAGCTTGCCGAGCATCCGGAATGGCGGGCGGAGCTCAACCGGCCGATGTTCCTGCTGATCGCCTGCGCGCGCCCCTGAGGCGCCGAAAGATGGGGAAGGGGCCTTTACGCCGCCTGCGGCTGCGCTAGAACTATGCATGGAGCCAATGGCCGGCATCACGATAAAAACGACAAGCCGGCGATAATCGGAAGGGAAGCCGAAGGCCATGACACGACTTCAACTGCCGCTCGACGGCGCCTGCCGTTGCGGGCGCGTGAAAATCCGCATCAGCGCGCCGCCGCTGCTCACCATGGCCTGCCATTGCACCGGCTGCCAGCGCATGTCGGGCAGCGCCTATTCGCTGAGCGCCGCCGTTCCGGCGGAGGGTTTCGCCGTCACGGAGGGCACGCCGGTCGTGGCGGGCGCAAGTCCCGAGGCCGGGCATCACTTCTGCCCCGACTGCATGACCTGGATGTTCACCCGGCCGCCGGGCGTCGATTTCTTCGTCAATGTCCGGCCGACCATGCTCGACGACACCGTCTGGTTCAGCCCCTTCATCGAGACCTATACGAGCGAGAAGCTCGCCTGGGCGACAACGCCTGCCGCGCACAGCTACGAGCGCTTCCCGCCGATGGAAGACTACGAAGGGCTCGTCGGCGCCTATCGGGCGAGCGCGGCGTAAGCCGCCGCCCGTCCCGTCCTTTCCCCGCATCCAGCGAGTGCATGCCATGACAGCCGCCTTCATCGACCATCTTCGATCCGAACTCGACACGCTCAAGTCCGCCGGCCTCTACAAGGCCGAGCGCGTCATCACCTCAAAGCAGGCCGGCGCGATCACCGTCGCTTCCGGCGAGCGCGTGCTGAACTTCTGCGCCAACAACTATCTCGGCCTTGCCGACAACGAGGAACTGGCGGAGGCCGGCCGCAAGGCGCTCGACCGCTACGGCTACGGCATGGCCTCGGTGCG
>CBIMFD010000489.1:0-1700 GCA_966243085.1 uncultured Shinella sp.
GCAAGCTGCGTCATCACCTGCGCCGCGCCCGTCAGGCGCTTGTCGGGCGTCGGGTAGTCGCGGGCGAGGAAGAGGCTCTGGTCGGGTCTGATCTTCGCGAGCGTTCCCTGCTTGGCGATATAGCCCACAAGCGCGGCCGGATTTGGGAATTCCTTGTGGCGGAACTGCACGACGACGCCCTTCGGGCCGGCATCGAGCTTTTCGACATTCGCCACGCGGCAGAGCGACTTGATGTAGACGATCTTGAGGAGGTGCTGCACCTCGACAGGAAGCGGGCCGAAGCGGTCGATCAGCTCAGCGCCGAAGGCGTCGATGTCGCCAAGCTCGGTGATCTCGCCGAGACGGCGGTAGAGGCCGAGGCGCAGGTGCAGGTCCGGCACATAGTCGTCGGGGATCATCACCGGCGTGCCGACGGAAATCTGCGGCGACCAGCCGGTATCTGCAATCTCCTCGTCGCCCTTGATCTCCGCGACGGCCTCTTCCAGCATCTGCTGGTAAAGCTCGAAGCCGACTTCCTTGATGTGGCCGGACTGCTCCTCGCCGAGGAGGTTGCCCGCGCCGCGGATGTCGAGGTCGTGGCTGGCGAGCTGGAAACCCGCGCCGAGCGTATCGAGCGATTGCAGCACCTTGAGGCGCCGTTCGGCCGTACCCGTCAGCGTGCGGTTGACCGGCAGCGTCAGGAGCGCGAAGGCGCGCACCTTCGACCGGCCGACGCGGCCGCGAAGCTGATAGAGCTGCGCGAGGCCGAACATGTCGGCGCGGTGGATGATCATCGTGTTCGCCGTCGGCACGTCGAGGCCGGATTCGACGATGGTGGTCGAGAGCAGCACGTCGTAACGGCCCTCGTAGAAGGCGTTCATGATGTCTTCCAGTTCCGTCGCCGGCATCTGGCCGTGCGCCACCGCCACCTTCAGCTCCGGCACGTCCTGGCGCAGGAAATCGTGGATTTCCGCAAGGTCGCTGAGGCGCGGGCAGACATAGAAGCTCTGGCCGCCGCGATAGTGCTCGCGCATCAGCGTCTCGCGGATGACGAGCGGATCGAAGGGCGAGATGAAGGTGCGTACGGCCATGCGATCGACCGGCGGCGTGGTGATGAGCGAGAGTTCGCGCACGCCCGTCATCGCGAGCTGCAGGGTGCGCGGGATGGGCGTCGCCGAGAGCGTCAGGACATGCACGTCGCTCTTCAGCTCCTTCAGCCGCTCCTTGTGCTTCACGCCGAAATGCTGCTCCTCGTCGATGATGAGGAGGCCGAGATTGGCGAACTTGATCGACGAGCCGAGCAGCGCATGGGTGCCGACGACGATATCCGTCTTGCCTTCCGCCAGCTCCTTCTTGGTGAGCGCCAGTTCCTTCGAGCCGACAAGGCGCGAGGCCTGCTGCACGCGGATCGGCAGGCCGCGGAAGCGGTCGGAAAAAGTCTTGAAGTGCTGGCGGGCAAGCAATGTCGTCGGCACGACGACGGCGACCTGGACGCCGTTCATTGCGGCGATGAAGGCGGCGCGCAGCGCCACCTCGGTCTTGCCGAAGCCGACGTCGCCGCAGACGAGCCGGTCCATCGGCCGGCCGGCGCCGAGATCCTCGCGCACGGCGTCGATGGCGTTCGCCTGGTCGTCCGTCTCGTCGTAGGGAAAGCGCGCGGCGAACTCGTCGTAGACGCCCTCGGGCGAAGCGAGCACCGGCGCATGGCGCACGAGGCGCGC
>CBIMFD010000490.1:0-1694 GCA_966243085.1 uncultured Shinella sp.
CTCGACGAGCCGACCAACCATCTCGACCTTCCGACCATCGAATGGCTGGAAGGCGAGCTGCAATCGACCCGCTCGGCCCTCGTCGTCATCTCGCACGACCGCCGCTTCCTCGAAAAGGTCTCCAACGCCACCGTCTGGCTCGACCGCGGCCAGTCGCGCCGGCTCAACCGGGGCTTTGGCCATTTCGAGGCCTGGCGCGACGAGGTGCTGGAGGCCGAAGAGCTGGAGCAGCACAAGCTCGGCAAGGCCATCGAGCGCGAGGAGCACTGGCTGCGCTACGGCGTGACGGCCCGGCGCAAGCGCAACATGCGCCGCCTCGGCGCGCTGCACGACCTGCGCGCCCGCTACCGCGGCCACAAGGGGCCGCAGGGCAGCGTGCAGGCGAGCGCTTCCGATGCGCAGGAATCCGGCAAGCTCGTCATCGAGGCGGAGAAGATCACGAAGGCCTATGGCGCGCGCACCATCGTCGCACCCTTCTCGATCCGCGTGCACCGGGGCGACTGCATCGGCCTCGTCGGCCCGAACGGCGCGGGTAAGACGACGCTGCTGAAGATGCTGACCGGCCAGCTTGCGCCCGACAGCGGCACGGTGAAGCTCGGCACGAACCTGGAGATCGCCACGCTCGACCAGCGCCGCGAGGACCTGAACCTCGACGACACGCTCGCGCACTATCTCACCGACGGGCGTGGCGAGACGCTGCTGGTCAACGGCGAGCAGCGTCATGTCACCGGCTACATGAAGGAATTCCTCTTCCAGCCCGAGCAGGCCCGCACGCCGATCCGCAACCTTTCCGGCGGCGAACGCGCCCGGCTGATGCTGGCGCGCATCCTCTCGCGGCCGACGAACCTTCTCATCCTCGACGAGCCGACCAACGACCTCGACATCGAGACGCTGGACCTCCTCCAGGAGATCGTCGCGGGCTTTGCCGGCACGGTGCTGCTGGTCAGCCACGACCGCGACTTCCTCGACCGCACCGTCACCTCGACCATCGCCCCCGCCGACCCGGAAAATCCGGACGGCCGCTGGATCGAATATGCCGGCGGCTATTCCGACATGATGGCCCAGCGCCGCGGCGCCATCGAGGAGAAGCGCAGGGCGGAGAAGGCCGAGAAGGCGAAGGCCGCCGATGCCGCGCCCGCCGCGGCCCAGGCGGACAAGGCGAAGGCAAAGCTCTCCTACAAGCAGAAATTCGCCCTCGAAAACCTGCCGAAGGAGATGGAGAAGGTGGAAAAGGACATCGCCGCCCGCGAGGCGAAGATGGCCGACCCGACCCTCTTCACCAAGGACCCCGCCGCCTTCAACAAGCTCGCCGCGGACCTGGAAAAGCTGCGCGCCTCGCTGACGAAGATGGAAGAGGAATGGCTGGAGCTGGAAATGCTGCGGGAGGAGCTGGAGGGCTGAACGACGTTGCTGTCATCCGGTACGTTCTATCGTCATGCTCGGGCTTGACCATCGCCCGCCCCGGATGCCGCCCGCGTCCGGGCCTTGCCGCGCCGATTGATTCGCGTTTGAAGTAGCGCTATCAAGGAGACCGTGGTGATTTGGCCGGCCGGCTTGCAGCCACGTTAAACAAGTCGCTAAAGGGCCGCGCGAGGAAAACCTTCCGTGGACCGGCTGTGACATCGTTGCGGCCGGTTTTTGTTTTCGATCGAGTGAAAGATGCCCATCAAGATTCCCGATACGCTCCCCGCCTT
>CBIMFD010000491.1:0-1692 GCA_966243085.1 uncultured Shinella sp.
GCGACGAAGGCGAGCGCCACGATGAAATGGCCCCATTGGGTATAGTCGTCGCTGGCAAAGCCGGTCGTGGAGAGGATGGAGGAGACGGTGAAGAAGGAATGGGCCAGCGCCTGGTGGAAATCGACGCCGTTGTGCAGCCGCATGAACACGCTGGCAGCAATGGAGAAGAGCACGAGATAGCCGAGGAAGACGCGGATTTGCGGGTCGCGCCAGGCATCGAAGCGCCGCCGCACGACGAAGAGGATCAGCACGGAGAAGGGCAGGCTGCTGAGCGTCATGAAGAAGGTGCCGGCCCACAGCAGCGGCAGGCTCTTGAAATAGCCGAAGGAGGCGTCGTGCGTCGAAAGCCCGCCGGTGGCGACCGTCGACATGGCGTGGTTCAGCGCATCGAAGCGGCTCATGCCGAGCATGGCGTAGACGACGGCGCAAAGGAGGGTGATCGCCACATAGATGGCGAGGAAGGCGCGCGTATAGCTTGCGATGCGGGCGAAGGGCTTGTCCCCGGTGTCGGATGATTCCAGCTTGAAGAAGGACATGCCGCCGACGCGCAGATACGGCATGATGAAGAGGCCGAGCGCAAGAATCCCGACGCCGCCGAGCCAGTGCAGCAGCGAGCGCCACATCAGGACGCCGGGCGGCGCCTGATCGAGGCCGATGATCACCGTGGAGCCGGTGGTGCTGATCGCCGAGACCGACTCGAAGAAGGCCTGCGCGAAGGTGAGATCCAGCGAGGAGAGCCACAGCGGAATGGCGCCGATGACGGAGGCGGAAAGCCACAGCATGTTGACGACGAGGAAGCCCATGCGCTTGTTGAAGGGCGGTGGGCCGGCGCGCGTGGCGGCGGCCGTTGCGAGCGAAAGCCCGCCCGTCATGAAGGCCGAGAGAAAGAAGACCTCCGAATCCGGATGTCCGTAATAGACGTCGATGAAGGCCGGGATGAGCATCGCCACCGAAAGATAGATGCCGGCGATGGCGGCGATGTTGATGGCGGAGCGGAAGATCGTCGCGTTCAAGGAAGGTCGTCCTCAATGGCGGCTGGTGTCCGTCTCAGCGATAGGCAGCCTGTTGTTTTTCGCATCGATTTTGCCGAAAACCGCTGCCCACGTCCCGGCTCGATGCTATAGCCTTTGCATCGATCAAACTCAAGGATGGCACGAACGGCATGAAACCGGACGTAGACGCGGCCTGCCAGGCCCTGCGCGGGCTTTTTCCCGAAACACCGCTCCAGCTCAACGAACACCTTTCCGCCCGCTACGGCGCGGATATCTACCTGAAGCGCGAGGACCTTTCGCCCGTGCGCTCCTACAAGATCCGGGGCGCCTTCAACTTCTTCCGCAAGGTGCTGGCAAGACAGGACGGCGCGCGCAGCTTCGTCTGCGCCTCGGCCGGCAACCACGCGCAGGGCTTTGCGTTCGTCTGCCGTCATTTCGGCGTGCCGGGCGTCGTCTTCATGCCGGTGACGACGCCGCAGCAGAAGATCGACAAGACGCGCATGTTCGGCGGCGAGTTCGTGACGATCCGGCTCGTGGGCGACTTCTTCGACCAGTGCTACAAGGCCGCCCGCGACCATGCGGCGGAGACCGGCGCGCTGATGGTGCCGCCCTTCGATCACGCGGATATTGTCGAGGGGCAGGCGACGGTGGCGGCGGAGATCGTCGGCCAGCTCGGCGGCGGCAAGCTGCCGGACCTCGT
>CBIMFD010000492.1:0-1689 GCA_966243085.1 uncultured Shinella sp.
CTCTACGATCCCGCCGGCACGCGGGTGAAAGGCTAGGCGGGCTCGCAGGCGCGTTCCAGCGCCTTCAGCATCGTCCGCTCGGCAAGGTTCAGGTAGGTCTCCATCTCGGCCGCGGCGTCGTGCGGCCGGCCCGCTTCGAGCAGCGCCACGATGGTCTCGTTCATCTCCACGAAGGGCGCATGCAGGTTTTCCGGGTCGTTGAGAAGGCCGAAGCACAGCCGCAGCTCGGCGGAAATCCGCGCGTAGAACTCGTTGAGCCGGGCGCTGTCGGCAAGGTCGACGACGGCGGCGTGGAAGGCCATGTTGGCGCTGCCGACGCCGGCCCAGTCCTGCCGGTCGCGCGTGACGCGGCCCCGGTCCGCCGTCTCGCGCATGACCCTGATCGCCGGATGCTGCCCCCAGGCCTGACGCAGCGCGCCGCATTCCAGCATGCGCCGCACGCGGTATATGTCGATGATGGAGGCCATGGTAGGAACGGCGACGAAGACGCCGCGATTGGCCTCGTGGCGCAGGAGCCCGTCCTTGGTGAGCAGGCGGAAGGCCTCGCGGAGCGAATTGCGCGAAACGTCGAAACGCTCGCTGAAGGCGGCTTCCGACAGGCGCTGGCCGGGGGTAAGCTCGCCGGAGATCAGCAGCGCGCGAATGCGCCGCGCCAGTCGGTCGGCGAGCGACATTCCATCTGCATCCTCGGTCATGTCGGTCTCCGCGCCACGTTCCCGACCGCTCTAGCACGAATAGGCGAGGACCGGAACAAGGGAGGATTGCGAGATATTGTTGAACAATATTGACATTCTTGTCAGGCAATGCATGATCCAGCGACCCCAAAGACGGCCGGAAGGAGACGAGAAATGGCAGCGATCGATCTCAACAGCGATCTGGGCGAAAGCTACGGCGCCTGGCGCATGGGCGACGACAAGGCCATGCTCGCCGTCGTCTCCTCGGCCAATGTCGCCTGCGGCTTCCATGCCGGCGATCCGGCGGGCATCTATCGCACGGTGAAGGCGGCGGCGGAAAACGGCGTCGTCATCGGCGCCCACGTTTCCTATCCCGACCGGGTCGGCTTCGGCCGGCGCGACCTCGACGCGACCCCCGAGGAGCTGATCGCCGACGTAATCTATCAGATCGGTGCGCTGAAGGGCGTCGCAGCGGCTGCCGGAACGACGGTGCGCTATGTCAAGCCGCACGGCGCGCTCTATAACCGCATCGCCTACGACGCCCGGCAGGGGCAGGCGGTGATCGACGGCATCCGGGCGGTCGATCCCTCGCTCGTCCTGATGGGCCTTGCCAATGCGCCGATCCTCGACCTTGCACGCCGCGCAGGCCTTGCCGTCGTCGCCGAGGCCTTCGCCGACCGGGCCTATACGCCGAAGGGCGAACTCGTCTCCCGCCGCGAGGCGGGCTCCGTGCTGCACGATGCGAAGGTGATCGCCGAGCGCATGGTCGGCCTTGCCCAGAGCGGCACGCTGGAGGCCATCGACGGCAGCACGATCCGCGTCGAGGCGCAGTCGATCTGCGTGCATGGCGACAGCCCCGGCGCCGTCGCCATCGCCGAGGAAATCCGCCGCCGCTTCACGGCCGAGGGCATCGCCATCCGCTCCTTCGCCGGTTGAAGGCGATGCGCTTCCTTCCCGTCAGCCTGGACACGATCCTCGTCGAGCTTGCCGGTCTCGACGAGACGCTGGCGCTCTT
>CBIMFD010000493.1:0-1680 GCA_966243085.1 uncultured Shinella sp.
GTCGCGCTGACGCGGCCGGGATATTCGCGCTCCTGGTGCATGCGGATCGTGCCGTAGATGCCGTTGTTGATGACGAGCGTGATGATCGGCAGCCCGTAGCGCACGGCGGTCGCGAATTCCTGCCCGTGCATCATGAAACAGCCGTCGCCGGCAAAGCAGACGACCTCGCGCTCCGGATGGAGCTGCTTGGCGGCGACCGCCGCCGGCAGGCCGTAGCCCATGGAGCCGGAGGTGGGGGCGGCCTGCGTGCCGTAGCGGCGGAAGCGGTGGAAGCGGTGCAGCCAGGTGGCGTAGTTGCCCGCGCCGTTGGTGAAGATCGTGTCTTCGGCCGTGTTCTCCTCGAGCCAAGCCATGATCGGGCCCATCTGCACGGCGCCCGGGCCGGTCATCGGTGGCGTCGACCATTTCAGGTAGCTCTCGTGCATGGCCTTCGTGCGCGCGGCCCAGCGCGGCGCGGCCTTGGGCGACAGGCCCTCCAGCGCGGCGACGAAATCGTCCGGCGCGGCGGCGATGGCAAGGTCCGGACGATAGACGCGGCCGAGCTCGGACGGGTCGGGATAGACATGCACCAGCGTCTGCTGCGGATAGGGGCTCTGGAGCAGGCTGTAGGTGGCGGACGGCATTTCCGAATAGCGCCCGCCGACGAGGAGGACGAGGTCCGCCTCGCGAATCTCCTTGCCGAGCGCCGGATTGATGCCGATGCCGCTGTCGCCGGCATAGTTGGGATGCGTGTGATCGAACAGCATCTGCCGGCGGAAGGAACAGGAGACCGGCAGCGACCAGCGCTCGGCGAAGGCGGCAAAGCCCTTGACGCTCTCGTCCGACCAGCGTGTGCCGCCGAGGATGGCGATCGGCCGCTCGGCCTTTTCCAGAAGGGCGGCGAGCGTCTCGACCTGCCTGCGGCCGGGATGGGCCTCGACCGGCATGTGGGCCTTCGCCTCCACCGTCTCGACCGCATCCGTCAGCATGTCCTCCGGCAGGGCGAGCACGACGGGGCCGGGGCGGCCGGAGGTGGCGACCGCGAAGGCGCGGGTGACGAATTCGGGAATGCGGCGCGCGTCGTCGATCTCGGCCACCCATTTGGCGACCTCGGTGAAGGCGCGGCGGTATTCCACTTCCTGGAAGGCCTCGCGCTCGCGCGCATCGCGCTGCACCTGGCCGATGAAGAGGATCATCGGGATCGAATCCTGCCGGGCGATGTGGAGGCCGGCGGAGGCGTTGGTGGCGCCGGGCCCGCGCGTGACCATGCAGATGCCGGGCTGGCCGGTAAGCCGCCCCCAGCAGTCGGCCATCATCGCCGCGCCGCCTTCCTGCCGGCAGACGACGACGTCGATATCCGTGTCGTGCAGCGCATCGAGCACCGCGAGGTAGCTTTCGCCCGGCACGCAGGCGACACGCTGGACGCCGTTTGCAACGAGGGCGTCGACGATCAACTGTCCACCGGTCTTCATGCGCTTTTCTTTCCTGCTTCGAGAGTTGCAAGTTCTGCCAGCACGGCGGCGGTGTGTTCGCCAAGCCGCGGGCTCGGGCGGTCGTAGGCAAGCGGCGTGCCGGAGAAGACGATGGGCGTGCGGACCCCGGGGATGCGGTTGCCGTCCGCATCCGGCAGGTCGATGCGAAGGCTGCGGGCCTTCACCTGCGGATCGTCGAAGGTCTCGGCGATGGAGTTGATGGGGCCGG
>CBIMFD010000494.1:0-1667 GCA_966243085.1 uncultured Shinella sp.
GAGGCGACGGTGAAGACCCGCGAGGGCCACGGCCAGTTCGTCAGGCGCGAGCCCTTCCCCGCCGTCAACAAGGCGCTCTCGACGTGGAAGGAGATCACCGCGCCGCGCAAGGTCGAGCGCAGCGGCATTCCGGCGAGCGGCGTATGAAGCGCGCCGGCCGCCTCGTCCCCGCCCTCTTCGCCATCACGCTTGCGGGAGCCGCGGGCGCGGCCGACATCGTTGACGGCAGGTACGGCGACAAGGAGGGCTGCCGCTATGCCGAGACCGACGAATCCTCCGGCGCCGACATCTTCTTCCTGCTCGACAGGGAGGGCGTGACCACCGCCGTTTCCTATTGCGAATTCAGGGGAGAGGGCAAGTCCGTCGGCGGCGCGACGAAGGTCGCCGCCGAATGCCACGAGGAAGGCTCCGAGGAGACGACGCCCTCCGAGATGACGCTGACGCCCGACAGCGGCGGCTACACCGTCGGCCTCCCGGACGGCACACGCTGGGGACCGCTGACGCGGTGCAGGTCATGAAAGGCGGGCGAGCGGCATATACCCCCTTTTGTCGCAAGCGCGGGATAACCGTTTGCGATGGGAAAAGCGCGCCTCCTGCCCCTTCTCCCCGCTTGCGGGGAGAAGGTCGCGGCAGCGGGATGAGGGGCAGACATTCCGCCAAATTGCCATCGGCGGCCCTCCCGTTCGGATGCAACCGCCCCTCATCCGCCTGCCGGCACCTTCTCCCCGCAAGCGGGGAGAAGGAGGGTGTGGCTATGCTGAATACCGTCTTGGGGGGAAAAGCCTGCCCCCTACCCCGGAACCAGCGCCTCCAGATGCGGCAGAAGCACCACGCTCTCCTGCTCGTGCGGATCTGTCCGGGCGATGACCGCAGACGCCGGCTGGTCGGAAAGGTTGGCGGGCAGATGCGGCACGCCGGCGGGGATGTAGAACATCTCCCCCGCCCTGACGATGACATGGTTCTCGAGCCGCTCGCCGTACCAGGTATGCGCCTCGCCCGAGAGCATGTAGATCGCCGTCTCGTGGCGCTCGTGCATGTGCGCCTTCGCCCGTCCGCCCGGCGGGATCGTCAGAAGGTGCATGCAGATACCGGACGAGCCCACCGTTTCGCGGGCGATACCCTCGAAATAGCTGAACCCCTGCTTGCCGTCATAGGTGCCGCCCGGGCGCACCACCCGGCATTCGGCCTTCGTCTCCATCGCCATCCCGGCCTCCAGGTCAAGAATTCCGTGCCCAAAGTGATACGCCAGACAATGCCGATTGCAATGCCGGGAATGGACATGCAGTCTGCCGAAAACCGCGCCGTGCGAGGCGCCGGAGGATGACCAGCATGCCCCCGTCCGATACCGTCGTTTCCGCAAGAGATCTCGGCCTCACCTTCCAGACCGCCGACGGCCCCGTCACGGCGCTGACCGGCGTCGACCTTTCGGTCGGCAAGGGCGATTTCGTCTCCTTCATCGGCCCCTCCGGCTGCGGCAAGACGACGTTCCTGCGCGTCATCGCCGACCTCGAAAAGCCGACCTCCGGCACGATCACCGTCAACGGCATGACGCCGGAAGAGGCCCGCCGGCAGCGCGCCTACGGCTATGTCTTCCAGGCCGCCGCGCTCTATCCCTGGCGCACCATCGAGAAGAACATCGCCCTGCCGCTGGAGATCATGGGCTATTC
>CBIMFD010000495.1:0-1666 GCA_966243085.1 uncultured Shinella sp.
AGCGTGCCGGCACCCGAAACGCACGGCGTGCCCATGCCGCGCGCGACGACGGCCGCATGGCTCGTCATGCCGCCGCGGGTCGTGAGGATGCCTTCGGCGGCATGCATGCCGTGGATGTCCTCCGGGCTCGTCTCGATGCGCACGAGGATGACCTTGCGGCCCTCCTCCTCGGCATGGACGGCATCTTCCGAGGTGAAGACGATCTCGCCGGTCGCCGCCCCGGGCGAGGCCGGCAGGCCGGAGCCGATGACGTCGCGGCGAGCCTGCGGGTCGATGGTCGGGTGGAGGAGCTGGTCGAGCGAGGCGGGATCGATGCGCGCCACGGCCTCGCCCTCGCTGATGAGGCCTTCCGTCGCCATGTCGACGGCGATCTTCAGCGCGGCCTTGGCCGTGCGCTTGCCCGAGCGGGTCTGGAGCATCCAGAGCTTGCCGCGCTCGATGGTGAATTCGAGATCCTGCATGTCGCGGTAGTGCCGCTCCAGCCGGTCGCAGATGCCGCGGAAGGTGGCGAAGGCTTCCGGCATCAGCTTTTCCAGCGAGGGCCGGTCGGAGCCGGAGGCGATGCGCGCTTCCTCCGTGATGTTCTGCGGCGTGCGGATGCCGGCGACGACGTCCTCGCCCTGCGCATTGACGAGGAACTCGCCATAGAGCCTGTTCTCGCCGGTGGAAGGGTTGCGCGTGAAGGCGACGCCCGTGGCGGAGGAATTGCCGAGATTGCCGAAGACCATGGCCTGCACGTTGACCGCCGTGCCCCAGACGGCGGGTATGTTGTGCAGGTGCCGGTAGGTGACCGCACGGGCATTCATCCAGCTTGCGAAGACGGCGCCGACGGCGCCCCAGAGCTGGACTTCCGGATCCTGCGGGAACTCCTCGTCCAGCTCCTCGCGGATCACCTCCTTGTAGCGGGCGATGACATGCTGCCATTCGACGGCGGAGAGCTCGGTGTCCTGCTCGTGGCCGAGCCGGCCCTTCTCGTCCTCCAGGATCTCCTCGAAGACCTCGTGGTCGAGGCCCATGACGACGTCGCCGTACATCTGGATGAAGCGGCGGTAGCTGTCCCAGGCAAAGCGCGCGTCGCCCGCGTCGTGGCCGAGCGCTTCCACCGTACGGTCGTTGAGGCCGAGGTTCAGCACCGTGTCCATCATGCCGGGCATGGAGGCGCGCGCGCCGGAGCGGACGGAGAGGAGCAGCGGCTTTGCCGTATCGCCGAAGGTGCGGCCGGTGATCGCCTCCATATGGCGCAGTCCTGCGCGGACCTCGTCCTTCAGGCCCGGCGGCAGCGTGCGGCCGTTCTCGTAATAATGGTTGCAGGCGGAGGTGACGATGGTGAGCCCGGGCGGCACCGGCAGGCCGAGATTGCACATCTCGGCAAGGTTTGCGCCCTTGCCGCCGAGAAGGTTGCGATCGCCCGCGCCTCCCTCAGCACGGCCGTCCCCAAAGGTGTAGACCCACTTGTCCATCGACGCCTCCCCAAATGCGCTTCCGCAATCTACAGGAACTGCGGTTCTTTGAAAACGCGAGGGCGACAGGATTTTGCTGCGTTGCGGCAAAATTGCGACGGCGGCGCAACATCACGAAATCCGCATACGGAAAAGCCGCGCCCCAAGGGAAACACGGCTCGCAATCAGGCCGGCGGCTCAGTTCTCCTCGACGGAAAGCCCCTGCT
>CBIMFD010000496.1:0-1665 GCA_966243085.1 uncultured Shinella sp.
GCCTCCGGCGACCGGGTGGCGCTCGCCCGTTTTGCCGGCGAGACGGTGCGCTGGAGCTTCTGGCCGTCGCTGGCCGTCGGGCTCTGCGTGCTGGCCTTCGGCCATCTCCTGCTGTCGCTCTTCGGCCCGGCCTTCACGGCGGGCTGGGAGCTGATGTTCATCCTCTTTTCCGGCATTCTCGCCAAGGCGCTGGTCGGACCCGGCGAGGTGCTTCTCACCATGTCCGGCGAGCAGCGGCTCTGCATCGTCGTCTATGCCGTGGCGCTTGCCGCCAACATCGCCTTCAACGTCACGCTCATTCCGCTTTTCGGCATCGAGGGTGCGGCCATCGCCACGGCCGGCGCCATGGTCGTCGAGGCGCTGCTTCTACACGCCGCCGTGCGCACGAAGCTCTCCATCATTCTCTTCGCCTTCGCCAATCCGGTTAAGGCGAGCCTTATCGACGGGACGGACCATCATGACCGATAGCCACGGCTTCGACCACGCCATCGCGGCAGGGCGCGCCCAGGCCGTTCTTCCGCCGGCCGCACCCGGCGCGCAGCCGCCGGCGGACCAGCGCATCGCCGTCGGCCGGCCGGGCCGTTCGCTCGCGCTCTATCCGGCGACGGCCGGCTACGACCTGCAGCAGGAACTCGATTTCCTTTCCAACCGCGTCATGGAGGCGAACGTCTTCTTCACCGGGCGCTTCCTCGCCCCGGCCATGCCGCGGCTGGAGGACCGCACCGTGCGCCTTTCCGTCATCCGCGACGAGGGCGCAGGCCGCAGCCGTATCCGCCTGCTGATGCCGTTTTCGGTGGAGAAGCCGGGCTTCTCCATCGGCTCCAGCATCCTGCGGGCCTGGTCGAACCCGTTCGGCCCGCTCGGAACGCCGCTGGTCGATGCGGAAGACGCCGCCGAGACACTCGACAATTTCCTGGAAGCGCTCGGCGGAGCCGGCATCGGCCTGCCGCCGATCCTCGTCCTGCCGGACCTTCGCCTCAACGGCCCCTTCGCCCAGTTGATGCGTGCCGTCGCCATCGGCCGCAACCTGCCCGTCACGGTCACCGATACCTATCGCCGGCCGATGCTGGAAAGCCTGCTCGACGGCCAGGCCTATCTCCAGCACGCCATCTCGCCGGAACATTTCCGCGAGTTGCGCCGGCAATGGCGCAGGCTCGACCGGCTGGGCGAGCTGAACTACAACGTCGCCCGCCAGCCCGCCGACATCCGCCTGCGCATGGAGGAATTCCTGCTGCTGGAGGCCGCCGGGTGGAAGGGCAAGAGCCGCACGGCGATGATCAACGACCGCTACCGCGCCGCCTTCGCCCGCGAGGCGATCGCCAATCTTGCCGAGACCGACGGCGTGCGCATCCACACGCTCGACCTCGACGGCCGCGCCATCGCCTCGATGATCGTCTTCCTCGCAGGCGGTGAGGCCTATACGTGGAAGACGGCCTATGACGAGGATTTCGCGAAATATTCGCCCGGCAAGCTGCTTGTCGCCGAGCTCACCGAATGGCATCTCGACGACGCCAACATCGCCCGCTCGGATTCCTGCGCGGTGCCGGATCATCCCGTGATGAGCCGGTTTTGGGAGGAGCGCGAGGACATGGGCACGCTCGTCGTCGGCCTTCAGCAGAACCGCGACCGCGACGTGCGGCAGGTGGCGACCCAGCTCCACCTCTA
>CBIMFD010000497.1:0-1654 GCA_966243085.1 uncultured Shinella sp.
CAGCCTTTCTCCCCCCTTGTGGGGGAGATGCCGGCAGGCAGAGAGGGTCTTCATATGCGATTGCCCTTCCCCTTGAGGGGAGATGCCCGGCAGGGCAGAGGGGGGTGAAAGCGGCAGACGCAGTCCCCTATCCCTCCTTCGCCTCCACCATCGCCATCAGCGTCTCCAGCCGGTCGGCGTCGGCCGGTAGCTTGTCCTCTCTCAGCCGCGCGATGCGGGGGAAGCGCATGGCGACGCCGGATTTGTGGCGGGTGGAGCGGTTGATGCCCTCGAAGGCGACCTCCAGCACGAAGCCGAAGCCCGGCTCGGCGCGCACCGCCCGCACGGGGCCGAAGCGGTCCGTCGTGTTGTTGCGCACGAAGCGGTCGAGCACTTCCAGCTCCGCATCGGTGAAGCCGAAATAGGCCTTGCCCACAGGCACCAGCACGTCGCCGCCCTCGCCCTCCGTCCACACGCCGAAGGTGAAATCGGAATAGTAGCTGGAGCGCTTGCCGTGGCCGCGCTGGGCATACATCATCACCGCGTCGATATTGTAGGGATCGCGCTTCCACTTGAACCACGGCCCCTTGAGGCGGCCGGCCTGGTAGGGACTGTCGAGCCGCTTGATCATCACTCCCTCGATCACCGGGTCGGGCGGCTCGCGACGCAGCGCCTCCAGCTCGTCCCAGCTTGAAAAGGGCACGAGCGGCGAAAGGTCGAAGCGGTCGTGCGGGGCCTTGTCGATGAGGCCGGCAAGCCGCGCGCGGCGGGCGGTGAAGGGCTCCGGCCGCACGTCCTCCTCACCGTTGAAGAGCACGTCGTAGGCACGCACGAAGGCGGGATAGTCCTCCAGCATCCTGGCCGTGACGGTCTTGCGGTTGAGGCGCTGCTGGAGATCGGAGAAGGTGCGCGTCGGGCTGTTGGTGCGCGCCGTGCCGCCGACCAGCAGCTCGCCGTCGACGACGCCCTCGAAGCCCACGGCCTCCAGCACGTCCGGGAAGGCGGCAGAGATGTCGTCGCCCGAGCGCGAATAGAGCCGGCGCGTCGTGCCCGCGGCGGAGAGCTGCACGCGGATGCCGTCCCATTTCCACTCGGCGGCGAAATCGGCGGGGTCGAGCGCGTCGAGGTCGCCCTCGCCCACCGGGTTTGCAAGCATGACGGAATGGAAGATGGCGGGCGTCGCCAGCACCGGCTTGCCGGCGCGGCCCTCCAGCCAGGCGAAGAGCGGCTCGTAGGGCGGGGCAAGGCCGTGCCACAGCGTCTCGATCTCCGCGACGTCCTTGCCGGAGAAATCGGCGAGCGCCTGCTTGGCAAGGCGCGCCGAGACGCCGATGCGCAGCCCCCCGGTCGCCAGCTTCAGGAAGGCGAAGCGGGCGGAAGGGTCGAGCCGGTCGAGAAGATCGCGCACGGCGGCGCGCACCTCCGTGCGGCCGAGGGAATTCATGCGGGCGACGACCGCACCGAGCCGCGGCTCCTCCGCGTCCGGCGGCAGGTCCTTCCCCTCCTCGCTCCAGACGAGCGCGATGGTCTCGGCAAGGTCGCCGACATAGTCGTAGGAATAGCGGAACAGCACCTCGTCCATGCGCTCCAGCACGAGCTCGCGCAGGAGCGCGGGCTTGACGCCCTTCAAGTCCAGCGTGCCGGCGATGGCGGCAAGGCCGTAGCCGCGGTCGGG
>CBIMFD010000498.1:0-1647 GCA_966243085.1 uncultured Shinella sp.
AGCGTCCTCGACATAGTCGCCGTCGATGAAGTGCGAGGCTTTCGGTTGGGCTCTCATCTCATTCTCCCCGCGGATAGCGTTTGGATTCCTCGAGATTGTCGAGGTTCATGTGGTTGCGCATGTAGCGTTCGGAGGCCTTTTGCAGCGGCTGGTGGTCCCAGGGATAATAGGCCCCGTTACGCAGCGCCTCGTAGACCACCCAGCGCCGCGCCTGGCTCTCTCGCACGGCCGCGTCGAAGGCCGCCATGTCCCAGCGCGCCTCGCGCATCTGCCGGAGGGCCTCCAGCGTCGCCTTGACGACCGGATTGTCGGAATCGGCAAGATTGGTGAGCTCGTGCGGATCGGCTTCGAGGTCGTAGAGCTGCTCCGGGTCGAGCTCGCAATGGACGTATTTCCACTTGCCCTCGCGGATGCCGACGAGCGGCGCATAGGAGGCTTCCGCCGCATATTCCATCAGCACGGGCGTCGTGCGTTCCGCCCCGTTGATGACCGGCACGAGGCTTTCTCCGTCCGTCCAGGGCATCACCTCGTCCATGGAAATGCCGGCGAGGTCGCAGAGCGTCGGCGTCACGTCAAGGTTTGAGGTCGGCGCAAGGTGCAGGCCGGGGGCGACGCCCGGGCCGGCGACCATCAGCGGCACGCGGGCCGAGCCCTCGAAGAAGTTCATCTTGAACCACAGGCCCCGCTCGCCGAGCATGTCGCCGTGGTCCGAGCAGAAGAAGATCAGCGTGTCGTCCAGCATGCGCGTGCGCGTCAGCGTATCGACGAGCTCGCCCACCTTCTCGTCGAGATAGGAGATATTGGCGAAATAGGCCCGGCGCGAGCGGCGCACGTTCTCCTCGGTGATCGAGAAGGCGGCATAGTCGCAGGAATGCAGGATGCGGGCGGAGTGCGGGTCCTGCTCCTTCAGCATGCCGACCGTCGGCGTCAGGTATTCGCAGCCCTCGTAGAGGTCCCAGAACTTTTTCCGCGCCACATAGGGGTCGTGCGGGTGGGTGAAGGAGACGGTGACGCACCAGGGGCGGCGGTCCGTGTCGTCGTTTTCGCGCGAGAGCTGGTAGAGCTTCTGGTTCGCGAGGAAGGCGACCTCGTCGTCATATTCCATCTGGTTGGTGATCTCGGCGGCGCCCGCGCCCGTCACCGAGCCCATGTTGTGATACCACCAGTCGATCCGCTCGCCGGGCTTGCGGTAATCCGGCGTCCAGCCGAAATCGGCGGGGTAGATGTCCGTCGTCAGCCGCTCCTCGAAGCCGTGCAACTGGTCCGGACCGACGAAATGCATCTTGCCCGACAGCGCCGTGTAATAGCCGGCGCGGCGCAGATGATGCGCGAAGGTGGGGATGGAGGAGATATACTCCGCCGCATTGTCATAGACCTGCGTGCGGCTCGGCAACTGCCCGGCCATGAAGGAGGCGCGGGCCGGCGCGCAGAGCGGCGAGGAGGTGTAGTTGTTGCGGAACCGCGCCGAGCGCGCCGCCAGCGCCTTCATGTGCGGCGCATGCAGGAAGTCCGCCGGCCCGTCCGGGAAGAACGTCCCGTTGAGCTGGTCGACCATGATGATCAGGATGTTCGGCTTTTCGGCGGTCACGGGAAAATCCTTGGAATGGCGGTGTCGGTATTTGGGGCGCTACCCCCCTCTGCCCTGCC
>CBIMFD010000499.1:0-1642 GCA_966243085.1 uncultured Shinella sp.
GCATCACCGTCGAAGTCGCCATGTGGTGGAACGACAGCTACCACGAGAACGTGCTCTGCTTCACCAACAACATCCCGCAGCGCGACGGCGGCACGCATATGGCCGGCTTCCGAGGCGCGCTGACGCGCCAGGTCGTCTCCTATGCCGAGACCACCGGCATCATGAAGAAGGAAAAGGTCTCGCTGACCGGCGACGATTGCCGCGAAGGCCTCACCGCCGTTCTCTCGGTGAAGGTGCCGGATCCGAAGTTCTCCTCGCAGACCAAGGACAAGCTCGTCTCGTCCGAAGTCCGCCCGGTCGTCGAAAGCCTCGTCAACGAGGCGCTTTCCACCTGGCTCGAGGAGCATCCGGCCGATGCGAAGACGCTCGTCGGCAAAGTCGTAGAGGCCGCCGCGGCGCGCGAGGCCGCCCGCAAGGCGCGCGAACTGACGCGGCGCAAGGGCGCGCTGGATATTTCCTCGCTTCCCGGCAAGCTCGCCGACTGCTCCGAGCGCGACCCGGCCAAGTCCGAGGTCTTCCTCGTCGAGGGCGATTCGGCCGGCGGTTCGGCCAAGCAGGGCCGCTCGCGCGAGAACCAGGCGATTCTTCCGCTACGCGGCAAGATTCTCAATGTCGAGCGGGCGCGTTTCGACAAGATGCTGTCCAGTCAGGAAATCGGCACGCTGATCACCGCGCTCGGCACCTCGATCGGCAAGGACGAGTTCAACGCCGACAAGCTGCGTTACCACAAGATCATCATCATGACGGACGCCGACGTCGACGGTGCCCATATCCGCACGCTGCTGCTCACCTTCTTCTTCCGGCAGATGCCGGAGCTGATCGAGCGCGGCCATCTCTATATCGCCCAGCCGCCGCTCTATAAGGTCTCGCGCGGCAAATCGAGCCAGTACCTGAAGAACGAGAAGGCACTGGAAGATTACCTGATCGGCGCCGGTCTCGACGATGCGGCGCTGGAGCTTTCCTCCGGCGAGGTGCGTGCCGGCCAGGATATCCTCGAACTGATCCAGGACGCGCTGCGCCTGCGCACGCTGCTCGACGGCCTGCATTCACGCTACAACCGCTCCATCGTCGAGCAGGCGGCGATCGCCGGTGCGCTGAACCTTGAACTCAGCCACGACCGCGAAGGCTATGCGTCGATGGCCGAGGAAGTCGCCCGCCGCCTCGACCTCATTGCCGAGGAAACGGAACGCGGCTGGGAGGGCTCGGTCGCGGCGGACGGTGGCCTGCGCTTCGAGCGCATGGTGCGCGGCGTCAAGGAATTCGCCCATCTCGACATGGCGCTGATCGGCTCGTCCGACGCTCGCCATATCGACCAACTCGCTCCTCGCCTCAGGGAAACCTATGCGGTGCCGCCGGTCCTGCGCCGCAAGGACGGGCAGACCGAGATCACCGGCCCGCGCGCGCTTCTGGATGCGATCTTCGCCGCCGGTCGCAAGGGCCTCTCCATGCAGCGCTATAAGGGTCTCGGCGAAATGAATGCCGAGCAGCTCTGGGAAACGACGCTCGATCCGAACGTCCGCTCGCTGCTGCAGGTGAAGGTCTCGGACGCGACCGATGCCGACGGTCTCTTCGCCCGCCTGATGGGCGACGAAGTCGAGCCCCGCCGCGATTTCATCCAGGAAAACGCCCTCAGCGTCGCCAA
>CBIMFD010000500.1:0-1626 GCA_966243085.1 uncultured Shinella sp.
ATGACGCTTGCGTGAAAGATGCACCCATTGTTACGGGTGCTAACAGTTCCTGAACCTGTGCGCGCTTGAACCGCATTGCCGCCTATGCCATAGGCAATTCCGACTTATTCCACGCAATTCCAAGGGCGGGGGCGCATCGCGCGCTTGCCGGGATTGCTCTAGATATCAGGGGACAAACCATGGTTCAGGCATCTGGTCTGATGAAGGGCAAGCGCGGCGTCATCATGGGCGTCGCCAACAACCGTTCCATCGCCTGGGGCATCGCCAAGGCCATCCACGCGCAGGGCGGCGAGATCGCCTTCACCTATCAGGGCGATGCGCTGAAGAAGCGCGTCGAGCCGCTGGCCGCCGAGATCGGCGCGGTGCTGGCCGGCGACTGCGACGTTTCCGACGAAGCCTCCATCGACGCGGTCTTCGACAATGTCGAGAAGATGTGGGGCAAGATCGACTTCATCGTGCACGCCATCGGCTTTTCCGACAAGGACGAGCTGACCGGCCGCTACGTCGACACGACGCCGGGCAACTTCGCCAAGACCATGCAGATCTCGGTCTATTCCTTCACCTCCGTCGCGCGGCGCGCGGAAAAGCTGATGACGGACGGCGGCGCGATGCTGACGCTGACCTATTACGGCGCGGAAAAGGTCATGCCGAACTATAACGTCATGGGCGTCGCCAAGGCCGCGCTGGAGGCGAGCGTGAAGTACCTCGCCGTCGACCTCGGCCCGAAAAACATCCGCGTCAACGCCATCTCGGCCGGCCCGATCAAGACGCTCGCAGCCTCCGGCATCGGCGATTTCCGCTATATCCTCAAGTGGAACGAGTACAACGCGCCGCTGCGCCGCACCGTCACCATCGAGGAAGTGGGCGATGTCGGCCTCTACCTCCTGTCGGACCTGTCGCGCTCGGTCACCGGCGAGACGCACCATGCCGACAGCGGCTATCACGTCATCGGCATGAAGGCCGTCGACGCGCCGGACATTTCCGTCATCAAGGACTAAGACTTCAGGACCCTGCCTTGCTCGTCTACATGATCCGACACGGCCAGACCGCGTGGAATGCAGAAGGCAGGCTGCAGGGCCAGAAGGACATCCCGCTCAACGAGACCGGCCGCAGGCAGGCGGCCGGCAACGGCCTCGCCCTCAAGGGCGTTCTTGGCGGCACCGTTTCCGATTTCGATTTCGTGGCGAGCCCGCTCGGGCGCACGCGCGAGACGATGGAGATTTTACGCGGGGCCATGGGCCTTGCCCCCCTTGCCTACCGCACCGATCCGCGCCTCGTCGAAGTCTCCTTCGGCGACTGGGAAGGTTTCACGCTGGCCGAGCTGGAAGCGCACGCGCCCGAGCGCGTGGAAGAGCGCAGCCATTCCAAGTGGAACTTCATTCCGCCGGGGGAAGCGGCCGAAAGCTACGAGATCCTCTGCTGGCGGATCGGCTCGTTCCTTGCCGACGTGAGGCGGCCGACGGTCTGCGTCAGCCACGGCGGCGTCTTCCGCGCCGCCTTCCGCCTCCACGGCATGAGCGAGGAAGAGGCCGCCAACGCCCCCATCCACCAGGACCGTATCCTGCGGCTCGACGGGACGGGGATGAACTGGCTCTGAGCGGGTGGGGCGCGCTGCCCGAAGATACC
>CBIMFD010000501.1:0-1605 GCA_966243085.1 uncultured Shinella sp.
AGGAGCGTCCGATGCCGCGCTTTCGGCAAGCCGCAGCGTCTCGCCGCTTCTCGGGGCGGAAAGGAGGAGATCGGGGCCCTCGGCGGTGACGATCACGTCGGGCTTCAGTTTTCCGAGAAGGCGGCCGCGCATCGCTTCCGGCAGGTGCGGGTCGATCAGCGCGACGCAGGTGCCGCCGGCCGTCGCGGCGGCGAAGGCGGCGGGAAAGAGCGCGTGGTTGCCGGTGATGAGGGCGATCATGCGGCTTTGCGGCCCGATGAGGCTTGCGCCTATCGGAGCGAGCGCCGCGAAGGCGGCGTAAGCCTGCCGGGCTGTCGCGACAAGGCTTCCATAGGAAAGAACCCGGCCGTCGATCTTGAAGGCCGGGTTTGCGGGGATGGACGCGGCGTGCCGTTCGAGGGCGCCGGAAAGCGGCATCGGCTCAGGCGCGCTGCGGCAGCAGGGGATAGCCGGCGAGCACCGCCCGGCCGGCCAGCATGGCGACGAAGGCCTTGATGAGGTCGCCTGGCAGGAAGACGAGCGAGGCGGCGGCCGTCTCGAAGAAGGCCTTGCCGCTCATATAGGCGAGCCACGGAATGCCGAAGAGGTAGACGACCGCGATGCCGCCGACGACGGCGGCCGCAAGGAAGGAGAGGAACTGCGAAAGCTCCGCCTGGTCTTCCCGAACGAGGCGCTCGGCGATCAGGCCGCAGACATAGGCGCCGGGCACGAAGCCGACGAGATAGCCCGCAGCCGGGCCGACGAAGACCGCAAGGCCGCCACGCCCGCCCGAAAGCACCGGCAGGCCGATGGCGGCCAGCAGCAGCACGAGCAGCACCGCCGAAGCCCCGCGCCTTGCGCCGAGAATGCAGCCGGCGAGCATGACGCCGAGCGTCTGCGCGGTGATCGGCACGGGGATGAAACCGAGCGTGATCGGCGGCAGCAGGCCCAGCACCACGATGATGGCGGCGAAGAGGGCGACGAGGACGATGTCTCTGGTGCTCATGTAGGGGTTTCCTCGAATGGACAGGATCGGGTGGATGCTTGGTGCCGCCGAAAGCCGCGGGCGTCAATCGCCATGGCGATCGTATCGGCATCCTTCAGCGTCAGGATGATGAGCGGAACGAGCATGGTGAGCGGGCGGACCGGCAGGCCGCGCGCCCGGTGCGCCTCGGCGATGTCGCGGTAGCGCGCAAGGATTTCCGGCACGAAACGGATGACGAGGCCGACCGCAAGGCTGACATCCGCCGCGCGGACGAAACCGTAGCGCTCCAGCGGTGTGAGGAGCCGCGCGATCTCGTCCATGAAGGCGGAAATGCCGGTCGTCGCCGTGACGGCGGCGGCAAGCAGCACCAGCGCGGCAAGGCGGCAGAAGACGACGGCGGCCTCGTGCGGCGAGACGAAGACATAGTTGGCGGCGGCGACGAGAAGGACGGTGAAGAGGACGAGGCGCGTGCGCCGGAACGCTTGCCCGGCACCGATGCCGGTGGAGAGCAGCAGCCCCGCCGAAAGCGCGAGCGCCGGAACCAGCAGGCGCAGGTCCGAAGCGACGAAAAGCCCGACGGCGGCGGCAAAGAGAAGGATCAGCTTGCCGCGCACCGGCATGCGGTGCAGCGGCGAATCGCC
>CBIMFD010000502.1:0-1584 GCA_966243085.1 uncultured Shinella sp.
GAGGTGATCGTTCGCCAGATGCTGCAGAAGGTCGAGATCACGGATGCGGGCGACAGCACCTATATCGTCGGCGACAATGTCGACCGTATCGAGCTGGAGGACGTCAACGACGCCCTGATCGAGGAAGGCAAGAAGCCGGCTTACGGCGATCCGGTCCTGCTCGGCATCACCAAGGCCTCGCTCCAGACCCCGTCGTTCATCTCGGCCGCCTCGTTCCAGGAGACCACCAAGGTCCTCACGGAAGCGGCGATCGCCGGCAAGACCGACGGCCTGCAGGGCCTCAAGGAAAACGTCATCGTCGGCCGCCTCATCCCGGCCGGTACGGGTGGCACCATGACGCAGATCCGCCGCATCGCGACGGCGCGCGACGAGATGATCCTCGACGAGCGCCGCAAGTCGACCGGCGCCGGCGTCGCCACCCCGATGCTGGCGGACCTTGCCGGCGGCGAGACGACCCCGGCCGAATAAGGCTCGAAGGGAAGGGCGGTCCGCCGCCCTTCTTCTTCCGCAAACAAAAAAGCCGCCCGGACGCCGGGCGGCTTTTTGCATTTCGAGGAAGGGTGCTCTAGGCGAAGCGGATGATCGCGACTTCTCCTTCGAGCGCGCCCTTGTAGGCGGAAGCGTGCGGCTCGTCTGCCGGCGCACCCGTGAGCGTGCCGATCTGGTCGAGGTCGGCTTCGAGGAAGCCTTCCTCCGAGAGGGCGTTCAACGCTTCGCGCACGGCCGTGTCGTCGTCCGGGGCGCTGAGCATGACATGGATGTCGATGCCCTCTTCGCCCTCGCGCTCATAGGCCTTGCCGATGATGATGAAGACCATCGGATCGTCGAGCGTATTGTTGTCGTTGTCGGCGCTGGACGCCATGGCGGTCTCCTTTCGGGATCGGGTGTGTTCGTTCTATAAAGGGTAGGGCGCCGGGACCCAAACGCAAAATCGCAGGCCGTCCAAAAAGCCGAAAAAGGGAATCGGTCAGTGCGCCGCGGCGGGCCGATGCGCTCCGGTTGATTCCGCCTTCATGCTTTCTTAATGTCCTCCAAGGATGGCTTTTATCCTCGGGACACCGCCGAAGCGGGAGAGGGCAGGGGCCGGAAGCCCTGCTTTTCAGGCAGGGCAGCCGTTCGCGGCCGGGATTCTTTCGCCCCGCCTCTTGACCTTTGACCCTTTAGTCAGTATTCCGCACGCCATCAGAGCCTATGTGAGGCTGGCTGGTTCGGAATGACTCGTTCTGAAGTTCGCCTCAAACAGGGCTCGACGCACGTTGAGAACATGAATGCTGCACGCACGACGCGGTTATAGCGCGTCCTCTGCCTAACGAGGTCATCCGTCGAAGACGGAGTGGCCTTTTATTGCGCATGAACACGCGTGTGGCCATGTACTCGCCCGCAAGGGTGACGACGATCCGCCCGCAAGGGTAACGAGACTAGATTTGCAAGGGATGGTTCTATGCCTACCGTAAACCAGTTGATCCGCAAGCCGCGCCAGGCGTCGGTAAAGCGCAACAAGGTTCCTGCCCTGCAGGAAAACCCCCAGAAGCGCGGCGTTTGCACCCGCGTCTACACGACGACCCCGAAGAAGCCGAACTCGGC
>CBIMFD010000503.1:0-1581 GCA_966243085.1 uncultured Shinella sp.
CGCGTCGCGCCGGTGACGATCAGCTTGGCCATCAGCGAATCGAAGACGCCCGGCACCGTCGAGCCGGCGGTAACGCCGCTGTCGAGGCGCACGCCCGGGCCGGACGGAGGGTCGAAGGTGGTGACCTTGCCCGGCGTCGGCAGGAAGCCGCGGCCGGGGTCTTCCGCATTGATGCGGAACTCGATGGAATGGCCGCGTGGCTCGGGCGTTTCGCGAAGGCTGAGCGGCAGGCCCTCGGCAATGCGGAACTGCTCGACGACGAGGTCGATGCCGGTCGTCTCCTCCGTCACGGGATGCTCGACCTGAAGGCGCGTGTTCACCTCCAGGAAGGAGATCGTGCCGTCCGCGCCGAGCAGGAATTCCACCGTGCCCGCGCCGCAATAGCCGGCCGCCGCGCAGATGGCTTTGGCCGCCGCATGGATGCTTTCGCGCTGATCGGCGGAAAGAAAGGGCGCGGGCGCCTCCTCGATGAGCTTCTGGTTGCGCCGTTGCAGCGAGCAGTCGCGGGTGCCCAGCACCAGCACGTTGCCGTGACGGTCCGCGAGCACCTGCGCCTCAATGTGGCGCGGCCGATCGAGGAAACGCTCGAGGAAGCATTCGCCGCGGCCGAAGGCGGCCGTCGCCTCGCGCACGGCGGATTTGTAGAGATCGGCGGCCTCTTCCAGCTTCCAGGCCACCTTGAGGCCCCGTCCGCCGCCGCCATGGGCCGCCTTGATGGCGACCGGCAGGCCGTGCCGCTCGGCGAAGGCGATCACCTCGGCCGCCGATGAAACCGGCCCGTCGCTGCCGGCGACGAGCGGCGCACCGACGCTCGAAGCGATGCGCCGCGCCTCGACCTTGTCGCCCAGCGCCTCGATCACCTGAGGGTCCGGGCCGATCCAGACGAGGCCGGCATCGATGACGGCGCGGGCGAATTCCGCCCGTTCGGAGAGGAAGCCGTAGCCCGGATGCACGGCGTCCGCGCCCGACCGCTTCGCGACGGCGATCAGCTTTTCGATGTCGAGATAGGTTTCCGCCGGGCGCACGCCGCCAAGCCCGTAGGCCTCGTCGGCAAGGCGCACGAAGATCGCGTCCGCATCCGGGTCGGCATAGACGGCGACCGACTGCAGGCCGTAGTCCCGGCAGGCGCGCAGGATACGCACGGCGATCTCGCCGCGATTGGCGATCAGCACTTTCTTCATGGCTCTCTCCTGACGCCGATCTCGGCAAAGGGCGCGATGGGGCGGAAGCGGATGCGGGCGTTCACGGGAATCTGGCCGGCAAGATCGAGATGATGATCGGCGACCGTACCGATGACGGGATAGCCGCCGGTCAGCGGATGGTCGGCAAGGAAAAGCACGGGCTGGCCGCTGTGCGGCACCTGGATCGCGCCCGTCGCCGTGCCCTCGCTCGGCAGTTCGGCGCTGTCCCTGCGCTCCAGCGGCACGTCGCCGGCAAGGCGGATGCCGACGCGGTTCGACTGCGGCGTTACATGCCAGAGCTGGCCTGCCAGCGTCTCGATGCCTTTTTGCGTGAACCACTCGGTGCGGGGGCCGAGCACCACGTCGAGCGTCACCACCTCGCCGGCAGCCGGCGGATCGA
>CBIMFD010000504.1:0-1562 GCA_966243085.1 uncultured Shinella sp.
CGGGATTTTCCCCGCCGCAACCGGCTGATCGCCGGCATGTCGCTCGGCCTCGTCGTGGTGGAGGCGGCGGTGCGCTCCGGCTCGCTGATCACCGCGCGCAATGCGGCGGATTTCGGCCGGCTCGTCTTTGCCGTGCCGGGCTCGCCGCTCGATCCGCGCTGCGAGGGCACGAACGGTCTCCTGAAGGACGGCGCGACGATCGTGACGACGGCGGACGATGTGCTGGAGGGCCTGCGGCCGCTCTGCGAGCCGGATCTCTTCTCCGCCCGCGGGACGGGCGCGGACGAACCGGCGGAGGAGACGCCCCCTGCCCTGCGCCTGCCGCCGAGCGAAACCGAGCGGGAGCGGATCGCCGAGGCGCTGAGCCAGGTGCCCGCCGAGATCGACGAGATCATCCGCCATACCGGCATAACGGCCGCGACCGTCTATCTCGTCCTCCTAGAGCTTGAACTTGCCGGTCGTCTTGAACGCCATGTCGACGGCCGGGTCTCGATGGCCGCGGACTGACAGCGGGCGCAGGCCGCTGAGGATGTCCCCCGCCTCCACATAGGCCATCTCGATGAGGTAGCGCAGCATGTCGGCCCCCTCGTTGTTGGCGACAGTACGCAATTCACCCAGCATCTGGCGGAGATAGGCAATGTTCTCTTCCGTCGTATGCGGCGGCGGGGCGGGTTTGGGGTTCGAGTTCATGGCTTCACCGTTGTGCCAGGATTCAGAATCACCGATAGGTTGCAATCCCTACGCCCAGAAAACGATACAACGATTATTTATAATTGCAACCAACGATTAATCTCGCACTGGTTGCATCACGTTGCATCCCACTAATTTCAACCCTACCTCTTGACCCGAACGCTTTGTCTGTTCATGTCGAGACACTATCCTTCGGCGAAGAACCGCCTCTTTTCGCCGCGCCTCCAAGCCGCGGCACCCGGTATCAGAGAAATGACGATGAATGTTGTAGTTGTGGAATCGCCCGCCAAGGCCAAGACGATCAACAAGTATCTCGGCCCCGGCTACAAGGTGCTCGCCTCCTTCGGCCATGTGCGCGACCTGCCGGCCAAGGACGGCTCCGTGCGCCCGGACGAGGACTTCGAGATGTCCTGGGAGGTCGACAGCGCGTCCGCCAAGCGCATGAAGGACATCGCCGACGCGGTGAAGTCCTCCGACGGCCTGATCCTCGCAACCGACCCGGATCGCGAGGGCGAGGCGATTTCCTGGCACGTTCTGGACGTCCTGAGGAAGAAGCGCGTCATCGGCGACAAGCCGGTCCAGCGCGTCGTCTTCAACGCCATCACCAAGTCGGCCGTGCTGGACGCGATGAAGAACCCGCGCGATATCGATACGCCGCTGGTGGACGCCTATCTTGCCCGCCGCGCGCTCGATTATCTCGTCGGCTTCAACCTGTCGCCCGTTCTCTGGCGCAAGCTGCCGGGCGCCCGCTCGGCCGGCCGCGTGCAATCGGTGGCGCTGCGCCTCGTCTGCGACCGCGAGTCCGAAATCGAGCGCTTCGTCTCGGAAGAATACTGGAACCTCTCCGCGCTCCTGAAGACGCCGCGCGGCGA
>CBIMFD010000505.1:0-1556 GCA_966243085.1 uncultured Shinella sp.
TCGTTAGGGCTGCTTCCTTCCGGACCTGACCCGGTTGGCGAGTGGCTCGTCCACCACCAACCTCCCACCCTCCATATCGGCAATATTCCGGCCGAATGCAAGCCGAGGCGATAAAAAACTGTTGGAGGGAAATCGGCTGCGTGGCATGACTCTTTGAAACAGGCATGTGGAAGAGCCCATGAGCGACTTTCAACCCGACGAACGGCTGGCGCGCGACAGTGATCTCCTGACGAAGATCGGCCTGTGCGAACTGCGCCTGATGAAGGACAAGCGCTGGCCCTGGCTGGTGCTGGTGCCCCAGCGGACGAATGTCAGCGAGATATTCGAGCTGACCCCGCTCGACCAGGCCATGCTGACCTTCGAGACGGTGCTGGTGGCCGAGGCGCTGAAGAAGGTGACGGGCGCGACGAAGATCAACACCGGCGCGCTCGGCAACATCGTCCGCCAATTGCACGTCCATGTCGTCGCGCGCAGCGAGGGCGATGCCAACTGGCCGGGCCCCGTCTGGGGCCACGGCACCGCCGAGCCGCGCACGGCCGAGGAAACCAAGGCCTTCGCGGCCAAGCTCCTGGATGCCCTGACCTCATGAAGCCTTCCCTTTTCGATTTCTACCGCCCGCATCCGGAACCCAGCACCATGGTGGCCTTTGCGGAAAACACGCTCGACCGCCGCTCGGAGCACCGCGCGCCCGATTGCCTGGAACAGGCCTTCAAGGCCGAGAACGTCCATGCCTTCGCGCTCGCCGGCGGCAAGCTCGTCGTCAAGCACGACGAGAAGATCATCGATCCGCTGTTCGCGCCCTACGAGCTTGCCGAGCTCGGCCCGGTGCCGGAGGATTCCATCCTGCTCGGCTATCTGAAGAACGGCGAGCCGCGGCTTGCCATCCCCGTCAAAGCTGATCCCGACACGCTGCACGAGCCGCTGAAGGCCACCGACGGGCGCACGCTCTACCGCCAGCAGATGCTCGACGACGACCTGCTCGGCCAGTTCGCCCAGGCCTCCAGCATGATGACCTGGAACGCGAACAACCGCTTCTGCGGCAAGTGCGGCTCGCCGACCCGCTCGGAGATCGGCGGCTACCGGCGCATCTGCGAGGCCTGCGGCCACACGATCTTCCCGCGCACCGATCCGGTGGCGATCATGCTGGTCATCGACATCGAGCGCGACCTTTGCCTCCTCGGCCGCTCTCCGCATTTCCCGGAAGGCATGTATTCCTGCCTTGCCGGCTTCCTGGAGCCCGGCGAGACCATCGAGCATACGGTGCGGCGCGAGACCTTCGAGGAATCCGGCATCAAGGTCGGCCGCGTGCGCTATCACGCCTCGCAGCCCTGGCCGATGCCGCATTCGCTGATGATCGGCTGCTACGGCGAGGCGATCTCCTTCGATATCCGCCGCGACGAGGCCGAGCTGGAGGATTGCCGCTGGTTCACCCGCGCCGAGACGGCGGCGATGATCGAGCGCAACGCCCTTTCCGGTCTCGCGCCCGGCGTCACGGCCCCGCCGCCGAAGGGCGCCATCGCGCACCGGCTGATGCGCGACTGGCTCGACTGGGAAGC
>CBIMFD010000506.1:0-1514 GCA_966243085.1 uncultured Shinella sp.
GTAAAAGGCTTCGAGAAAACACACGGAACCGAACCATGGCGAAACTGGAAAATCCCGTCCTCATGGGCACTATCGGCGCGGCACAGGGCCTGCGCGGCGAGGTCCGTGTGAAATCCTACACCATCGACCCCACCGCCATCGGCGACTACGGGCACCTGCATAGCGAGGACGGCCGGTCCTTCGAGGTGCTGGAGGTGCGCGAGGCGAAGAACGTGGTGGTCGTGCGCTTCCGCGGCGTCAACGACCGCAATGCCGCCGAGGCGCTCAACGGCCTCGACCTCTATATCGAGCGCGACAACCTGCCGGACGAGGAACTGGACGAGGACGAGTTCTTCTATGCCGATCTCGAAGGGCTGGAGGCGGTCGACACGACCGGCCGCATCCACGGCAAGGTGACCGGCATCTTCGATTTCGGCGCCGGCGACCTCCTGGAGCTCAAGGGCCCCGGCAAGCGGCCAGTGCTGATCCCCTTCTCCGAAGCCGCCGTGCTGGAAATCGACCTCGAAGGCGGGCGCCTGCTGATCGATGCCGTCGCCGCAGGCCTCGAGGACGAGGGCAACGACGGCCCCGGCAGCCGGCGCCGCCGCCCGCCGCAGGGCGAGGGAGAGTGACGTGGCTTTCCGCGCCACCATCCTGACGCTCTATCCGGAGATGTTCCCGGGCTTCCTCGGCCAGTCGCTCTCCGGCAAGGCGCTCTCGCGCGGCGACTGGTCGCTCGATTGCGTGCAGATCCGCGATTTCACCACCGACCGCCACCGCACCGTCGACGACACGCCGGCCGGCGGCGGCGCCGGCATGGTGCTGAAGCCGGACGTGCTGGCAAAGGCCATCGACCACGCCTCGGAAGGCGACGACCACCCGCGCCTCCTGATGAGCCCGCGCGGCAAGCCGCTGACACAGAAGCGCGTGCGCGAACTTGCCGCCGGCGAGGGCGTCATCATCGTCTGCGGCCGGTTCGAGGGCGTCGACCAGCGCGTCATCGACGGACGGCAGCTCGAGGAGGTCTCCATCGGCGACTATATCCTGTCGGGCGGCGAGCCGGCGGCGATGATCCTCATCGACGCGGTCGTGCGCATCCTGCCGGGCGTGATGGGCAATGCGCTCTCCGGCGAGCACGAGAGCTTCGAGGGCGGCCTGCTGGAGCATCCGCACTATACCCGCCCGCAGGTCTGGGAGGGGCTGGAGATTCCCGGCGTGCTGACCTCCGGCAATCACGCCGCCATCGACAGATGGCGCCGCGAGGAGGCCGAGAAGCTGACGCGCGAGCGCCGGCCGGACCTTCTCTCCGATCAGCCCGTCACGAAATAATAGATCGTCAGCGCAAGGCCGACGCCAACCACCAGCGCGCGGATCACCGGCTGCGGCACGCGCCGCGCCGCCCACACGCCCGACCAGCCGCCGACCGCGCCCGCCGGCACCATGACGGCGGCCTGCGGCCAGCCGACCACCTTGCCGCTGGCGAAGACGACGATGGCCATGGCCGCGATCACCACGGCGAGGAAGTTCTTGAGCGC
>CBIMFD010000507.1:0-1505 GCA_966243085.1 uncultured Shinella sp.
CTCGTTTCCGGCGTGGTGGTGCTGCGCGCGCACGGCCTGCCGCAGCTCGTGCTCTCCATCGCCATCATCCACCTTGCGCATGAGGCGGCCAACAAGGCTTCCGGCTGGACCGGCGGCAGCGACGGGCTCGCCGGCATCACGCCGGATGCCCTCTTCGGCCATTGGCAATTCGATCTCTGGGGCCGCACCGCCTATGTCTTCGGCATCGTCCTGCTCGTCCTTGCCTTCATCGTTCTGCGCCAGATCGTCCGCTCGCCCTTCGGCATGCTGTGCCGCGGCATCAGGCAGGATCCCGTACGCGTCCGCGCCATGGGCGGCTCGGTGCACGGCACGCTGGTGAAGATGTATGCCATTTCCGGCGCCGTCGCGGGCGCCGGCGGGGCGCTCAACGCCATCTCCACCCAGGTCGTCGGCCTCGACAGCCTTTCCTTCACGCTTTCGGCCGAGGCGCTCGTCATGCTCGTTCTCGGCGGCACCGGCTCGCTTTACGGCGCGCTGATCGGCACGGCCGCCTTCATGTGGTTCGAGGACGTCGTCTCGGCGGCCAACCCGTTCCACTGGCTCACCATTGTCGGCGCGCTGCTGATCGCCGTCGTGCTCTTCGCGCCGAAGGGTCTTTACGGCTCGCTCGCCGCCCTGTTCGAGCGCCGCGGGAGGAAAGCCCCATGAGCGCGATCTTCGACGTCCGCAACCTCAAGAAGACGTTCGGCGGCCTTGCCGTCACCAACGACGTCTCGCTCGCCATGGCGCCGGGCGACCGGGTGGCGCTGATCGGCCCGAACGGCGCGGGAAAGACCACTTTCGTCAACCTCGTCACCGGCAATCTCCTGCCCGATTCCGGCAGCGTGACGCTCGCCGGCGAGGACGTCACGCGTCTCGGCCCGACACCGCGCGTGCGCCGCGGCCTCGTGCGCTCCTTCCAGGTCACGCGCCTCTTCTCCGAGATGACGCCGGAGGAGCACGTCGCGCTCGCCATCCTCCAGCGCGAGGGCCGCTCCGGCGGGATGTTCTCGAGCCACCGCGCGATGCCCGAGGTGATGGACGAAGTCCATGCGCTGCTCTCGCGGCTCGGCATCGCCCATCTTGCCCGCCACCCGGTCAGCGAGATCGCCTACGGCCAGCAGCGTCTTCTGGAACTGGCACTGGCGCTGGCTCTGAAACCCCGCGTGCTGCTGCTCGACGAGCCGGCCGCCGGCGTGCCGCAGAGCGATACGGCGCGCATCGAACAGGCGATCGCCGACCTGCCGGCCGATCTTGCCGTCTTGATGATCGAGCACGACATGGACCTCGTCTTCCGCTTCGCAAAGCGCGTCGTCGTGCTGGCGGCAGGCGAGATCATCTTCGACGGATCGCCGGACGCCGTCACGAAGGACGCCCGCGTCCGCCAGGCCTATCTCGGGAGCTATGCCGATGCCCGCAGCGTCGCTTGAAATCTCCGGCCTCTCGGCCGGCTACGGCCCGACGCGCGTGCTGGAGGACATTTCCTTCTCCGCTCCCGCCGGCCG